>JAISTC010000108.1 GCA_031272805.1 Propionibacteriaceae bacterium
CAACGCCCGCCGCCGACACTCAGCCCTGGGCTACCTCCCGCCACTAGAATACGAACGACGCCTGACCGAACAGGCCGAAAACTAAATTTCCATTTGTCCGGGCTTTGGGGTCCACCTCACTCGCGGCTGTAGGCCCCGTACCCCCCAAGTGAGGATCCATGTCCGAACCCAAGAAGATCACAGGCACCATGGTGGCCAATGCCGCCTGCATCTTGGCCTTTGTCGTCGCCTTGACCCTATTCGTGCTCGCCCAGTTCCATGTCGTCGACGACAGCTCCGAGACCCTCTATGTCATCATCATGGCCGCGTTGGCAGCCTGTCTAGGCGGCGTCACGGTAGCTGACCACCGCGCCAAGTCAGGACCCACTGAGCCGCCTCGCTGAGTCCAGCCTCTACTCGCTAGGGCACGCCACGGGGGGCCGGGACTGAAGTCCCGGCCCCCCGACAGCCCCGTGGTTCGCTGGATCGTTGTCTATACGAAGCGCACGGTCAGTGCCGGGGACATGTGGCAGCTGTCGTAGCCGTAAGTGACCTTGTAGGTGCCAGGTTTCGCGGCGGTCAGCGTGACTGTCGTAGCGGTCAGGGTTCGGGAGACGACGGTTCCCGTCACTCCGGCCGGGCTCGACTTGAAGCCCGGATAGACCATGGCGCAGACGAGGCCCGAGTGCGGCATGCCCCACTGGACCGTGGCCGTGATGGTCTTGTTGACCGGCGCCGTGGTGATCGGGGCCACCCAGTAGGGGGCGTCTTGGAAGATCGGGGGCTTGACGAGGACGGGCGGGCTGAAGCTGGCGCCTTCGGCGGGGGCCACGGCGAGGGTACCGGCCGCGAGGGCCAAACCAGCGCCCAGAGCGAGGGCCCGAACGACGCGGGTGGCCCGCGAGGAATGGGGAGACTGGTTGGTGGGATGGGTGGTCATGTTGGTTGTCCTGTTCTGTGTCGGAGTCGTGAATGTCGTGGTCCGCGCCCGCTCTGGTCGAGCAGTCGGCCGGGTTCGGTGTCCTGGGAGCGCCGTGCGAGGGAGCGCGAGCCGAGGCCGACGGTAGGGGCTGACGTAGGGGCAAGGTCAAGGACAGGACGCCGGGCTTGACCTTGACGCCGCGTCAACCTGTGGAGTGGTTGCCGGCACAAATCGATGGGGCCCGGCCCCTCGGCAGAAAGGACTACCGATGTCTGACTCAACTGCAACGCTCGTGGCCGACGCGCCGCCCATCCCCCGGCACGCCTTCGGCACAGCCTTCCCCGAAACCCCCGTGACCCCCGCGAACCACCGCCGTCCGGCGCACCTCGGGTCCATGACCCCCTGCCTGACGGCCGCGGGAGTGACCAAGCGGTTTCGCTCCTGCGTGGCCCTGGACGACGTCTCGATCACGCTGGAGCATGGCCATGTCATGGGACTGGTAGGCCCCAACGGCGCCGGCAAGACCACGCTCATCCGCATCCTGGTCGGCGATCTCCGGCCCGACGCGGGCACGGTCTCGTTCCACAGCGCCACGCGGCCGCCGACCCCGCGGCCACGGGCCATCGGCGCCGCCACGGACGCCCTCGGGCTTGATCCGACCGTGTCGGCGCGGGCCAATTTCCAGTTCCTCCGCACGGCCCTGGGCCTGACGGCGGATGAGGTTGACGCCGTCGTGGCCACGACCGGGCTGAAGCCCTTCTGGAACCGCCGCGTCGGCGTGCTGTCGACCGGGCAGCGAAAGAGGGTCGAGATCGCCGCCGCGCTCCTCGGCGATCCGGAGTGCCTCATCTTCGACGAGCCGCTGAACGGCCTCGACCCCGACGCCATCGGCTGGTTCCGCGACCTCGTCGACTTCCTCGCTGCCCAGGGGAAGGCCATCCTCGTCTCCTCGCACATCCTCCACGAACTGGGCCGCGTCTGCGACCGGCTGACCGCTATCCACGATGGCACGGTCCGGTTCCAGGGCGACTTCGACGCCACGCTCATGGATGTCGAAGAGATCTACTACGGCACGAAAGGACTCTGACATGTCGACCGCAGTTTTCCTCCCTCCCGTCCGGCTCGCCCGGGCCGAAACGAGCCGGGCCCTCCGGGTCCCGGTCTACTGGTTCGTCGCCCTCGGCGGCATCGCCTTCATGGCCCTCGGCATCGCCGGCATGGTCATGCAGGCCGCGCCTGCCCTGAACGCCGGCCGGGCCGACGCCGCCGATGTCTCCCTCACCTTGTCCACCTCATCGGTTGCGCTCGCCCTGTTCACGAACGTGGTCGGCATCCTGATCGCCACGCGTGACGTCCATTCCCGGTTCCTCAACCGGATTCTCGGCTTCTCGGGCTCGCCTGTCGCAGTTGCCGAAGCCAAGGCCGTGGCGGGCGCCGTCGTCGGGGCCATCGTCGGCCTCGTCGGCACCCTCGCCACCTTGGGTATCTCTGCCGTGGCCCTCCGAGTGGCCGGGCACTCGTACGCGCTGCCGGACCGCTTGGGCCTGTTCCTGGGGCAACATGTCCTGCTGCTGGCTTTGTCCACCGTCCTCGGAGTGGCCGTCGGCCTCCTGCTGCGGTCGTCCGTGGTCGCAATCCTCGTGTCCGTCATCTACCAACTCCTCGTCGAGACGGTCGTCACGACCATCTGGCCGAAGACCACGCGCTGGGTGTTGGGCGGCCTTGAGTCGGCCATCGGCGGCGACACCGTGACGGGCGGCTTGTTCGGGTTCTGGCCAGGCCTCGGGCTGTACGTCGCCTGGATCCTCGTCTTCTTTGCCGGGGCGCTGGTGGTTTCCCACGCCCGCCGAGCCAAGTAGGCCGGCCCATCAGGGACGGTGGCGCGCGTCGCACCGGGCAGTCGCGCGCGCCACCGTCCCTGTGCCGCGCCTTGACTCTGACGTGGCGTCAACCTGTCTCATGGAAGCATGATGACGACTCTGTCCCCAGCCCCGGACGTGACGGCGCGGCGGCGCGGCTCGCGCCGGCCCTTTGACCCCGCCGAGGGCTACTCGATCAAGCAGGCCGCCCGCCTCGCGGGCACGACGACCCGAACCCTCCGCTACTACGTCGGCCGCGGGCTGATCGAGGAACCCGAGCGGACCGCGGCAGGCAACGTGTACTCCGAGGCCCACCTGGTCCGGCTCCTCCGGCTGCGGCAGCTCACGGCCATGGGCTTGTCGCTCGACGACGCGGCCGAGGCGTTGGGCCCGCCCGGCGGGGCTCCCTCGGCGGACCTGCTCCGCGAGCTTGATCAGAGACTCGCGGACCGCGTGACCGAGATCGAGGAACAACGGCGCCTCATCGCCGAACTCCTGGGGGGCTGACTGGCATCCGATCGGCTTGATGCCGGGCGAGATCCTTCGCTTCGCTCAGGATGACAGGTTCGCTCAGGGTGACAGGGAGGGATCCCCTGGTGCGCTGCGTCCCGCGCCGAGTAGAGTGCGGCATGTCCCCGTCCTGCGCCCTGGATCTTCGCCTCCGAAGGAGTCCCCCATGGAGTACTCGGTTTCCGAAATGGCCAAACTCGTCGGCGTGAGCCCGCGCACGTTGCGTTACTACGAGCAGGAAGAAGTAGTCACGCCGCCCGTGCGCACGTATGCCAAGTATCGGGTGTACGACGGCAACGACGTGGCCGAGTTCACCCGGGTCCGGCGGTTGACGCAGATGGGCTTCACGTTGGCCGAAATCCGCGTCATCACCCAGGCGCCCGACACCCAGGAGCACGCCCGGCTGCTCCAGAAGCTCAAGGACCGGCTCGACGCCCAGGCCGCCGAGATCGCCCGGCAGCAGCGGTTGGCCGAGGAGATGTTGGCCGCCGGCAAACCGCTGGACCTGCCGCCGGAACTGGCCGAGATCGCCCGCCGCAATGCTGAGCTCTGCTACTGGCTCCAGGATGAGGAGCGCGAGAAGAAGCAAATGGAGTTGGTCTCCCGGTTCGGCGATGCCGCCGCGGCGGCACGCATGGACGCCATCAACGATGCGGTCGAGTCTCTGGCGGGGACTCCCGACCTTGAGCGGCTCCGCGATGTGGAAGTACGGTTTTACGCGCTCGGCTCGGACTCGACGGAGGAGGAAATCGAGGCCGTCATCAGCGGGTACACCGAGGTGTTGACGGTCGTCTACACGAAGGCCGACCCAGGCCCACGCAACCCAGCCCTGTGGGAGGCCGTCGTGGACATGTTCAACGAACAGCAGGCTCGGGTCATGGAAGCCACGGTCACAGCGGTACGGGAACGCCTGAAGTCCTCCAACCCCCCGGCTTGACCTTGACGCCGGGTCAAGGTCTTCGCTTGAGACCAGCACAACTGAACACGGCACAGCTGAACAGGTCATCACTTACCATCCTCCGAAAGGACCCCTCTCATGACCGAAACCACGACCATTGTCGACCCGACGACCGACGCCGACCGGACGATCGACCTCACCATCACCGACTACGACGCAGTGGACGCGCCCTGCTGGTGGTGGGTCTGCTGCCGCTGACATGCCTCTGCCACGTCTCCCCCACCAAGGGCGGGCGAGTTCTGCGAAGAACTCGCCCGCCCTCGCGTTCTGCCTGTGTCCAGCCTGGGATCACGCCAGGGCCCGCCCTGTGACGCCGCTACGATCGAGCCGGTTGCCAGATTCGCCCCCGATCCCACTTGACCTTGACGCGGGGTCAAGGTCTTGGGTGTGAAGTGGATCAACCAATTCCGGTGCCACGCCCGGCGCCGGGGACGAAGGAGTCTCCGCCATGACCACGCTGCGTCAACCCCCTCAGCCCCCTCAACCCGCCCTCCCCACGTTCGAGCTTGTCCCCGGCGTTGAACTCAGGCGCCAGGCCGAGACGCGCGCCTGGGTCGCCTACCGGCCGGGCCGCCAGGTGTCCCGGCTCAGCCCCGAACTCGGCGACCTGTGCCAGGTCATCGCGCGCGCCGCGACCCCGCTGGACGAGTGCGACCTCATGACGCGGGCACCCGGCGGATGGGGGCCCGCCAGCGTCACCGCAGGGCTCAAGGCCCTCCTGGCCGGCGGCCTCATCCGGCCGTTCGACCCGGCCGCGCCCGCCGTCCCCGTTCCCTCCCCGCGGTCACGCCGGGTCGACTTCCACCGCCCACTGACGGTCCGCGTGACGCTGTTCGACCCCGAAATCCTCTGCTGGCTCCTCCAACCGGCCGCCCGCCTCCTCCGCGGGCGCGCCGCCTGGGTCGTCGCCAGCGTCGGGCTCCTCCTCCAGGCCGCGGTCTGGGCGTTCGCCCCGGCCGGGCCCGGGTCCGGCCACGCCCTGCCCTGGCTCGTCGTCACCCTCGCCGGCGTGACCTGCCTCCTCCACGAACTCGCCCACGGCGTCGTCCTCGTCGCCGCCGACGGCCGCCCCCGCCGCCTCGGCCTCATGCTGATGTACCTCGTGCCCATGTTCTTCTGCGATGTCGCCGACAGCTTCCGGCTGCCGCGCCGCGCCCAGGTCGAGGTGGCCTTCGCCGGCGTGACCCTCCAAGCCCACCTCGGCGCCCTCCTCGCCCCCCTCGCCTTCGCCCCCGGCCCGCTCGGCGCGTCCGTCCGCGCGTTCCTCGCCGTCAACCTCGCGATGGCGCTGGTCAACCTCGTGCCCTTTGTCGCCCTCGACGGCTACTTCGCGCTGCGCGCGGCCCTCGGCGTGCCGAACTTGCGCGAGGTGGCGCTGGCGGCGTGGCGGACGGCCGTCTGGTGCGCCGTCGTCCGGCCGAGCCGCGCGCTGCGCGGACCCCGCTGGCTGACGTGGTTCGGCGCCGCCGCCGCACTCATGCCTGTTCTGATGGTCACGTGGACCGTCAGCCGGGTCTTGGACGGCTGGCCGGTCGGCGGGCTGGTTGTGGTCGTGGCGGCGGGGGCTGTGATCGGGCGGCGGGTCAGTGGGTGTGGCGGAGCGGCGCCACGGGGTCGGGCCCTGCGGCGGTCGCTCGTTCCTCGCTCCGCCGCCACAGGGCCCGACCCCTTGGCCGATTACAGCGATTTCACGTGCCAGATGCGGTCGATGTAGTCGCGGATGGAGCGGTCGGAGCTGAAGTAGCCGCAGCGGGCCACGTTCAGGATCGCGCTCTTGGTCCAGGCGTCCTGGTCCGCGTATTTCTTGTCGACCTCCTGCTGCGTGGCCACGTAGCTCTCGAAGTCGGCCAGCGCCATGAACCGGTCGTGGTACAGCAGGTTCGACACGATCGGCTCGAAGGTATACGGGTTGCCCTCCGAGAACGCGCCGGACGCGATCAGGTCGAGGGCGGCCTTGAGGTCGGGGTTGGACTCGTAGAACACGGCCGGCGTGTAGCCGAGCGCGCCCAGCTCCGCCACCTCCGGCTCGGTCATGCCGAACAGGAAGAAGTTGGCGTCGCCGACCCGCTGGCGGATCTCGACGTTCGCCCCGTCGTCCGTCCCGATGGTCAGCGCGCCGTTGAGCGCGAACTTCATGTTGCCCGTGCCCGACGCCTCCTTGCCGGCCAGCGAAATCTGCTCCGACAGGTCGGCGGCCGGGATGTAGCGCTCGGCCAGCGTCACGTTGTAGTTCGGCGGGAACGCGACCGACAGGATGCCCTGGACCCGCGGGTCCGCGTTGACGGTCGCGGCCACGGCGTTCATCAGGTGCATCGTCTCCTTGGCCAGCCGGTAGCCGGGCGCGGCTTTGGCGCCGAAGATGAACGTCCGCGGCGTCACGCTCGCCGGGTCCAGCTTGCCCGTCGTGATCCGCTCGTAGAGCGACACGATGTGCAGCAGCTTGAGCGACTGGCGCTTGTACTCGTGGAGCCGCTTGACCATGACGTCGAGCAACGTGTCTTCCGGCAGCGTGATCCCGTCCCGCTTCTGCAGGAACCGGACCAGCCGGACCTTGTTCTGGGCCTTGATCTTGCGGAACGCCTTGCGGAAGTCCTTGTCCTCGGCGTTCGGCTCCAGCTCCTGTAGCCGCTCCAGGTCCGTCAGCCAGCCCGGCCCGATCGCGTCCGTGATCAGGGCCGCCAAGTCGGGGTTCGCCAACTTGATGAAGCGCCGCGGCGTCACGCCGTTCGTGACGTTCGTGAACTTGTCCGGCCAGAGTTCGGAGAAGTCCGGCAAGACCTTGTCGCGCAGCAATTCCGAGTGCAGTTCGGCGACGCCGTTGACCTTGACCGCGGCGATCGTCGCCAGGTGGGCCATGCGCACGGAGCGCTCGGGCCAATCCGAGATGATCGAGACGCGGCGGACGCGCATCTCGTCGCCCGGGTACTCGGCCCGGATGTCCGCCAGGAAGGCGTCGTTGATCTTGAAGATGATCTCGAGGTGGCGCGGCAGGAGGCGTCCCAGGACCTCGACCGGCCACGTCTCCAGCGCCTCGGGCAGCAGCGTGTGGCAGGTGTAGTTGAAACACCGGCGCGTGATGTCCCACGCCTCGTCCCAGTCGAGTCCGTGGACGTCGACGAGGAGGCGCATCAATTCGGGGATGGCGATCACGGGGTGCGTGTCGTTGAGCTGGAACGTCACGCGGTCCGGCAGGTCGCGCAGGTCGAAATCCTCGCCCAGGGACTCGATGTAGTCGTGGAGCGAGCAGGCGACGAAGAAGTACTGCTGTTGGAGGCGGAGCTCCTTGCCCTGGGGCGTCGTGTCCTCCGGGTAGAGGACCTTCGTGATGTTCTCGGCGAACGTCTGGGCGCGGACGGCGGCGACGTAGTCGCCGGAGTTGAACAGCGCCAGGTCGAACGCCTTCGTGGCCTTGGCCGTCCACAACCTCAGCGTGTTGACCCAGCCGTTCTCGAAGCCGGGGACCATGTAGTTGTACGGCACCCCGAGGACGTCCCAGCCCGGTACCCAGCGCGCGTGGTCGTTGCCCTCCCCGTCCGTGACGTGTTCGACGTGGCCGCCGAAGTCGACGCGGACGGCCCGCTCCGGGTGCGGGAACTCCCACGGGTTGCCCAGCGTCAGCCACGTGTCCGGCTGCTCGACCTGGCGGCCGTCGACGAATGTCTGGCGGAAGATGCCGTACTCGTAGCGGATGCCGTAGCCGATGGCCGGCACTCGGAGCGTGGCGAGGGAGTCGATGAAGCACGCCGCCAGCCGGCCCAGGCCGCCGTTGCCGAGGCCGGGCTCGATCTCTTGCGTGCGCAGCGTCGAGAGGTTGAGGCCGCAGCTCGCCAGCCCCTCCTCCGCGATCTCGTCGAGGTCGGAGGCCAGCAGGTTGTTGTCGAGCTGGCGGCCGAGCAGGTACTCGGCGGAGAGGTAGCCGACAACTTTCTGGCAGCCCTGGTGGGTGCGGCGCAGCGATTCGAGCCAGCGGGCCATGAGGTAGTGGCGCACGGTCCGGGCGAGGGCCAGGTACTGGTCGTTGACCGTGGAGTCGGCGAGGGTCACGCCCTGGCCGGTGTTGAGCTCGTGCAGGAACTCGCGGACGAAACCGTCCACGGTGTGGGCCGGGGCGACGACCGGCCCCAGGGCGATGGGATTGGTGGGATCGAACTCGGGCCCGACCTGGCGGGTGGACGTCTGCCACTCGTCCGTGGGCGTTGCCGGCGATCCGGCGGGTTGCGCTAACTCGGTCACCCGCACACGGTAGCTGACAGGTGCAACTCGGCGCTCCCGCGAGCCACGCTGTGTCCAGGTTCTGGAGGAGCCATTCCCGTCACGTGGTCACCCCCTGTATCATCCCATCCCCCCTGTCATGCCAACCCCTTTGTCATCCCGGCGAAAGCCGGGATCTTTCCCGTCACGTGGTCATCCCCGGGCCCTCTCATCCCCCTGTCATCCCGGCGAAAGCCGGGATCTTTGCCGGGGCTCTCGACTAGCCGACGGGGGAAGATCCCGGCTTTCGCCGGGATGACAAGGGGGGATGGGATGACAAGGGGTGTGCGACGGCCAGGCGCCGTGCCATAGCAAGGGGATGTTGTTCAGTTGCCCAGCAAGCGCATCGGGCCGTAGGTCACGGGCGTCACGTCCACCGGCAACCGCCCCGGGTTCTTCGGCGCGGGCGTCATCGCGGCGCAGAACCGGCCGAACGGCGGGAACCACAGCAGGACCGTGCCGAGCAACACGGGCGCCAGCGCGTAGGGCGCCCACGCGTTGAGCAGCAGCGTCAGCGCGCCGACGGCGACGGCGGCCAGCCCGCCCCAGCGCGTCCAGCGCCGGCCCGCCCACGCGTTGACGGCGACCGCCGTGACCGCGCCGACCACGACGACGAGGATCGCCGCCGTCACGAGCACGAGGACGATCGCCAGCGCGGACACGGGGTCCGGCTTGGCCCAGCCGAACAGGCGGCTGGACTCCCAGAGCCGGTCGACGGAGGCCGCGTCCCACCAGAACCGCGCGAACGCCACCGTCAGCGCCACGGGCGCCGACCAGAACAACACTTCCGCCGTCACGAGGAGCGCCGGCCGGCGCGGCCGCCCGGTCCGCGCGGACAGCGGGTACCCGGTCTCAGCGGGAGAGGGCAGCGGCGGGATAGTGGCGATGGGCGCGGGCGCGGCGGCAACGACGGAGGCCTCGGGCGCGGCAGGCTCGGCGACGGGCAGAACCGGCTCGGGCGCAGCCGTCACCGGCTCCCCCCAGGCCCGGCGCGCTCGCCCATCATCAGTCATGCTGAACAGAGTAGACGTTTTGAGGCCACGGGGTCGGGCACGCTGGGCCACGGGGTCGGGCACGCTGGGCCACGGGGTCGGGCACGCTGGGCCACGGGGTCGGGCACGCTGGCTACGGAGCGAGGAACGAGCGACAGCCAGCGGGCCTGACACCGTGGCCCAGGAGGGTGTGCCATCAGCGGCGCCACGGTGTCAGGCCCCGTGACTGTCGCTCGCAGAGCTCGCTCCGTAGCCACGGTGCCCGACCCCGTGGCCCGACCGACTAACGTATGACCCTGGGTTTCCCCCACGTACACGAAAGGACGACGATGACGCGCATTCGTTCCGCTGAATTCCAGAAGAAGGTTGTGAGCGCCGACGACGCCGCGGCCATGATCCACGACGGCGACCAGATCGGTTTCTCTGGCTTCACTGGTTCCGGCTATCCCAAGGAGTTCCCCGGGGCGCTGGCCCGCCGGGTAGAAGAGGCCAAGGCCAAGGGCGAACAGCTCCGGGTCGGGCTGTGTACCGGCGCGTCGACGGCGCCGGAGTGCGACGGCGTGCTGGCCGCGACCGGGGGCGTCAGCTTCCGGATGCCGTACCAATCCGACCCCCACATGCGCAAGGCCATCAACGACGGCGTGACCGACTACTGCGACATCCACCTGTCGCATTCCGGCCCGGTCGTCCGCCAGGGCTTCCTCGGCCCGCTCAACGTCGCGGTCGTCGAGGTCACGGCGATCGCCGAGGACGGCTCGCTCGTCCCGTCGAGCTCGATCGGCAACAACAACGTCTACCTGGACTGCGCCGAGCGGGTCATCCTCGAGGTCAACGAGTGGCAGTCCGAGGGCCTGGAGGGCATGCACGACGTCTACTACGGCACCGAGCTGCCCCCGAACAACGTGCCCATCCCGATCACGCACGCCGGCCAGCGCATCGGCCAGCCGACGCTCCGCGTCGACCCGAACAAGGTCGTGGCGGTCATCGAGACGGATCACGAGGACCGCAACACTCCTTTCAAGGAGCTGGACGAAGACTCCAAGACCATCGGCGGGCTGTACGTCGACTTCCTGCTCAACGAGGTCAAGCACGGCCGGATGCCGAAGAACCTCCTGCCGCTCCAGTCGGGCGTCGGCAACATCGCCAACGCGGTCCTGGCCGGGCTCCTCGCCTCGGACCTCGAGCACCTGACGAGCTACACAGAGGTCATCCAGGACGGCATGGTCGACCTGATCGACGCCGGCAAGATCGATGTCGCGTCGGCCACGGCGTTCTCGCTGTCGCCCGAGGCGGCCAACAAGATGAACGACAACGCCAATTTCTACAAGCAGCACATCATCCTCCGGCCCCAGGAGATTTCCAACAGCCCCGAGGTCATCCGGCGCATGGGCGTCCTGTCCTGCAACGGCATGATCGAGGCGGACATCTACGGCAACATCAATTCCACCCACGTCATGGGCTCGCGGATGCAGAACGGCATCGGCGGCTCCGGCGACTTCACGCGCAACGCCTACATCTCCGCGTTCGTGTCGCCGTCGACGGCCAAGGGCGGGGCGATCTCCTGCATCGTGCCGATGGTGTCGCACCACGACCACACGGAGCACGACGTCATGGTCATCGTGACGGAGCAGGGCCTGGCGGACCTCCGCGGGCTGGCACCGCGCAAGCGCGCCCAGGTCATCATCGACAAGTGCGCGCACCCGGACTTCAAGCCGATGCTCCAGGAGTACGTCGAGCGGGCCGCCAAGGTGGCCAACTCCGCGCACACGCCGCACGACCTGACCCAGGCGTTGAGTTGGCACGCGCGCATGCTGGCCACGGGGACGATGAAGGTCTAACCCCCGTCATCCTGCGCGGAGGCCCGCTAGGGCCGGAGTCGCAGGATGACGGACTTACGCGGAGTCGCCTACCGCAGTGCGCGGCGGAACAGGATGATCAGGCCCAGGCCGCCGGGGGTCAGGAGCGCGGGCTCCCAACCCTCGGCGGCCAGGTGCGACACAACCTGAGTGGCGTCGGTCTGCAGGCGCGCATCCTTGAGCTCCGGGATGTCCTCGCCCAGCGAGTTCTTGAGCTTCTTGCCGAACACTCCCACCGGCACCGCAATGACTTGGTACTCGTACATGTGTTGAGCCTAGCGGGACCCCGTTCTGTCCTCCCATGCCCCTCTGTCATCCTGAGCGAAGCGAAGGATCTCGCCCGTCACGAGGTCGTCTCGGGTCCGCGGTGGCCGCCGTCGCCTCGGTGGCAGAGAGATCCTTCGCTGCGCTCAGGATGACAGGGGTGCGCTCAGGATGACAGAGGGGTCGGGGACGACAGGCGCCTACGCTTCCCGGATCACCCAGCCGGTCAGCAGCTTGGGGGTGAAGAATGTCGACTTGGGTGGCATCAGCAGGCCTTCGCGCGCTGTGCGCAGGATCTCTGTCAGGCTGGTCGGCCGGATCAGGACGCCGGCCGTGAATTGGCCTGAGGCCACTTCGCGGCGCAGCTCCGGCAGCCCGTGTTGATACGTCACGCTGACCGCCAGTCCCTGCAAAGCGTGCTCCAGGTACGCCCCGTCCAACGCCCGCACCCCCGCGAACGCCGCGGGCTTGGGGGTCAGCCACTCGGCCGTGCCGTCCGGGCGGACGAGCACGAGCCGCCCCAGAGCGACCATGTCCTTCAACGTCTGCGCCGTCGGCTCCGGCGCGGGCTCCAGCTCGAACGACTGCGCCAGCTTGGCGCGCACGGCGCCGAACGGCACGTCGGCGTAGAGCCGGTGGATCGCCTCGATCGAGAGCTGGTCGGCGCGCAGTTCGTTGACGAACATGAGCGCGAACTCGGCGGCCGTGTCGGTCCGGCCGGTGGCCGCCCGGACCTCGTCGCGCCACTTCTGGGCCACGCCGTAGCGGTGGTGGCCGTCGGCGATGAGGACGTCGTCCGAGCCGATCAGCGCTTGAATCCGCGCGATCCGGGCCGGGTCGGCGACGCGCTCGACCGAGTGCGTGACGCCGTTCAGCGTGACCGCTCCGAGCGGCTCGCCCGGCTCGGCCAGCTCGTCCGTCAGCCCCGCCGCCGGCGACAGCGCCCAGACCGCCGACAGGTTGCAGCCCGTCGCGCGCGTCAGGTCCAGCCGGTCCGTCGACGCCTTGGGCGTGATCCGCTCGTGGGGGCGGACCTGCGTGCCGGTCGCCGGGTCGGCCGCGCCGTAGTCGAGGACCGCCATGCCGCCGAACACGCCGGAGATGACCCGCGGCGTGCCGGTCGCGTCCGTGAACGCCATGCGGTAGATCGTGAACGTCGGTTGCTCATCCTGGACGAGCGCCCCCGCCGCCACCCACGACTGCAGCCGCGCCGCCGCGTCGTCGTACCGGCCCGGCCCGCCGCGGGGCACGTCGACGAACGTCACGTTGTACGGGTCCTGGGCTTGGAGGCGGTCGACGTCGGCGTCGGCCAGCACGTCGTACGGCGGGGCCAGCACGGCGGCCAGCGGGGCGGCCGGGGCGTAACGGAGGGCACGGAAAGGCTCGAAGCGTGGCATGGCCAGAGCCTACCGGGACGGAGGCGAGGTCGGGCAGATGTGTCTTCTCCAGCGCCATGGTGTCGGGCCCCGAGGCTGTCGCTCGTTCCTCGCTCCGTAGCCACGGTGCCCGACCCCATGGCTCATCCCAAGACCACACTGTGGGCCGATCTGTCTCGCGCATTGTCCCGTTCGGCTCTGGCCAGCCCCTGGGGCCGGGGCGTTGCGGCCGTGGTCTAGGATGGCCAACCGGCAGACACCCAGGTCACGCGGACAACATCGCCGCGGCCGAGTGGCGGTCCCAATTCCTATAGGAGAGAAAAACTCATGACAGAGACGAAGTACGTCTACGACCTGTCCGAAGGCAGCATGGAGATGAAGCCGCTGCTGGGCGGCAAAGGCGCCGGCATCGCGGAGATGAAGCGCCTCGGAGTCCCCGTGCCCGACGCGTTCACGGTCACGACCGAGGCCTGTGTGGCCGCGATGAACAACAACGGCCAGTGGCCCGACGGCCTGGCCGAGCAGATCGAGGCCGGCCTCAAGCGCCTCGAGGAGCGCACGGGCAAGGTCCTCGGCTCCGCCACCAACCCGCTCCTCGTCTCCGTCCGCTCGGGCGCCGTGATGTCGATGCCGGGCATGATGGACACGATCCTCAACCTCGGCATCTCGGACGAGTCGGTCCCGGCCGTGGCCGCCCTCGCGGGCAACGAGCGTTTCGCGTGGGACTGCTACCGCCGCTTCATCCAGATGTACGGCGAGGTCGTCGAGGGCATCGACTCCCACGTCTACGAGGACGCCCTGACCGCCCTCAAGGAGGCCCGCGGCGTCGAGTCCGACACGGACCTGACGGCCGAGGACCTGAAGGGCCTCGTCGCCACGTTCAAGCAGCTCTCCAACGACGCGCTCGGCGGCGAGTGGACGTCCGACCCGAAGGAACAGCTCAACCGCGCGGTCAACGCCGTGTTCCGGTCCTGGCTGAACCCCCGCGCGGAGGTGTACCGGCGCGCCAACAACATTTCGCGTGACCTCGGCACCGCCGTCAACGTGCAGCAGATGGTCTTCGGCAACCGCGGCGACACGTCCGCCACGGGCGTCTGCTTCTCCCGCAACCCCGCCACCGGCGCCAAGGAGCTCTACGGCGAGTTCCTCGTCAACGCCCAGGGCGAGGACGTCGTGGCCGGCATCCGGACCCCGCGCCCGCTCGGCGAGATGAAGGAGGTCCTGCCCGAGGCCTTCCAGGAGCTCCTCGACACGATGGCCACGCTGGAACTCCACCAGAAGGACATGCAGGACATGGAGTTCACGGTCGAGGACCGCAAGCTCTACATGCTCCAGACCCGCAACGGCAAGCGGACCGCCGCGGCCGCCGTAAAGACGGCCGTCGACATGGTCGCCGAGGGCCTGATCACGAAGGAGGAGGCCCTGCTCCGCATCGAGCCGGCCCAGCTCGACGCCCTGCTCCACCCCGGCATCGACCCGAACGCCACGGCCAAGGCCATCGCCAAGGGCCTCCCGGCCTCGCCGGGCGCGGCCGTCGGCGCCCTGTCGTTCTCGGCCGACGACGCCGCCGCGCGCGGCGGCAAGGGTGAGAAGGTCATCCTCGTCCGCTTCGAGACGACGCCCGACGACATCCACGGCGTCATGGTCTCCCAGGGCGTCATGACGGCCCACGGCGGCATGACGTCGCACGCCGCCGTCGTCGCCCGCGGCATGGGCATCACGTGCGTGGCCGGCGTCAAGGGCATCAAGATCGACTACGACGAGAAGACCGTCACGATCAACGGCAAGGCGTACGGCGAGGGCGACACGTTGACGCTCAACGGCTCCACGGGCGAGGTCTTCGAAGGGGCCCTGCCGCTCGTCCCGCCGTCGATCAACGAGGACTTCCAGCAGGTCGTGGGCTGGGCCGACGAGATCCGCCGGCTCGGCGTCCGCGCCAACGCGGAGAACTTCGAGGACGCCTCCAAGGCCCGCGAGCTCGGCGCCGAGGGGATCGGGCTCTGCCGGACGGAACACATGTTCATGGTCGCCGACCGGCTCCCGGCCGTCCGCCGCATGATCCTGTCGGAGTCCGACGAGGTCCGCAACGGTGTGTTGGCGGAGATCCTGCCCATGCAGCAGGCCGACTTCGAGGAGATCTTCACGGCCATGAAGGGCCTGCCCGTCACGGTCCGGCTCCTCGACCCGCCGCTCCACGAGTTCCTGCCCAACCTGGTCGACCAGTCCCTGCTGGTCCAGAAGCTCGAGTTGGAGGGCGCGCCCCAGGCCGAACTCGACGAAGAACGCGCCTTGCTGGCCCAGGTCAAGCGGCTGCACGAGCAGAACCCCATGCTGGGGACCCGCGGCTGCCGCCTCGGCCTGCTCTGGCCGGGCATCCCCGAGATGCAGACCCGCGCCATCATCCGGGCCGCCCTGGCCGTGTTGGAGAGGGAAGGCGAGACGGTTGGCGTGGAGATCATGATCCCGCTCGTCGCGCTCAAGGCCGAGCTGGCCGACCAGCGCGCCATCGTGGAGAAGACCGTGGCCGAGGAGTTCGCGGCCGCCGGCAAGGAACTGCCCGTCACGATCGGGACGATGATCGAGCTGCCCCGCGCGGCTGTGACGTCGGACCAGATCGCCGAGGTGGCGGACTTCTACTCCTTCGGCACGAACGACCTGACCCAGACCACGATCGGTATCTCCCGCGACGACGCCGAGCAGGGCTTCCTGCAGACCTACGTCGACCGCGAGATCCTGCCCAAGAACCCGTTCGAGTCGATCGACGTCGACGGCGTCGGCGGCCTCGTCCGCATGGGCGTGGAGAAGGGCCGGTCCGTCAAGCCCGCCCTCAAGACCGGCGTCTGCGGCGAGCACGGCGGCGACCCGGACTCGATCGAGTTCTTCCACAAGACCGGGCTGGACTACGTGTCCTGCTCGCCGTTCCGCGTGCCGATCGCGCGGTTGGCGGCGGCCCGGGCGCAGTTGCTGTACGGATAGGGATTCCCGCGGGACACCGGGGAC
>JAISTC010000154.1 GCA_031272805.1 Propionibacteriaceae bacterium
GCGGCGCGGCTCGGGCTGATCGAGGAGGGTACGTGGAGCCTCCTGTGGGTCGTCGACGCGCCCCTGTTCAAGCCGGTGGCCGAGGCCCAGGCGGAGGGCGACGTGGCCGTCGGCGGCGGTGCCTGGACGGCCGTCCATCACGCCTTCACGAGCCCCAAGCCCGAACACCTGGCCACGTTCGACACGGACCCCGGCGGCGCGCTGGCCTACGCCTACGACATCGTCTGCAACGGCAACGAGATCGGCGGCGGCTCGATCAGGATCCACCGCCGCGACATCCAGGAGCGCGTCTTCAAGGTCATGGGGCTTTCCGAGGAGGAGGCGCAGGAGAAGTTCGGCTTCCTCCTCGACGCCTTCCAGTTCGGCGCCCCGCCCCACGGCGGCATCGCCTTCGGCTGGGACCGCATCGTGGCCCTGCTGGCGGGCGCCGAGTCGATCCGCGAGGTCATCGCGTTCCCCAAGACCGGCAACGGCTTCGACCCGCTGACGGCCGCCCCGGCGCCGATCACGCCGCAGCAGCGCAAGGAGGCCGGCGTCGACTACAAGCCGCCGGCCCCGAAACCGGCCCGCGCGGACGCGTGACAACGGCGGGCTGACCCGCGAGACTGGGCCCGACCCCACCGCTCAGGAGGCCCGCCCATGTCCCAACTCGCCATCGCCGGACACGCCTGGTGGCGCCGCTTCGCCTATTCGCGCGAGACCGGCCCGGCCGCGGACTACATCGAGTACGCCGTCCCCGCCGGGGCCGCCATGGTCGCGACCCTGCTCGGCGAGGCCGCGCTCCCCGTGACCCGGCCGTCACGCCCGCGCGGCGAGCGGCTCCGGCTTGAGGCCCATGTGGTCGACGGCCGCGAGGGCTGGTTCGCCGGGCCCCACTTCGGCTGGACCCAGGGGACCGCGCTGGCGCCGGTCCCGGACGCGGCCGACCTCGCCGGCGTCGTCGTGTACGACGAGGGGCTGGGCGGGCTCGACCTGCCGCCCGACGGCGTGCCCGTCCTCTGGGCGTCCAACCGGGCCCTGCCCGACCCGGCGGCCGTAGCCGCCATCCAGGACCGCGGCCTCCTCATGCTCGACGCCGACGTGCTCCGCGCCGCCGGGGTCCTCATCAGCCGGGCCGTGTCGTGGGAGCGGACGGCGACCGACCTGGTCTGGCAGCTCGCCAACAACCCGCTGGTCTCGTACTTGACCGGCTTCCGCCACGTCTTCGTCACGTTCGCCGAGGACGGCGCCGTCTACGTCCAGCGGGACGGGGACCAGACGATCGCCTGGCTGGCGCTCGCCCACGGCGGCGCGGAGGGCAGCCTGCGGGAGCGGGCGGGGCTCGTGCCGGACGCCTGGTCGGTCATGGTCGCCCAGGCCGCGACCCAGTTCGTCCCCGTCCTGGCGGGCGACGAGGGTTTCGCGCCGACGCAGGTGCTCCAGCCGGCGGAGATCGTGGCGCGCGCGGGCTACGACCTGGCCACGCTGGCGTCGGGCCGGTTCGCGCCGTGGCTCGACGTCGACAAGGACGCCGACCACGGCAGCCTCCACGAGGTGCCCGTGGCCGAGCCGAGCCGCGGCCCCGACCCCGACTACTGGCAGATCACGGCGAGCTGGGCGGGCGTGCCGGTCTTCACGACGGCGTTCAACTACGTCAAGTTCGGCCCCGAGGCCATCCGCGGCCTGCCGCAGTTCGCCGTCGGGGACTTCCGGACGGCCGACCGGCGCGAGATCGAGGGCCTGCAGGCGCTGCGCCGCCTGTTCGCGGCGTACGTGGCGGGGTCACGCGCGACGCCGCTCCGCGTGGCCGTCACCGGTCCGCGGGGGGCGGACACGACCCACGCCGTGGCCGAGCTGGCCGCGGCGGTCCTGCCGAACGTGACGGTGCTGCGGACCGGCGCCCTGGCCGGCGTCGACCCGGCGGCGGTCTTCCGGCGCGCCGCCGACACCGCCCTGGCCGGGGGCCTCCCCGTCGTCTTCTGGGAGACCGGCCCCATGGCCGCCGGGGAGCCGGAGTGGGCCGACCTGCGGGTGCTGGCCGCCTTCCGGACCGGCGAGTACTTCGACCACGGCGAGGACAACCGGCCGCTCGGCCGGGGCGTCCTCGTGCTCGCGGCGGAGGGGCCGCTGGCTGACGGGCCGGGCCTGGGCGGCGTGACGCCGTACCTCGACGCCACGCTCGACCTGCTCGGCCTCAACCCGGGGGAGGGCGACGCCCACTTCTGTCTCCGGCGCGCGTTCGCGCTGCGGGCCCTCCTGGAACGGGAGAGGCCCTTCGCCGGGCCGGAGGCGCCCATCGACGACGACCTCCTGCGGGCGCTGCTGCTCGTGCCCGAGTACAAGCACGGGACGCGGTCGCTGGCCGCCCTGCTCGACCTCAGCTCCGTGACGGGGCCGCAATGGACGGCGGCCGACCTGCCGCCGGACGGCCAACTCGACCTCCACCTCGACGCGGCGGCCTTCCGGCGGCTGCTGCTGCACCCGGCGGTCGTGGCCTCGTACACGGACCGCCTGGCCGCCGCCCTGGCCGACGGGGAGGGCGAAGCCTGGGAGGAATCGGCGGCGCCGATCCGGGCGGCGCGGCGGGCAGAGGCGCTGCAGCTCGTGGTCAGCCTCCGCGCCATCGGCTGCGACTGCGACGCGGGGGACGCGCCGTTCCCGACCGTCGAGGAACTGACCCACGACGAGGCCACGCTGTTGGCCGCCCTCGCCTACGACCGCCGCCTGACGCTGGCCGCGGCGCCCGACGCGCTGCCGTGGGACGACCTGCCGGAGGACCGGCGCCAGACAGAGCGCGACGCCGTGGCGCAGCGTCTGGCGCTGCTCCACGGCGTCGGCCTCCGGGTGTACCGGATCACATGACGGCGGGGCCAGGGGCTCAGTCCTCGTCGTCGGGCTCTTGCGCCAACGTGGCGTAGATCTTCCGCTTGAGGGCGGCGATGTCGTCGGAAATGGTCTTGAGCTGCTCGGGGGTGGCGTCCGTCGCCATGACCCGGAGGGCCTTGGCGAGCGACTTCAGCTCCTCGAACAGGCCGCGAATCTCGACGACCGGCCACTCGCCGGCGCGGAACTCCGGCTGCTCGGAGCCCCAGGGCTCCTTGGGGGCGTCCTCGGCGGCCTTCTCGCCCGCCTCGGTCAGCTTGAAGACCTTCTGGCCTTCGACCTCGGTCGGCTCGATCAGGCCCTCATCGGTCAACTGCTGGAGGCAGGGGTAGACGGCGCCGGGGCTCGGCGACCAGAGGCCGAGGGTGCGCTCGTTGAGCGTCGTGATGATCTGGTAGCCGTTGCGCGGCTGTTCCTTCAGCAACACGAGGATCGACTCGCGGAGCAGGCCGCGGCGGGCGCGCTGGCGGCCGCCGGGGTGGCCGGGGCCGAAGCCCCAGGGGTTGAACTGGGTGAAATCGGGGACGGGGGGCGGCCCGGGGAAGGCGCCCCGGCGGCCTCGGCCGCCGCGGCCCATCTCATCGGGGGGGCCGGGGAAAGTAAACTCGCAGCGAGCGCGGCGATGGCCACGGTGCCGGGAATCGAAACGGTCAGATGCAGACATCGTGTTCTCCTTTCGTTACATCTAACGATATTACGTTAGCACTATCGTTAGCGCCTGTGCAAGTGTGTCGTCCACCCCACTCTGTCATCCTGAGCGCAGCGAAGGATCTCGGTGGCGGAGAGATCCTTCGCTGCGCTCAGGATGACAGGATGCTCCGCTCAGGATGACAGGGTTGGGCATAGGCTGAACCGCGTGACGGAGGATCTGTTCGGCAACGTGACGCCCGACCCGGCGGCCGGTGTGGGGTCGTTGGGCCAGGTCACGGAGCGGGCGCCGCTGGCGGTCCGGCTGCGGCCCACGGCGCTGGAGGAGATCGTCGGCCAGAAGCACCTCCTCGGCCCCGGTTCGCCGCTGCGCCGCCTGGCCTCCGGCCAGCCGATGTCCGTGTTCCTCTGGGGCCCGCCGGGGGTCGGCAAGACCACGATCGCCTCGGTCGTGTCGCATACGACCGGCGCCCGCTTCGTGGAGCTGTCCGCCGTGACGTCCGGGGTGAAGGAGCTGCGCGCCGAGCTGGCGCAGGCCAAGGCCGAACTGGCGCGGGGCCGCCCGACGGTTCTGTTCATCGACGAGGTCCACCGCTTCTCCAAGACCCAGCAGGACGTGCTGCTGCCCGCGGTCGAGAACCGGCTGGTCACGCTGATCGCGGCCACGACGGAAAACCCGAGTTTCTCCGTCATCTCGCCCCTGCTGTCCCGCTCCCTCCTCCTGACGCTCGAATCCCTGACGCCGGAGGACCTGTCCGAACTGGTGGACCGCGGGCTGACGGACCCGCGGGGCCTCGTGACGGCGGCGGGGGAGCGGTTCACGATCGACGACGT
Organism: Propionibacteriaceae bacterium; assembly: GCA_031272805.1. Classification (GTDB taxonomy): domain Bacteria; phylum Actinomycetota; class Actinomycetes; order Propionibacteriales; family Propionibacteriaceae; genus WQYJ01. Next base: position 4,345 of record JAISTC010000154.1, read on the forward strand.
GGCCCGCGCCCACCTCATCCAACTGGCCAACGGCGACGCGCGGCGCGTCCTGACGTACCTGGAGGAGGCGGCGGCCGGGGCGGCGGCGGTCGGGACCACGGCGATCACGACGGACATCGTCGAGCGGGCCGTCGACCGGGCGGCCGTCCGCTACGACGCCGGCGGCGACGAGCACTACGACGTCATCTCGGCCTTCATCAAGTCGCTGCGCGGCTCGGACGTCAACGCCGCCCTCCACTACCTGGCCCGCATGATCGCGGCGGGCGAGGACCCGCGCTTCATCGCCCGCCGCCTCGTCATCCTCGCCTCGGAGGACATCGGGATGGCGGCGCCGAACGTGCTGCCGCTGTGCGTGGCGGCGGCGCAGGCGGTCCAGCTCATCGGCCTGCCGGAGGCCCGCCTCAACCTGGCCCACGCCGTGGTCGCCTGCGCCACGGCGCCGAAGTCGAACGCGGTCATCAAGGCGATCGACGGGGCGCTGGCGGACGTGGCGGCGGGCAAGGGCGGCCGCGTCCCAGCCCACCTGCGCGACGCCCACTACGCCGGGGCGGCCAAGCTGGGCCACGGCGAGGGCTACCGCTACGCCCACGACTACCCCCACGGCGTGGCCGCGCAACAGTACCTGCCCGACGACCTGGTCGGTACGCGCTACTACGACCCCACCGACCACGGCCACGAAGCGGCCATCAGAGACCGCGTGACAGTACTGGAAGACCTATTGGGCCACACCAGCGTGACCGAGTAGCGGGGCGCTGCCCTGAGCGGCCGCCCGGAGATGTCAACATCCCGGCCAAGAATGTCAACATCTCCCGAAAGATGTTGACATCTCCCGCGAGATGTCAACATCCCCTGTCATCCTGAGCGCAGCGAAGGATCTTGGCGGGGGATCGTTGGTCGTCCCCGCTGGCTGCCTTAGGATCGGGGCGCGGCGTCCTCCGCGGGCCAGCTCTCGAACCCCGCCTCATCTTCGATCACGCCGACCGCCGTGCGGGGAAGGCGACGCGCGGTGGGTGTAAGCTGGGACTTGACGTGGTTGACACTTGACGAGAGGTGGGTGTCATGGCTGTGGATGTGGCCTTTCAGGTTGATCGGGCGGCGGAGTTGTCGCCGCGTGAGTTGGAGTTGCTCAAGGTCTTGGCCCGTGGTCTGGAGGGTTGCCGGCTTGACGTGGTTGACAGCCCTGCGGTTCTCGTGGACCGGTGGCTGGCCAGCATTCCGGACGCCGCCAGCCCGTGGACGGATCTCGTGGGGCCGTGCTTTACGACCAAGGCGCTGGTTCGGCGGTTGGGAATCTCGCGCCAAGCCATCAGCCAGGCTGTGGCCAAGCACACTCTGCTGCGGGTCGTGACGGCGGACAAGGTGGCGTTGTTTCCGGCGTTCCAGTTCGACGGCCACTTCGGGCGGATGCCCGGGATGAAGGCGGTGCTCGACATCTTGGCCGAAGCCGTGGACGACCCGTGGACGTGGGTGTGGTGGCTGAACACGCCGCTGGACGGCCGGACCCTGGTCGAGGCGTTGTGGGCGGGCGAGGTCGACGCCGTGCTGGAGGAAGCCCGTGACGCCGTGAACTCCTGGAGGCAGCCATGAGCGCGCCGACTGGGGCCCCGGCCCTGCCATCTCCGGGCGAGGGGCTCAGCCTCGCCGGGTTCCCCCGAGCTACCCTGGCCAAGGGCACCCGCGTGTACCGGTGCCACCGGTCCGGCCGTGCTCATTGGTGGTTCGCCAGCCGTGACCCAGCGGGGCCTGGCGGCCGCTTCGATCTGGCCTCACCGCGGGGAACGCACTACGTGGCGAGCGACCTGGAGACCGCCGTGCGAGAGCGGTTGCGCGACCGGGCGAGCGGAGCGGGCCACGTGCCTCAGCCGTTCGCTGCGAGCTTTGCGGTGACCGTGACGACGGTGGCCAAGGACTGGTCCTGCGCCCACGTCGACGCCAGAGGCGCGGCCCGTTTCGGCGTGACCCGCGAAATGGCCACGTTGCCGCCCGCCCAGTACGGCGTCACGCAGGCGTGGGCGGAGCGGTTCGCCGCCACGGGGCATGACGGCATCCGCTATGGCGCGCGGTTCACCCCGGGCCGGTCCAACGCCTGGGCGCTGTTCGGCCAGGCGGGCGACGCCGAGCGGCCCGTGCCCGCGGTGGTCGAGACGGTCAGCGGCCCCGACGCCTGCCGCCGGATCGGACTCGCCGTGTTGACGACCCCCTATCGCGAGTCCGTGCGCGTGATCCCCGGCTGAACCACTGAGCGCAGCGAAGGATCTCGGCAGGGGACCGTGGTGGGTATGGTTCTTGACATGGTTGATGCGCCCAAGGTTCTTGAGGAGCGTTGTGTGGACAGCAGGTCGGACGCCGCCGGTCGATGGATGGACCGGGTGGGGCCATGCCTGACGACCGAGGCGGTCGTCCGGGGACTGGGGATTTGGCGCCAAGCCATCGGCTGGCCTGGGCGCCGATTCATCGGAACATAATCCGATGATGCGGCTGAACTCGTGTATCATCGGATCGTAGTCCGATGAATCGAGGACATCGTGGACATCATCAGACGTGAGCACGAACTGGACCGAGTGCGTCCGTTCATCGGAGCGCCCATCGTGAAGGTCTTGACCGGGATCCGGCGCGGCGGCAAGTCGACCCTACTGCGGCTCTTGGCCGATGAGTTGACGGCCGCGGGAAAACAGTGTCTGCTACTGAACTTCGAGGAGATGGCCTTGAGCCCTCTCTTGGAGGCGGCCTCGCTCAAGGCCCACCTGGACGAGCGGATGTCACAGAGGGGTGACTATTGCGTCCTGCTCGACGAGGTTCAGGAGGTCGCGGGCTGGGAGAAGGTGGTCAACTCACTCCTGGCCGAAGGGCGGGCGGACCTCTACATCACGGGTTCCAACTCGCGGTTGCTGTCGGCAGAACTGTCCACCTACATCGCCGGTCGGTACGTGGAAGTCGAGGTGCGCACCTTGTCCTGGGCCGAATACCTGGAGTTCCAAACCCGCCTGACCGGGACTGCGCCGGACCTGGCCAGCGCCTTCGAGTCGTATCTCGTCCGAGGTGGCTTTCCTGTCCTCAACACCGTGGAGTTGACGGACGAGCAGGCCCGCCGGGCGGTGTCCGACATCTACGCGTCGGCCCTGATCCGGGACGTGCTGGCCCGCAAGGCGATTCGCCAGACCGACGCGCTGGAGTGGGTGGCGCTATTTGCGCTCGACAACGTCGGCCGCGTGTTCTCGGCCAACTCGATCGCCAAGTACTTCAAGTCCCAACGGCGCCGGGTCGACCCGGACACCGTCCTCGCCTACCTGTCCGCCCTATCGGCAGCATTCATCGTCAACAAGGTGCCGCGCTTTGACCTCCAGGGCAAGCAACTGCTGACGGTCAATGAGAAGTACTACGCGGGCGACCACGGCCTGGTCACGGCATTGCTCGGCCCGAGCGCCGGCCGCACGCCCGGGGTCCTGGAGAACATCGTGTGGGCCGAGTTGCGCCGTCGCGGCTACCAGACCTACGTCGGCAAGCTGGGCGAGGCCGAGATCGATTTCGTGGCCGAGCGCGAGGGCCAGAGGGCGTACTTCCAGGTGACGACCACATTCCTGAACAACCCGGACACGCTGACGCGCGAAGTGACGCCGCTGCTGTCGCTCAAGGACGCGTACCCGAAGTACATCCTGTCCCTGGAACCCCTGGCCCTCCCGCTGGACCAAGGCCTGATCCACCAGCGGATACCAGACTTCCTCGCGGGTATTCAAACCTAGGCTGCCCGTCTGCTCTACCGATGTCATCTGGGATGACGTCCATGGCGTAGACGATCCCGGCGACGTAGAACGCGCGACTCTAGAGATCAGGCGGCTGGCCCTGGACCGCTGCACTCGCGGCCCTGCGTCCCAGCACGGCAGTGTCGGTGGCGGTATCACCGTTCGTCTGCCCGGCCATCGCTACATTCGGGCGTGTCGCGGGGTTGCGGCCGAGTCGGAGGGCGGTGCCTGTCGTCAAGGTCCGCTGCCGCCAGTGCGGCGCTCTGAGTGACGAGACGGCCAAGTTCTGCCAGCAGTGCGGCCAACCGCTGTGACTCTCCGGGCGGAACGTCCAGGGGGTCACGGGGTGCGGTAGGCGTCACGCCGGTGCTGGATCTTCAGGACGAGGACCCGGATGACGGCGTCGTCGATCTCGTAGATGACGCGGAATTCGCCTCGGCGGGCCGAGTAGAGCGGCTCCAGGGGCGGGCGGAGGGGCTGGCCGACGCGCCTCGGGTGCTCCGCCAGGGGGCCGAAGACGAAAGCGAAACAGGCGGCCGCCACGGGTTCAGGCAGATCGTCGGCCAGCGCCCGCTTGGCCGCCCGTGACAAGATCACTTCATAGGTCACGGGCGCTCGGCCCCGCGCATGGACGCGGCGACGTCGGCCTGCCCGAACCACTGGCCCGCGGCCATCTCCGCCCGAGCCTCCGCGAGTTCTCGCACGACTGCGGCGTCCGCCAGGATGTCCAGTGTTTCGATCAGCGAGTCGTAGTCGTCGGCGCTCATCAGGATGGCCTCGCGCCGCCCGCGCCGCGTCACCTCAACCCGCTCGTGGGTGCGCACGGCGGCGTCAACCAGCCTGGACAAGTCGGCTCGGACCTCAGCCAGTGGCAATGTGGTCGTCATGTACAGAATTCTAGTCACATGGTGGTGGTCCTGGGCGTCCGCGGGAGCCCTGGAACCGCGCACCTACGCCAGGGCTTCTGCCGTGGGGAGCAGCGGCAGGTTGAACGCCTCGGCTACTCCTGGGTACGTCACCTGGCCGGCGTACGTGTTCAGGCCCTTGGCCAGGGAGCCGTTGTCGCGCAGGGCTTGGCGCCAGCCCTTGGCGGCCAACTGGAGCGTGAACGGCAGGGTGGCGTTCGTCAGGGCCCAGGTCGACGTGTGGGGGACCGCGCCCGGCATGTTGGCCACGCAGTAGAAGATGGAATTGTGGACCGGGAAGACCGGGTCGTCGTGGGTCGTCGGGTGGGAGTCCTCGAAGCAGCCGCCCTGGTCGATGGCCACGTCGACCAGGACCGAGCCCGGCCGCATCGTGGCGACCATGTCGTTCGTGACCAGCTTCGGCGTCTTGGCGCCGGGCACGAGGACGGTCCCGATGACGAGGTCGGCATCCGCCACGCGCTCCGCCACGGCCAGCCGGCTCGACGCGATCTGGCGGACCCGGTTGTCGAAGCGCCAGAAGCTCATGCGCAGTTTGTCGAGGTCCGTGTCGAGCATCGTCACGTCCGCGCCCATGCCGAGCGCGATGTTGGCGGCGTTCTGGCCGACGGTCCCGGCCCCGAGGATGACGACCTTGGCGTTGTCGACGCCGCCGATGCCGCCCAGGAGGACGCCGCGGCCGCCGCCCCCGCGCATCAGCGCGTGGGCGCCGACCTGCGGCGCCAGGCAGCCCGCGACCTCGGACATCGGGTACAGCAGGGGCAGCAGGCCGGAGGGGAGCTGGACGGTCTCGTAGGCGATCCCGGTCGTCCGGGCGGCCAGCAGGGCGTCGAGGCCGGGCCGGTCGGCGGCCAGGTGGAGGTATGTGAACAGGACGAGGTCGTCGCGGAGGAACGGGAACTCCTCCTCGATGGGCTCCTTGACCTTGACGACGAGGTCGCCGGCCGCCCACGTGTCGGCGGCCGTCGGCACGATGGTCGCCCCCTGGGCGACATAGTCGGAGTCGGCGATGGCGGAGCCCTCGCCGGCGCCGGCCTGGATGAAGACCTCGTGGCCGCGGTGGACGAGCTCGGCGACGCCGACAGGGGTGATGGCGACCCGGTACTCGCGGTTTTTCACTTCGGTGGGAATGGCGATGCGCATTGGGGGACCTCCTGGTGGGGGTTTAGTGGCTGTGGTACCCAAGCATGTCATGGCAGTCGCGGCGGCGTCCTCCGGTAGGCTGGGGCGGACTTGGGAAGGGGGCCGGAATGGCCGAGGACTTGCGGCGCGCGGCGTTTGGCGACGCCACGCCCGCCAAGGCTGATGGGGTTGTTGTCACGCGGCTCAAGGAGCTCGGGCGCGTGCTCCTGTATGTGGTCGGCGGGCTCGTCGCGCTCAGCCCCGCCATCGCCGCCGGCTACCTGCTGTGGCGCTGGACGGGGGACGGGCTCAAGTACATCGCCGGGTTCCTGGCGGCGCTGGCCGTCCTCCTGGGCGCCGCCTTCATCGGCTACCCCCTCGTCAAGCTGGCCCGCGTCTTCGGCGGCCTCCAGGACTCCGTCCGCGAACTGACCGACCAGACCCTGCCCGTCATCGACGAACTGGGCGGCACCGTCCAGGGCGCCAACGCCGAACTCGGCAAACTCGCCGTCGTCACGGACGACGTGGCCGCCATGTCCGGCCACCTCCGCGACACCACGGGCTCCGTCGCCCGCACGACCCGCCTCGTCGGCGACACGGTCGTCGTCCCCTTCATCAAGCTCAAGGCCCTCGGCATCGCCACGCGGAAGGCCCTCGCCGGGCGGAAGGACTAGCCATGCGCCGCGTCTTCTGGTTCGGCCTCGGCATCGCCGTGACCGCGTTCGTCGTCGTCAAGGGGCGGCAGATGCTCGACAGGGCGACGCCTGCGGGTATCCTCGACCAGGCGACTCACAAGGGGTCCGAACTCCTCGGCCGGGCCAAGGTCTTCGCCGAGGACTTCGGCCGGGCGCGACGCGAGGCCGAGCAGGCCCTCCGCGCCGAGGCCGGGCTCCCCGTGACCGCCGCCAGCGCGGAGTGACGACCAGCCCGGCCAAACCCCGGCAAAGATCCCGGCTGACGCCGGGATGACAGGGGAGCGGGGCTGACAGAGGAAGCGCTCAGGACGACAGAACACGCGCCCAGGACGACAGACATAAGGAAGATGATGAAGACCGCTGAAATCCGCCAACGATTCTTGGATTTCTTCGCCCGGAACGGCCATGAGGTCGTGCCGTCGGCGTCCCTGTTGTACAACGACCCGACGCTGCTCTTCGTCAACGCCGGCATGGTGCCGTTCAAGCCCTACTTCATCGGCACGGAGCCCGCGCCCTTCCGGCGGGCCACGTCCGTCCAGAAGTGCGTCCGCACCCTCGACATCGAGGAGGTCGGCAAGACCACGCGCCACGGCACGTTCTTCCAGATGAACGGCAACTTCTCCTTCGGCGACTACTTCAAGGAGGGCGCCATCGGCTTCGCCTGGGAGTTCGTCACGGGCGACGTCGACAAGGGCAACCTGGGCTTCGATCCGGCGACGGTCTGGGTGACGTGCCTGGACGGGGACGACGAGGCCATCGACCTCTGGCAGCAGATCGGCCTGCCGCGCCAGCGCATCCAGACCCGCGGGCTGAAGGACAACTACTGGAACATGGGCGTGCCCGGCCCCGGCGGCCCCTGTTCCGAGATCTACATCGACCGCGGCCCGCAGTACGGCCCCGAGGGCGGCCCGGAGGCCGACGAGGACCGCTTCCTGGAAATCTGGAACCTCGTCTTCATGCAGGAGGAGCTCTCCAAAGTCCGGGCCAAGGACGACTTCGACGTGCTCCGCCCGCTGCCGCGCAAGAACATCGACACGGGCATGGGCCTGGAGCGCGTCGCGTTCTTGAAGCAGGGCGTCGACAACATGTACGAGATCGACGAGGTCTGGCCCTGCATCGCCAAGGCGATGGAGCTGTCGGGCCGCGACTACCGCGCCGGCGGCCAGGACGCCGTCCGGATGCGCGTCGTCGCCGACCACGTCCGCAGCTCGCTCATGCTCCTGACGGACGGCGTGACCCCCGGTAACGAGGGCCGCGGCTACGTCCTGCGCCGCCTGCTCCGCCGCGTCATCCGGTCGATGCGGATGCTCGGCGTGACCGACCCCGTCATGCCGGAGCTGCTGACCACGTCGCGCGACGTCATGTGCGCGTCCTACCCCGAGATCTTCACGCAGTGGGAGCGCGTCTCCAACCTGGCCTACAACGAGGAGACCAGCTTCCGCCGGACCCTGGCCGACGGCACGAAGCTGTTCGACCTGTCCGTCGCCCGCGTCCGGGAGAACCACCAGACCGTCCTGCCGGGCGACGAGGCCTTCCAACTCCACGACACGTACGGCTTCCCCATCGACCTGACGCTCGAGATGGCCGAGGAACAGGGGATCACGGTCGACCGCGCCGGCTTCACCAAGCTGATGGCCGAGCAGAAGGCCCGGGCCAAGGCCGACGCCAAGCTCAAGAAGGGCCGGATGGCGTCGACCGAGGCCTACGGCGAGCTGCGCCGCGCCGGCGAGACGAAGTTCCTGGGCTACACGGACCTCGTCGGGTCCTCGACCATCCTCGGCCTGATCAAGGACGGGCAGCTGGTCCAGTCGGCGGAGGTCGGCGACGAGGTCGAGTTCGTCCTGGCCGAAACCCCGTTCTACGCCGAGTCCGGCGGCCAGGACGCCGATTCCGGCCAGGTCACGTCGGACGGGCTCTCCATCGACATCGTCGACGTCCAGAAGCCGGTCCCGGGCCTCATCGTCCACCGGGGCGTCGTCGCCGACGGCACGGCGGCGGTCGGTCAGAAGGTCGTGGCCACGGTCGACGCGGCCGCCCGCTTCGGCTCCTGCCAGGCCCACTCCGCGACCCACATCGTCCACGCGGTCCTGCGCCAACTCCTCGGCCCGACCGCGACCCAGGCCGGCTCGTACAACAAGCCGGGCTACCTGCGCTTCGACTTCTCCAGCACCGAGGGGCTGTCGCCCGACCTCCAGGCCGAGGTCGAGGGCCTCTCCAACGACGCGATCCACCGGGAATACGAGGTCACGACGCGCGAGCTGCCGCTGGCCGAGGCCAAGGCGCTCGGCGCGATGGCGATGTTCGGCGAGAAGTACGGCTCGGTCGTGCGCATGGTCGAGATGGGCGGGCCCTGGTCGCGCGAGCTGTGCGGCGGGACGCACGTCGCCCAGACCGGCCAGATCGGGCTCTTGACGCTGCTGGGCGAGGGCTCCGTCGGCTCCGGCGTCCGCCGCGTCGAGGCGCTGGTCTCGTCCGACGCGTTCGACCACCTGGCCGCCGAGCGGGCCATCGTCGCTCACCTGACCGACCTGCTGCGCGTCCAGCCCGACCAGTTGACCGACCGCATCGGCAAGCTCTTGGCCCAGTTGAAGCAGGCCGAGAAGACCATCGCCGACCTGAACGCCCAGAAGGCGGCCGGCCAGGCCGACAGCCTCCTCCAGGCGGCGGCCGCGGTCGGGCCGACGACCTACGTCGGCGCCATCGTCCCGCTGGGCGGCAACGACCTCCGCACGCTGGCCAACGAGTTGCGCGGCCGCCTGGCGGACCAGGACGCCGTCGTCACGCTCGTCGGCGTGGCCGGCGACAAGCCGACCGTCGTCATCGCCACGACCGAGGCCGCGCGGGCGCGCGGCGTCGCCGCCGGCAGCCTCGTCGGCGTGGCCGCCGGGGTCCTCGGGGGCCGGGGCGGCGGCAAGGCCGACCTGGCCCAGGGCGGCGGCACGGACGCCACCCAGGCCCAAGCCGCGCTCGACGCCGTGGCCGCGGCGCTGGCGGCGTAGGGCGCCGTGGCCGAGGCGCTGCCGCGTGGGGTCCGGCTGGCCGTCGACTGGGGGTCACGCCGGATCGGCGTGGCCGCGTGCGACCGGGACGGCGCGCTGGCGTACCCCGTGGCGACCGTCGACGCCCTGGACCCGTGGGACCGGCTGGCGGACCTCGTGACGGAGTACGAGCCCACGGCCGTCGTCGTCGGCTACCCCGTGACGCTCGCCGGGACGCCGGGCCTGGCCGCCGACCGCATCGCCGGGCTGGCCGCCGAACTAGCAGACCGGCTGGCCGCGCGGACGGGGCCGGGCGTCTGGCTCGTGGATGAGAGAATGACGACGGCCGCGGCCGCCCGGCAACTCCACGCCGCGGGCCGCACGAGCAAGCAACAGCGCGGCATTGTCGACCAGCAGGCGGCGGTCGCTATCTTGGACACCGTGCTGGCGGCGGAACGCGCCGGCCAGACGATCGGCAGCCGCGTCGAGGGGCGCGGAGAGGAGGAGCGTTCATGAGGTCGGGCAACCCCACCCCCTCCCAGCGCATCAAGAGCGGCATCGCCGTCCTCGTCAGCCTCGCCATCCTCATCGGCGGCGGCACCCTCGTCGGCCTCAAGGTCTACGAGAAGTACCAGGACTGGAGCCAGCGCGACGACTACGTCGGCGCTGGCGAGGCCAACATCACGATCACGATCCCCGAGGGCGCGACCTGGACCCGGGCGGCCGACATCCTGGAGCGCAGCGACGTCATCGCCGACGCGGAAACGTTCCTCGAGGTCTACGCCAAGAAGCAGAAGGCCGATCAGAGCGTCGACTTGAGCGCCGCCCTCCAAGCCGGCCGCTACAAGATGAAGACCCACTGGCCCGCCGAGACCGCCCTCGACTACCTGCTCGACCCGGCCAACCGGGAGAAGATTACGGTCCAAATTCCCGAGGGCTGGCGCTGGGCCGACCAGATCGAGCCCAAGCTGATCGAGGAGTCCGACTTCTCCGCCGCCGACTTCGACGCCGCCTACGCGTCGGCCGCCGACGCCGACAACCCGCTGGGCTTGCCCGCGTACGCCAACGGCCAGGTCGAGGGCTACCTGTTCCCCGACACCTACGAACTGCCCGAGTCGGCCAAGGCGACCCTGGCGCTGATGGTCTCGACCTTCAACGCGAAGGCCACGGCGCTCGACCTGGAGGCCCAGGCGGCGGCGATCAGCGCAGAGGAGGGCATCCCGATCACGGCCCACGACGTCGTCGTCGTCGCCAGCATCATCGAGCAGGAGGTCAACATCGCGGCGGACCGGCCCAAGGTGGCGCGGGTCATCTACAACCGCCTGGCCCAGGGCATCCCGCTCGGCGTCGAGTCGGCGTTCCGCTACGGCCGCCTGATGACGGATGGGACCCCCTATACCGACCCGATCACGGCCGAGTCCCAGCAGGATGTCAGCCTGCCGTACAACTACTACCAGAACCCCGGTTTGCCGGGGTCGGCCATCAGCAACCCGGGCGAGGCCGCCCTGCAGGCCGCGGTCAACCCGGCCGAGGGCGACTGGCTCTACTGGGTCACGGTCGACCTCAAGAACGGCACGACCAAGTTCACCTCCGACCCGGCCGAGTTCGAGGAGTTCGTGGCCGAGTTCAACCAGTGGTGCGCGGACAACGGCAACCCGGAGGGCTGCCAGTGACCGAGGGGGCCCGCCGCTGCGCGGTCATCGGCTCGCCCATCGCCCACTCGCTGTCGCCCGTCCTCCACCGCGCCGCCTACCAGTGGCTCGGCCTGGACTGGCAGTACGACCGCCACGAGGTCACGGTGGCGGCCCTGCCGGCGTTCGTCGCCGGATTGGACGCCTCGTGGCGCGGGCTCTCCTGCACGATGCCGTTGAAAGAGGCGATCGTGGAGTTGGGCGTCCCGGACGCGACAGTCGAGGACCTGGGCGTGGCCAACACCGTGATCTTCGACGGCGCGCCCGGCGACCGGGTCAGCACCAGGATCAGAAACACCGACGTAGAGGGCCTGCTTGTCATCCTGAGCGCAGCGAAGGATCTCTCCTCTGATCAGGCAATCGGCCCGACCGGTCGACCATCAGGGCAAGAGATCCTTCGCTGCGCTCAGGATGACAGAGAAGGCGCTCAGGATGGCAGAGGCGGTGCCCTGGTCCTGGGCACGGGCGCGACCGCCACGTCCGCTGTGTATGCGCTCTCGCGCGTGGGCGTGACGGACGTGCAGGTCGCGGGCAGAAACCGGACCGCGCTGGCCCGCCTGGCCGAGAAGGCCGAACGCTGGGGCATGACCGTGACGGCGCAGACGCTCGACGGGCCCTGGGCGCCCGCCGGCCTCGCCATCTCCACGGTCCCGGCCGCCGTGGCCGCCGGGCTGGCGGACCGCGTGACGACGGCCGCCGCCGCGGTCGTCGACGTCCTCTACGACCCCTGGCCCACCCCCCTGACCGCCGCCGCCCAGGCCGCCGGCCGCCCGACGTTCACGGGCCGCGACCTCCTCGCCCACCAGGCCGTCGGCCAACTCCAGCTCATGACCGGCCGGACGGTCCCGGCCGACGTCCTGCTCGCCGCCCTGGCGGCCGAGCGCTAGCCCTAGACTGGGGGATCATGCTGCGCTATCTCACCGCCGGGGAGTCCCACGGCCCGGCCCTCGTCGCCACGCTCGACGGCCTCCCCGCCCACGTCCGGATCTCGACCGCCGACGTCCAGGCCGCCCTGGCCCGGCGGCGGCTCGGCTACGGGCGCGGCGCGCGGATGGCGTTCGAGGCGGACGCCGTCACGCTGCTCGCCGGGGTCCGCCACGGAGAGACCCTCGGGTCGCCGGTCGCCGTCGAGATCGCCAACACGGAGTGGCCGAAGTGGCAGGAGGCCATGGCGGCCGACCCGGTTGACGCCGCCCGGCTGGCCGGGCTGGCCCGCCACCAACCCCTGACCAAGCCCCGCCCCGGCCACGCGGACCTGGCCGGGATGCAGAAGTACGACTGGGCCGAGGCCCGGCCCATCCTCGAGCGGGCCTCCGCCCGCGAGACGGCCGCGCGGGTCGCCCTCGGCGCGTTCGCCCAGGCGTTCCTCGACCAGGCCCTCGGCGTCCACATCCTCTCCCACGTCCTCGCCATCGGCCCCGTCGTCAACCCCGGCCCCCGGCCGGCCTGGGCCGACCGGGACCGCATCGACGCCGACCCCTGCCGCTGCGCCGACCCCGCCACCAGCGAGGCGATGCAGGGCCTGATCGACGCGGCGACCAAGGACGGCGACACGCTCGGCGGCATCTGCCAGGTCCTCGTCTTCGGCTGCCCGCCCGGCCTCGGCTCCCACGTCCAGGCCGACCGGCGGCTGGACGCCCGGCTGGCGGCCGCCGTCATGGGCATCCCGGCGATCAAGGGCGTCGAGATCGGCGCCGGCTTCGAACTGGCCACGTTGCCCGGTTCCGCCGCCCACGACCCGATGGCGCCCGCGCCGGGACCAGGGCCAGGCGCCATCGCCCGCCTCAGCGACCGGGCCGGCGGCATCGAGGGCGGCATGTCGACCGGCCAGGTCATTACCGTGACCGCCGCCATGAAGCCCATCGCCACCGTGCCCCACGCCCTCCAGACCGTCGACCTCGCCACCGGCCAGGCCGCGCCCGCCCACCACCAGCGCTCGGACATCTGCGCCGTCCCGGCGGCCGGCGTCATCGCGGAGGCCGTGACGGCGCTGGTCCTGGCGGAGGCCGCGCTGGACAAGTTCGGCGGCGACACGGTGGCCGAGGTCCGCGCGGCCGCGCGGCGCTACCGCGGCCGGCTGGCCGAGCGGGGCGTGCTGCCCGCCGAGTGGACGGCGCTGGGCGAGGGGGCGGGGGAGTGAGCCTCGTCCTGGTCGGGCTGCCGGCGTCGGGCAAGTCGTCGGTCGGCGCGCTCGTGGCCCGCCGCCTGGGCCTGCCCCACGTCGACACGGACGAGTTCATCGAGCAACAGGCCGGGAGGGCCATCGCCGACATCTTCGCCGAGGACGGCGAGGCGGCGTTCCGGGCCCTCGAGACGGCCGCCCTGCGGGCCACCCTGGCCGTCCCGGACACGGTCGTGTCGGTCGGCGGGGGAGCGGTCATCGCGCCGGAGAACCGGGCGTTGCTGGCCGGTCACGAGGTCGTCTGGCTCGACGTCACGGTCGCGACGGCGACGCGCCGGGCGGGTCTGGCCAAGCTCCGGCCCCTGCTGTTGGGCGACGTCCGGCGGCAATTGGAGGTCCTCAACGCCGAGCGGCGGCCGCTGTACGAGGCCGTCGCCACCCACCGGATCGACGCCAACCGCCTCAACCAGCGCCAGGCCGCCACGGCCGTCCTCTGCGTCACCGGCCGCCTGGAAGGGGACGACCATGACTGAACGGACCGTCCGCGTGGCCGCCGAGCGGCCCTACGACGTGGCCGTCGGCGTCGGCGTCAGCTCCCGCCTCGCGGAGTGGACGGCCGGGCGCCGCGCCGCCGTCATCTACCCGGAGACCCGGCCGGAACTGGCCGCGCTCGCCACGGGCGGGACCGGCGGCCCGCTCCGCCCCACCCTCATCCCCGTCCCCGACGCGGAGGCCGCCAAGACCCCCGCCGTCCTCGCCGCCTGCTGGGAGGCCCTGGCCGATGCCGGGCTGACCAGGGATGATGTCGTCGTCGGCGTCGGTGGCGGGGCCACCACCGACCTGGCCGGCTTCGTGGCCGCCACGTACCTCCGGGGCGTGGCGTACGTCGCCTTGCCGACGACCGTCCTGGCGATGGCCGACGCGGCGGTCGGCGGCAAGACCGGCGTCAACCTGCCCCAGGGCAAGAACCTGGCCGGCGCGTTCTACGAGCCGGTCGCCGTCCTCTGCGACCTCGGCCTGCTCCGGGGCCTCCCGGCCCGCGAGGTCTCGTCCGGCCTGGCGGAAATCCTCAAGGCCGGCTTCATCGCCGACCGGGCCATCGCCGACCTGGCGGCGGCCGACCCGGCCGCGCTCCGCGACGTCACCTCCGACACGTTCGCCGACGCGCTGACCCGGGCCATCGCCGTCAAGGCGGCGGTGGTGACCAAGGACTTCCGCGAGGCCACCTCGGCCGGCGACGCGGTCGGCCGCGAGGCCCTCAACTACGGCCACACCCTGGCCCATGCCATCGAGCGGCGCGAGGGCTACGCCTGGCGCCACGGCGAGGCCGTCGCCGTCGGCATCGTCTGGGCCGCCCACGTCGCCCGGCGCCTCGGCCTGCTGGCGGCGGACGGCGTGACCTGGCAACGGGACCGCCTGGCCGCCGCCGGCCTCCCGGTGACGTACCGGGCCGACTGGGCCGACCTGCGGCCCGCCATGGCGCTCGACAAGAAGGCCCGCGGGACGACCCTGCGCCTGGTCCTGCTCGACGGCCTCGGCCACCCCGTCATCCGCGCCGGCGTCGACGAGGCCGTCCTGGCCGCCGCCCTGGCCGACCTCAGCCCCGACCGCCGTCCCCAACCCAGCCCCGAGGAGCCCTGATGTACGTCGCCGAACAATTCCAGATGCCCGGCGCGGACGCCCGGAACATGGTCCAGACCTCCCGCTACGGCAACCTCGTTACGGTCGCGCCGGACGGGCGGCCGGTGGCCACGTTCCTGCCCTGGGCGTTCGCGCCCGACCCCGACCGGCTCCTGACCCACGTGGCCCGCGTCAACACCCAGTGGACCCATGTCAACGGCCCCGCCCTCGTCGTCTTCGACGGCCTCCACGGCCCGGTCGAGGCCGACTGGAAGGCCGGCTTCGACATCGGCCAGAGCTCGCCCGGCCTCGACTACGAGGCCGTCCACGTCTGGGGCGAACTGGTGGCCTCCGACGACCCAGCCGCGATCTTCGACTCGTGGGACCGCCTCATCGTCGCCCACGAGACCAAGCCCCGGACCGCCGAGATGGACCAGGACTGGCTGGCCCGCCTGGCCAAGGCCACCATCGCCGTGGAGGTCCGGATCACGGAGGTCCAGGCCAAGTCCAAGCTGTCGCAGGCCCAGTGCCCGGCGGACATCCGCCACATCGCCGACCAGACCGAGCTGACCTGCCCGGCCCTGGCGGCCCGCATCCGGGAGGTGGCGTTGCCGTACGCCGAGCGGCGCGAGGCGCTCGTCGCCGGGGCGCGTCAGAGCGGGGGGTACACTATGCGCGGCACAAAGACGAATGATTAAAGGAGACTTGTCGTGGCTTCGACGAACGACCTGAAGAATGGGATGGTGCTGGACCTGGACGGCCAGCTCTGGAGCGTGGTGTGGTTCCAGCACCACAAGCCGGGCAAGGGCAACACGGTAGTCCGGACCAAGCTCAAGCACGTCCTCACGGGGAAGGTCGTCGACCGGACGTTCAACTCCGACACGAAGGTTGACACGGCCCAGGTCGACCGCCGCGAGATGCAGTACCTCTACCACGACGGCGACGGCTACGTCTTCATGGACACGGAGGACTTCACTCAGATGCTGATCCCCGACGACACGGTCGGCGACGCCAAGAACTACCTCCTGGAGAACCAGACGGCGACGGTCGCGCTCCACGACGGCAACCCCCTCTTCCTGGAGCTCCCGGCGTCGGTCGAGCTCGAGGTGACGTACACGGAGCCCGGCCTCCAGGGCGACCGGTCCTCGGCCGGGACGAAGCCCGCCACGCTGGAAACCGGCGTCACGATCCAGGTCCCGCTGTTCCTCACGACCGGCGAGCGCATCAAGGTCGACACCCGCACGGGCGAATACATCTCGCGTGTCTGAGCCCCAGCCCAGCCACCGCTCCGCGCGCCGCAAGGCCCGGAAGTACGCCCTGGACGTGCTGTTCGCGGCCGACCTGCAGGAGGTCGACCCGACGGCCATCGTGGCCCAGGGCCTCGTCACGACCCAGACGGCCCTCCCGGCCTACACGCGCGAGCTGGTCGAAGGGGTCTGGGACAACCGGTTCGAGGTCGACGGCCTCATCGCGGCCCACCTGAAACAGGGCTGGACGGTCGAGCGCATGCCCGCGGTCGACCGGGCGCTGGCCCGGATCGCGGTCTACGAGATCACGCACACGGCCACCCCGCCGGAAGTGGCGATCAGCGAAGCGGTCGCCTTGGCGGCCGAGCTGTCGACCGACACGTCCCCCGCCTTCCTGACAGGCGTCCTGGGCGCGGTGGCGCGGGCCCAGACCGCGGCGTAGCTGCCCTACCCGGCCAACTTCTGGCACAACTGCCGCAGGGTCTCCTGCTCCGCCAAACTGAGCTGGCCCGTGACCGCCGCCGCCACGTGCGTGCCGTGCGCCAGCCCCAACCGCCGTTGAGCGGCCTGCCCGGCGTCCGTCAACGTCACGAGGACCGAGCGCCCGTCCGCCGGGTTGCGCTGTTTTTCGACCAGGCCGCGGGCGGCCAGCCGGTCGACCAGCCGCGACAGGCCCGGCTGCGACAGCAGCACGGCCTGCTCGAGTGAGCCGACCGGGACCGGCCCGCCCGCCTTGGCCAACGTGTAGAGCACGTCGTAGTCGCGCAACGTCACGTCGCCCCATTCGGGCGCCGCCGCGAACTGGCGCAACAGGCGCGTGTGGGCGGTCAACAGGGCCTCCCACGCCGCGTTGGCCAAGGCCAGGCCGGAGCCCTCAGAACCGCGGGTAGCTGATGGGCGTGACATCGTCGGAATCCTCGTACGGGCTCGTCCCCGTCACGTTGTCGCCGCGGTTGGCGCGCGGGCGCGGCTGGCGCGGCGCGGCGTCGCCGTACTTCGCCCGGACCAGCGCCGCGTGGGTCGGCCCCGCCGGCACGTCCGCCCCGCGCCCGGCCGCCAGCTCCTGACGCAACACGGGCACGACCTCGCCGCCCAGCAATTCGAGCTGGTCGAGGACGGTCCCGAGCGGCAGCCCGCCGTGGTCGGCCAGGAACAGGAGGCGTTGGAAGTCGCCGAAGTGCTCGCGGAAGGTCAGGGTCTTGTCGATGACCTCCTGGACCGAGCCGACGACCAGCGGCGTCGTGGCCTCGACCTCCTCCAGGGACGGGCCGCCGCCGTAGACCGGGGCGGCGTCGAAGTAGGGCCGGAACTCCTGCTTGGCCTGCTGCGACGTCTGACCGATGTACGCCTGGGCGCCCACGCCGACGATCGCCTGGCGGGCGCTGCCGTGGCCGTGGAACTCGAAGCGCTCGCGGTAGAACTCGACCAGGCGGATGAAGTGGTCCTTCGGCCAGAAGATGTTGTTGGCGAAGAAGCCGTCGCCGTAGAAGGCCGCCTGCTCGGCGATCTCGGGCGTCCGGATCGAGCCGTGCCAGACGAACGGCGGCACGTCGTCCAGCGGTCGCGGGATCGACGTGAAACCCTGGAGCGGCGTCCGGAACTCGCCGGACCAATCGACCACGTCGTGACGCCACAACCCGTGCAGCAGCGCGTAGTTCTCCAGCGCCAGCGCCAGCGACTGGCGGATGTCCTGGCCGAACCAGGGGTAGACCGGGGCCGTGTTGCCGCGGCCGAGCATCAGGTCGACGCGGCCGTCGGCCAGGTGCTGGAGGAGTGCGTACTCCTCGGCGATCCGGACCGGGTCGTTGGTCGTGATGAGCGTCGTGGCGGTCGACAGGAGGATCCGGTCGGTCCGGGCGGCGATGGCCGCCAGCAGCGTCGTGGGCGAGGACGAGAAGAAGGGCGGGTTGTGGTGCTCGCCGATGGCGAACACGTCCAGCCCGACCTCCTCCGCCTTCTCCGCGATGGCGACGGCGGCCTGGATCCGCTCGTGCTCGCTCGGCGTCACGCCGGAAACCGGGTCACGCGTGACGTCGCTGACCGAAAAGATGCCAATCTGCATGAAGTGCTCCCTCGTAGATATATGCGGATGCATGTATACCACGGAGCGCGGCGTTTGTCATCCCGGCAGGATGACGCGGTCAGCGCTGGGTCGGCGCGGTCCAGTCGACCGCGAAGCCGATCGGCACGAGGCGCCGCGGGTTCAGGTGGGGGTGGGTGATGAAGTAGTGGCGCTTGATGTGGTCGAACTTCGTCGTCGTGCGGAACGCCGGCTGCTGGTAGAGGAAGCGGGCGTAGTCCCACAGGTTGGAGTAGTCGACCAGGCGCCGGAGGTTGGCCTTGAAGTGCGTCACGTACACGGCGTCGAAGCGCGCCAGCGTCACCCAGAGCCGGATGTCCGCCTCCGTCAGCCGGTCGCCGAACAGGTAGGTCCGGTCCGCCAGCCGCCGCTCCAGGTCGTCCAGGGTCTCGAACAGTGCCGTCACCGCCCGGTCGTAGGCCGCCTGAGTCAGCGCCCCGCCGGCCTGGTACACCCCGTTGTTGACCGTCCGGTAGACCCGGTCGTTGAGCGCGTCGATCGCCTCCCGCAGGTCGGCCGGGTAGAGGTCGACCTCCGGGTGGGCCGCCCACTCGTTGAACTCGGCGCCCAGGTCGAGGGAGATGTCGGGGAAGTTGTTCGACACGATCTGGCCGGTCACGCTGTCCCACAGGACCGGCACGGAGACGTGGCCCGGGAACCCGGGGACGGTCTGTTCGTACGCCTCGCGCAACAGCGTGAAGTGGTTGTACGGGTCGCCCGTCAGGTCCGGGCCCGGCCGGAACGCCCAGCCGCGCGCGTCGCGGATCGGGTCGACGACCGCCACCCCGACCACATCCTGCAGCCCCTTCAACTCGCGCACGATCAACTGCCGCTGCGCCCACGGGCAGGCGTAGGAGACGTACAGGACGTAGCGGTCGGGGGCGGCCGGGAAGTCCCCCGTCACGAGCGCCCCCGTCACGTTGTCCGGCGCCGGCCGGCGGTCGGCCGGGGGTTCTGGGGCCCCGGCTTTGACCCGGCCCTGGAGCGGGTAGGGCGGGCGGACGACGTCGCCGCCGGGCGTGTGGCTGAACAGGCCCTTGGCCGGGGTGGCGGGGTCGCCGTAGGCGGCGTAGACGTCGAAGTCGACGGGCGAGGCCCAGGGCGGCGGGCCGGGTAGGGTGCGGACGGGCATGACGGGTTCCTTTCCGAGGCGGAGACCGGAATCGAACCGACCTAAACGGATTTGCAGTCCGCTGCCTAACCACTCGGCCACTCCGCCCGGCGGCCGGCCCGGTCCCGAGCCCGGGCCAGTCGCGTATACGGGCGTATACGAACGTGGACGTTAGCACTGGGACACGGCCCTGGCAAGTCCATTCCAGACTCGCCCCGGGCCGCGCGTATACGCTTGCATACAGACGGATACGTGTGCTAGCTTCCCTGCCACCGTGGCGCCACCCGCCACTCAGGGAACTCGACAAGGGAACACCATGAAGAAATATCCATTGCCACTGGCCGGATTGCTCCTCGCCTTCTCGGGGCTGCTGGCCGGCTGCGCCGGGGAGACCCAGGCCTCGGACCCCGTGACCGGTGCGGCCGCGGACGGCGGCAACAGCGTGACGGCCGACTCCGCGGCCGGCGTCCAGCAGGTCCTGGTCGGCACGTCCGGCGCCCCCAAGCCCTACATCTACTTCGACGACGACAACAACCTGACCGGCTACGACCACGACGTCGTCGTCGCCATCGACGCCTACCTGCCGGACTACGAGTTCACGTACGAGGTGACGGAGTTCGCCAGCATCTTCGGCGGCCTCGACGCGGGCCGCTACCAGATGGGCGACAACAACTTCACGCGCAAGCCGGAGCGCGAGGAGAAGTACCTGTTCGGCTCGGAGCCCTACGTCTACAACTGGACGGTCGTGGTCGTGGCGGCCGGCAATCCGGACCACATCCAGACCCTGGCCGACCTCGGCGGCAAGAAGGTCTACACCGATGATTCCGGCGGCTTCGCCCAGATCTTCTTCGACAGCTACAACGCCGCCCACCCGGACAACCCGATTGAGACCATCTACTCCGGGGCCGACGGCGCCAAGCAGCTCCTCGACCTCTCCCAAGGCGTGGTCGACTTCTCCCTGCTGGAAATCCCGATGTTCGACAACTACGTGGCGACGTATTCGGAGCTCAAGGACAAGATCGACTACGTCCAGTTGAGCCAGGAGGAGACCCAGCAGATCCAGGACCCCTACGGCTGGTTCATCTTCCCCAAGACCGACGCCGGCCAGAAGCTGGCCGACCGGGTGGACGAGGCGATCCGGGCGCTCGACGCCGACGGCACGCTCGTGGCCCTGTCGGACAAGTACTTCGGCTTCGACATGACCGGGCGCTGACCCGGGATGCGGCCAGGAGGCCAGCGATGCTATTCGATTTCGGGCTGGTATTCCGCCAGATCCCCAAGATCCTGAAGTACCTGCCGGTGACGCTGGAGATCGCCGTCGCGGCGATGGCCTTCAGCCTCATCCTCGGTTTCCTCGTCGCGCTCATCAAGATCAAGCGGGTCCGCGTCCTGACCCCCCTGGCCGGCTTCTACGTCTCGTTCACGCGCGGCACGCCGATCCTGGTCCAGCTCTACGCCACCTACTACGGCATCCCGTTCTTCCTCCAGTTCTGCAACGCCAAGCTGGGGACGGACTGGAACGTCAACGGCGTGCCGCCGATCGTGTTCGCCCTGGTGGCGCTGGCGCTGAACGACGCGGCCTACTCCTCCGAGGCCATCCGCGCGGCGATCGTGGCGGTCGACCGGGGTCAGGTCGAGGCGGCCCACTCGATCGGGATGACGACGTGGCAAACCCTCCGCCGCGTCGTCATCCCGGAGGCCCTCGTGATCGCGCTGCCGAGCCTCGGCAACGCGTTCATCGGCATGATCAAGGGGACCAGCCTCGTCTTCGTCTGCGCCGTCGTCGACATGACGGCCGCCGGCCGGATGCTGGCGGCCCGCAACTTCCGCTACTTCGAGATGTACGTCTCGCTGGCCATCATCTACTGGGTCATCACGCTCGTCGTGGCGCGCCTGCTGGTCGTGTGGGAGCGGCGGCTGCGGCGGGACGCGCGCGGCGTCAAGGGCCTCGCCCCGACGGAAGGAGGCACGCGCGATGAACTCGATGATTCGACTGCGCGGCTTACGCAAAAGGTTTGACCACATCGAGGTCCTGAAGGGCATCGACCTGGACGTGGCCGAGGGCGAGGTCCTCGGCGTCATCGGGGCGAGCGGCTCCGGCAAGTCGACGCTGCTGCGCTGCCTCGACTTCCTGGAGGTCCCCGACGCCGGGGAGATCACGCTCGACGGCCGGGCCGTCGACGCGGCCCACGCCACGAAGGCCGACGTCCGCTACCTCCGCCGCCACACGGCCATGGTCTTCCAGCTCTTCCACCTGTTCACGTACAAGACGGCCCTGGAGAACGTCATGGAGGGCCTCGTGACCGTCCAGAAACTGGACAAGGTCACGGCCGAGGCGGTCTCGCGCGACCTGCTCGACCGCGTCGGGCTGGGCGACCGCGTCGACCACTTCCCCAGCCAGTTGAGCGGCGGCCAGCAGCAGCGCGTCGCCATCGCCCGGTCCCTCGCCCTCAACCCCAAGGTGATGCTCCTCGACGAGCCGACCTCCGCCCTCGACCCGGAGTCGATCGCGGGCGTGCTAGCGGTCATCCGGGACGTCGCGGCGGAGGGCCGGACGATGGTCATCGTCTCCCACGAGATGAACTTCATCTCCGACATCGCCGACCAGGTCGTGTTCCTCAACGACGGCGAGATCCTCGAGCGGGGCACCCCGGCCCAGGTCCTCGGCGCCCCCGCCACCGAGCGCGCCCGCCAGTTCCTGGCCCGCGCCAACCTGACCTTGAGCCGCGCCGCCTGAGCCATCCCGGAAGGAGCCCACCCATGACCACCCTCGTCACGCCGGCCGCCGGCCCCGCCGTCGGCCCGGCGCCCCTGCCCGGCTCGGCCGGCGACACGTCGCCCGCCTGGCTGCGGCGCCGCGACCTGGGCGGGGGAGTGCAGCTCCGCCAGGCCTGGCCGGAGGAGTATCCGGAGGCCGAGGACCTGCTGGTGGCGGCCTTCACCACCGGCTGCTGGGTGTCGCCCGGCTACGAGGCCGGGCTGCGCACCCTGGCCGAGCGGTCCGTCCGCCACCACGTCTGGGTGGCCGCCGAGACGCTGCCGCGCGACGACCGGCTCCTGGCCGTCGTCCTGACGCCCCGGGCCGAACACCTGGGGGACGGGCCCTTCACGTTCTCGATCCTGGCCGTCCACCCCGCCGCCCGCGGCCGCCGCCTCGGCGAGGCCCTCGTCCGCCACGCCCTGGACCTGGCCCGCGCCCACGGCCACGCCACGGTCGAAATCCACTCGAGCCCCCAGATGAGCGAGGCCCACCGGCTCTACTACCGGCTCGGCTTCCGCCGCCGGATCGACGACGAGATCGTCATCGTGTCCGAATTCGCCGAGCGGCTGCTGACGCTGACCTACCGGCTGCCCGACCCGCTGCCGCCGGGCCAGGCGGTCGCCGTCGCGGCGGCGCCGCCCGGGGCCGTCCCGCCGGCCGCCGACCCGTTCGACCGGACACCGCCGGACCGGACGGCGTGGCCCGACCCGCCCGCCGGCCGGATCGACGCCGCCGGGGCGTTCAGCGTGACCGGCCGCCGCCACGACGCGGTGGCCCGCCGCGCCGCCCAACTGGGCCACGGGCTGGGCGGGCGACCCGGCCACCCGGCGGGGCTGGTGGCGCAGATCACGGCCGACCTCTGGGACGGCGCGTACGCCGTCCTCTGGTCGCCCGACGCGGCGGCCCGGCGGGCGGCCGCGCGCGTGTTCTTCGCCCGCCTCGACCGGCTCGACGCCCGCCTGGCGCAGGGCGGGCCGTTCCTCCACGGCGCGGAGCCGCGGGCCGACGACGTGCTCCTGGCGGCCGTCTTGCTGACCTACGACGCCGGCTGGCGGGCGGGTTTCCCGCCCGCGGCCGGGGCGGTCGCCCACTTCCCGCACCTGTGGGACTCGGCCCGCCGCCTGGTGGCCCGGGCCGGGGCGGCCGTGGTCGTGCCGGACGACTTCGGGCGTGGTCCCTGGGGTGCCCTCCCGCCGATCCCGGGGCTGGACGACCCGGGGGCCGCCTGGCTGGACCCGGCCCACGCCGGATTGCCCGCCCGCGCGCGGTCGGGCGACGCCCGGCCGACGCCCTACTCGGGCGACTGGCCGGCCTCGTCCCGGGCCGACCGGGACACGCTCTGGCGGGTCGTCACGCGGCTGGCCGCCGGGCCCGACGGCGGGCTGGGGCGGCGGCTCCGCGAGGACCTGGGCGAGGGAGCGTGGCGCCTGGCCCAGGGCGCGCCCGCGCTCACCCAGACGGCGCTGCGCCGGACCTTCTGGGCCCGGCTGGCCTGGCTCGACCACCGCGTCACGCCGCTGGGCCCGGCCGCGCGCGGCCACGTCGTCCGCACGCTCGTGACCGGCTTCCCGGCCCTGCGCCGCGTCTTCCCGCCGATCGACCCCGACCTGGCCGACTTCCCACATCTGGCCGCCCTCGCGGCGGACCTGGACCCCGCGTGACCCCTGACAGACCTGACAGAAAGGACATCCCATGACCCTCAGCCCCACCCTGGAGACCACCCTCCCCGAGTTGACGGCCGAACAGACCCCCGACGGCGCGTTCCGCCGCCAGCGCAACTGGTTCTCCGGCCGCTTCGGCCCGGCGCCGGGCCAGTTCCCGGTCGAACCGGGCCGCTACGCCGTCTTCGGCTCCCTCGGCTGCGGCTGGGCCCGCCGCCAGCGCATCATCCTCCGGCTCCTCGGCCTGGAGCAGGCCGTCCGGTTCGTCCAATTGTCCGACCGCGACGAGGACGGCTGGCTGATCGCGCCGGACGGCGCCGACCTCGTGGCCCGCTTCGGGACGCGCCGGCTCAACGACTTCTACCGGGGGACCGACCCCAACTACCAGGGCCGGGGGACGTCGCCGACCGTGGTCGACCTGGAGACCGGCCGCGTCGTGTCGAACAACTACCACCTCCTGCCCCAGGACTGGGAGACCGCCTGGGCGCCCTACCACCGGGACGGCGCCCCGGACCTCTACCCGGAACACCTGCGCCGCGAGATCGACCTGCTCAACCAGCAGTTGTTCGACGACGTCAACAACGGGACGTACAAGGTCCTGTTCGCGACCAACCCGGCGGCCGCCCGCGTCGCCCACACGGTCTTCGCCGCCCGCCTGGCCGACCTCGAGTTCCGGCTGACGAGCCGCCGCTACCTGTTCGGCGACGCCGTCACGGACTCCGACGTCCGGCTGTTCCAGACCCTGTCGAGCTACGAGCGGGCGTACCGGCCCGGGCTGGCCGCCGTCCTCGGGGAGGGCGTGGTCCACGTCACGGACTACCCGGCGCTCTGGGGCTACGCGCGCGACCTGTTCGCCCAGGGCTTCGCCGACCCGTTGGAGCAATACTTCCTCGGGCTCCTGCCCGGCCCCGACGGCGGGTACCTGGCGGGCAAGGGCTTCGCCCCGCCCGGCTACCTCCTGCCGCCGCCGGCCGAGGCGCTGGCGGCGTGGCGCCAGCCGAGCGGCCGGGAGGCGCTGACCGGGTCGCCGTACTACTCCGGCCCCGGTGGCGGCGGCTCGGCCGAGCGCTGGACGTTCGCCTGAGGCGGCGCTCGCGTCACGCCAGGAACTGGCGGCACTCCTGCCAGAGTTGCTCCGACTCGGGGATGTCCGGGAAGAAGACCTCGAAGTCGTGCCACAGGTAGTGGCAGACGTGGACCTTGACCTTGGCCCCAGCCTGCGCCAACCGGCGGCCGAACTGGAGCGTGTCGGACAGCAGGACCTCCGTGTCGTCGGCCACGAGGAACGTCGGCGGGAACTCGGCCAGCCGGTCGAATGTGATCGGGGCGATCTCCGGGTCGTCGTCCAGGTCCGTCCCCGTCACGAGCAGGTCGTGGTAGCCCGCGGACAGGCCGCCCAGGAAGATCTGGTCGGTGTCGATGTTGTCGCGGTGGGAGACCAGGCCGTGGCGGATGTGGTCCGCGTCGTAGTAGATGTCGACCGGCGGGTGGAGCGCGATGATCGCCCCTGGCGTCGGCTGGCCGCGCCGGATCAGCCGGACGGCCAACTCGAGCGCCAGCGCCGCGCCCGCCGAGTCACCGACCACGGTGATGTCTTCGGGCGCGTAGCCGCACCCGTCGCGCAGGTACTCGAACGCCGCCGTGACGTCGTCCAGGGCGGCCGGGAGCTTGTGCTGGGGCGCCAGCCGGTAGTCGGGCGCGAGCACGGGCAGGCTGAGCTTCTGGGCCAGGTGGAGGCCGACGAACCGGGCGTAGTAGCCGTTGCCGCAGATGAAGCCGCCGCCGTGGAGGTAGAGGACAACCCGCTTCTGCCCGGCGTCGCGGGCCGGGTCGCGGTAGAACGCGGCGGCCTGGCCGTCGATGGCGATGTCGTCACGTTCGTAGCCGGGCGGCGTCGAATCGTCCAGGTAGTCGTAGGTCGCCCCCGGCACAAGAGGGCATTTGACCTTGTCCTGAAGTTTTTGTCCGAGCGCCGCGGTGGCCGCGTCACTGCGCATCTTCGTCTCTCTGAAAAACCAGGGCTCCCCATCGAACCCCTCGAAATGGCCCGCCATGCCATCTCCTTCCGCTAGGCCCCACTATGCCACGGGGTCGGGCACGCTGGCTACGGAGCGAGGAACGAGCGACAGCCAGCGGGCCCGACCCCGTGGCCCTGTCCGACACCGCGGCCGTGGCTTACTGGCGCTGGGTGTCTCTGGCGAAGGCCCAGATGGCGGCGGCCAGGCCCAGCACGATCCAGCCGATCGTGTTGGCCCAGTCCCAGCCGTCCGCCACGAGGGCGTCCGGGCCGAACCGGGCCATGATCAGCCGGACCGGGCCGCCCATCGGCACGATCCGCTGGGCCGTGTCGAAGAACGCCCCGGACAAGGGCAGTTGGAAGCAGCCGGACAGGACGGCGCAGATCATGAGGACCGGCACGGCGACCGCCGTGGCCGTGTCGCCGCGGCAGAGCATGGCGATGAACAGGCCGATCCCGGAGAAGGTCAGCCCGCCGAGCCAGGCCAGGACGAAGGTCAAGGCCCAGACCGCGCCGGGCATCTCGGCGGCGTGGCGGATGACGCCGACCACGTAGAGCACGAGGACGGCGCAGAAGGCCGCCACGAGCCCGGCCACGAGCTTCGTCGCCACATACGCCCACGGCCGCAGCGGCGTCAACCGGAGTTGCCGGTTCCAGCCCAGCGGCCGCTCCATGGCCACGCCGATCGCCGCCGTCGTGGTCGTCATGCAACTGCCGTACAGCCCCATGAGCGCGAGGATGACGGCGTCGACGTTGCCGGTCCCGGCCGGCTGGTCGCCGAACGCCGCGCCGAACGCCAGGTAGAAGCCGATCGGCATCGCGAAGCAGAAGAACAGCGTGACGGCCTTCTTGAGGGTGCGCCGGACTTCGAGGCCGGTGTACGCCAGGTTGAGTCCGTGACTCATGGCTTCACCTCGCTGCCATCCGCCGCCGCCCCGGTCAGGGCGAGGAACGCCTCCTCCAGCCCCTGGGCCGTCACGAGCACGTCGTGGGCGGCGGTCGTGGCGAAGAGCTGTTTGACGACCGCGTCCGAGTCGCGGCACTGGACCGAGATCTGCGGGCCCTGGACCGTCGCCCGGCCCAACGCCCCCAGGGCCGTCGCGGCGGCCTGCGCGGCCTCGGCCGAGTCGAGGTCCGCCGTCACGACACGGCCCGCCACGAGGGAGCGGATCTCGGCGGTCGTGCCATCCGCGATGACCTGGCCGTGGTCGATCAACACGACGCGGTCGGCGAACTCGTCGGCCTCCTCCAGGTAGTGGGTGGCGAAGACGACGGTTCGGCCCTCGGCCGCTTGGGCGTGGATGTCACGCCAGAAGTCGCGCCGCGCGCCCACGTCCATGCCCGTGGTGGGCTCGTCGAGGATGAGGAGGCTGGGGTCGGACACGAGGGCCATGGCGAACTTCACCCGCTGCTTCTCGCCGCCGGAGAGGCTCTGGACCCGGCGCTTCCCGAAGTCGCCCAGACCTGTGACCTGGATGACCGCGTCGGCCCGGGCCCGGCCGACGCCGAACAGGGCGGCGATGAGGCGGACGTGGTCGGCGGCCGTAATGTCGTTGAGGAGCCCGCCGGTCTGGGTGATGGCGGCGACGTGGCCGGCGTCGACGGCGGCGCGCGGGCTGGCGCCGGCGATCGTGACGGTGCCCGCAGTGGGTTGGCTCAACCCGAGGACCATGTCCAGCGTGGTCGTCTTCCCGGCCCCATTCGGACCGAGGACGGCGACGACCTCGCCGACGTTGATCGTGAGATCGACGCCGCGGACGGCGTGAACAGACCCGAAGGTCTTGGTGACGTGTTCAAGCTGGATGGCAGGAGGCGTGACGGCGGCCATGAGCAGAGGCTATGCCCACAGCACCCCCCCCGCAAGGGGTCCTTTGGGGTCCTCCTAGGAGGCCGATTGAGCGTCGCTGACCCGACACGCCGAGTGTTTGGGCCCGTTCGCGGCGAGGATCGCTCAATCGGTTCCTGATGGGCCTGATGGTCCTGGTGGTCCTATTCGTGGATGCGGTCTCTGGTTTCCAATTGCGTTTCGATTAGGGCGCTGGGGACGTGGTGTTCGCCGCCCAGGCCGATGAACAGCTCCCTCGGGTCGTCTTCTTCTGGGAGTTGGCCCTTCATCGACGCGCCGATCCGCATCGAGTAGAAGCTCCGCCAGACGAAGACCGCGCTGGCCAGGAAGAAGATGACGGCCAGGACCGGTACCAGGACCGGGTAGTCGGCCCGCAGGGAGATGGACAGCTCGACCGTCAGGAGCCCGAACAGCGTCGTGAACTTGATGACGGGGTTGAGCGCGACCGAGCCCGTGTCCTTGAACGGGTCGCCGACCGTGTCGCCGACGACCGTGGCGTCGTGCAACTCCGTCCCCTTCATCCCGAGGTCCGTCTCGACCACCTTCTTGGCGTTGTCCCAGGCGCCGCCGGCGTTGGCCATGAAGACCGCCTGGAACAGCCCGACGATGGCGATCGAGATGATGTAGCCGATGAAGAAGCTGGGGTGGAGGAACGCGAAGCCGATCGTGGCGAAGAAGATCGCCAGGAAGATCGTGAACATGCCCTTCTGGGCGTAGTCCGTACAGATCTCCACGACCCGCTTGGAGTCCTTCTCGCTGGCCCGTTCTTGGGCCGTGTCGTCCAGCTTGATGTTGGCCTTGATGTACTGGACGGCCCGGTAAGCGCCCGTTGTCACGGCCTGCGTCGAGGCGCCCGTGAACCAGAAGATCATCGCGGCCCCGGCGATCAGCCCCAGGAGGAACGGCGCGTAGACCGGGGACAGCAGCGCGGAGACCTGGTCGAGGTCGTTCAACTGCTCGCCCAGCGACAGGGAGCCCTGGGCCAGCGTGATGATGATGGAGAAGATCATGGTCGTCGCGCCGACCACCGCCGTGCCGATCAACACGGGCTTGGCCGTCGCCTTGAACGTGTTGCCCGCGCCGTCGTTCTCCTCCAGCATCGCCTTGGCGTCGTCCCAGTCCGGCCGGAAGCCGAAGTCACGCTCCAACTCCGCGTCGATGTCGGGGATGGCCTCGATGCGGGACAGCTCGTAGACGGACTGGGCGTTGTCCGTCACGGGACCGTAGGAGTCGACGGCGATCGTGACGGGGCCCATGCCGAGGAAGCCGAAGGCGACCAGCCCGAACGCGAAGATGACCGGGGCGGGGGAGTAGAGCGTGTTGTCGCCGATCGTGCCGATGCCGAGGTAGCTGACGAGGTAGGCCAGCCCCATGAGCCCGGCGATGGCCGCGCCCAGCCAGTACGCCGAGAACGAGCCGGCGACGATGCCCGACAGGATGTTGAGCGACGCGCCGCCCTCGTTGGAGGAGACGACGACGTCGTCGACGTGGCGGGACTTGGTCGACGTGAACGCCTTGACCAGTTCCGGGATGAGCGCACCGGCCGCCAGCCCGCACGTCACGATCGTCGCCAGCGCCCACCACAGGTTCGGGTCGAGCCCGTCGCCGCGCAGGAGGAAGAAGCTCGTGGCGTAGCAGAAGACGATCGACACGCCGGACGTCGTCCGGACCAGCGTCGTCAGGGGCCGCTCGAAGTCGAAGGCAGTGTGGGCCAGCCGGCGCCGGGACATGGCCTCGTTGAGGAAGAAGCTGACGCCCGACGAGAAGATGTTGACCGACGCCAGGGTGAACAGCCAGACGAGCAGGTGGGCGGGGAGCCCGGCGGGCGCGCCGTCGAGGGTGCCGATGCCGAGGATCGTGAACGTCACGAGCGCCACGGACGTGACGCCGTACGTCTCGAAGCCGTCGGCCGACGGCCCGACCGAGTCGCCCGCGTTGTCGCCCGCGCAGTCCGCGATCGTGCCGGGGTTGCGCGGGTCGTCCTCGCCGATCTTGAACACGATCTTCATGAGGTCCGCGCCGATGTCCGCGATCTTCGTGAAGATGCCGCCCGCGATGCGGAGCGCCGCGGCGCCCAGCGACTCGCCGACGGCGAAGCCGACGAAGCACTTGCCCGCCATCATCGGCGGCAGGAACAGCAGGATCGACAGCATGAGGATGAGCTCGAGCGAGATCAGGACCATGCCGACGGACATGCCCGAGCGGGTCGGGATCTCGCGGACCGGCCACTTCTCGCCCTTGAGTGCGGCGAACGCGGCGCGCGAGTTGGCGAACGTGTTGACCCGGATGCCGAACCAGGCGATGCCGAAGGACCCGCCCATGCCCAACAGCGAGAAGCCGATGATGACCGCGACCTCGCCGACCGACAGCCCGACGAAGGCCTTGTAGTAGACGATGATGACGACCGCGATGAAGCACCAGAGCATGAGCAGGAACTTGCCCTGTTTGACGAGGTACGCCTGGCAGGTCGAGTAGATCAGCTCGGAGATGTCCTTCATCGATTGATGGACCGGCAGCTTTTTCAGCCGGGCGTACGTCAGCGCGCCGAACGCCAGGCCGGCCAGGCAGATGACGAGCCCGGCGGCCAGGAACCAGCGGCCGTTGACGCCGTGGATCGTGATCTCGCCTAGGTGGGGCAGTTCGAGGTTGGCCTCGCCGCCGCCCGGGCGGGAGGGGCTGGACGACCCGCCGGTCTGGCCGCAGCCGGCCAGCAGCAGGCTCAGGCCGAGCCCGGCGGCGATGAAGGGAATGAAGCGCTGGGGGCGGGTAGGACGGATTCTCACGACTTCTCCTCGGGCGTCGGTGTCGAATGGGCCTAGGTAGACCTGTGGTGGGGGTATTCGGTTGTGGGTTCGGTTTCCGGCGGCCGGGCGGACCAGTCGGGGTCCGTCGGGCCACTGAGCGACATTACCGGAAAATCCGGGGGTCGGGCGAGAGGTTCAAGCGATGTCACGCGGACCGCCCGGCCCCGCGCGGCGGCCCCGCCGTCGTGGCGCAGCGGAGGTTGTGGGGCCCAGGAGTAGACTGGCGGCCTCACCGGAGTTTGGAGCGGTCCGAAGGAATGCGATGGCCAAGAAGTCTCGGGCGGCGGCGCCGCAGCGGGCGGATGGCCGCAACCGCCTGACCCGCCGCCAGCGCATCGGCCTCATCGCCGGGCTGTCGTCCGGCCTCCTCGTCGTCCTGCTGGCCGGGGCCGTCTTCGGTATCAAGATCTATTTCTCCGACCGGGTCCACCCGGGCGTCGAGCTGGCGGGGGAGAGCCTCGACGGGCTGACGCTGACCGAGGTCCAGGCCAAGGTCGCCCAAATGACCGCCGGCCGGACCATGACCGTAACGGTCGAGTCCGGCGACGACTCGGTCAAGACACTCTCCGCCGACCCGGCCGACCTCGGCCTGACCGTCGACATCGAGGCCACGGCGCAGGCCGCCCTGGCCGCCGCCGACGGCCACTCCATCATCGACGCCTACGCGCCCTGGGTGCAGAAGCCCGTCCAGTTCGTCACCCGGCTCGACGCGGACCAGGCCGCCGCGTGGGTCAAGGCCCAGCTGACGAAGTACGGCCAGCCGGCGACCGACGCCAGCGTGACCTTCGACGCGGCGGCCGACGCGTTCGTGACGACGCCGGCCGCGTCCGGGACCGCCGTCGACCCGGCGCCCCTCGACGCCGCCCTGGCCCAATGGGCGGCCGACCCGCTGTCCGAGCCGGCGGTCTCGCTGACCATCGTGGAGAAGGCGCCGGACATCGACGCCGCCGCGGCGGCCCAGGTGGCGGCCGCGGCCAACGACCGGCTGACGCTGGACGTCACTGTCACGACGGACGTCGGCTCGTACTCGCCCAGCCGCGAGGCGCGGATCCGCTGGACGACGTTCCAGGCCGACACGGCGGCCGGCTCGATCAAGATCGTCTACGACCGCGCGGCCATGCGCGCCGAGCTCCCCGAGGTCCTGGAGGAGGAGCTGACCCAGGCGCGCGTCGACAAGGCGATCGTGACCAACGCGGCCGGGACGACCCTCGGCGTCCTGACCGACGGCGCCGACGGGATCAAGCTCAAGGACGAGGCCGCCCTCATCAACCAGATCGCCGACGCCTTGGACCAGGGCAAGGCCCTCGATGCGGTGGCGCCGACCGTGACCGACGAGTTCGAGACCAAGACCGAGAAGATCACCGACGTCCACGGCGGCAAGTGGTTCGACGTCAACCTCTCGACCTACCGCGTCGTGGCGTACCAGGGCGACTCGGCGGTCAACAGCTTCCTCGTCTCCTACGGCATGTCCGGCCACGAGACGCCGCCCGGGCTCTGGACCGTCGTCCGGCAGGTCCAGAACGACCGCATGATCGGCGAGATCGACCCCAAGACCGGCAAGCCGGAATACGACACTCCGGTCCAGTACTCGACCTACTTCACGTGGGGCGGCGTGGCCTTCCACGCGGCGCCGTGGGTGACGACGTTCGGGACCAACGTGTCCCACGGCTGCGTCAACATGACGACATCCGACGCGCAATGGGTGTTCAACTGGGCGGAAGTCGGCGTGCCGGTCTACGTCCACTGGTGAGGCGCCCTGCACACTCGTGCACTATCGTGCAAGCCTGTTCAGTCATGGCGGACGGGCGTGCAGGCCCGGCGGTTCCGCTCTAGGCTGGCGGGCGACCGACCGGAAGGACCTGATGATGGCCTCCACTACCTGGGCTTGTATGGACGGGAACGAGGCCGCGGCCTCCGTTGCCCACCGCCTGTCCGATGTGTGCGCGCTCTACCCGATTACCCCCAGTTCGCCCATGGGCGAACTGGCCGACCAGTGGTCGGGCCGGGGCCAGATGAACCTCTGGGGCCACATCCCCAAGATCATCGAGATGCAGTCCGAGGCCGGCGCCATCGCCACGCTCCACGGCGCCGTCCAGGCGGGCGCCCTGGCCACGAGCTTCACGAGCTCCCAGGGCCTGCTCCTGATGCTGCCGAACATGTTCAAGATCGCCGGCGAGTTGACGCCCGCCGTGCTCCACGTCGCCGCCCGAGCCGTCGCCACCCATGCCCTGTCGATCTTCGGCGACCACTCCGACGTCATGGCCGCCCGCTCGACCGGCTGGGCGCTGCTGGCCGCCAACTCCGTCCAGGAGGCCCACGACTTCGCCGCCATCGCCCACGCCGCCTCGCTCGAGTCCCGCCTCCCGTTCATCCACTTCTTCGACGGCTTCCGCACGTCCCACGAGGTCAACCGCATCCAGTACCTGGCCAGCGAGACGCTGCGCGCGCTGGTCGACGAGGACGCCGTCCTGGCCCACCGGGCCCGGGCCCTCACCCCCGCCCGGCCGGTCCTGCGCGGCACGGCCCAGAACCCCGACGTGTTCTTCCAGGGCCGCGAGGCCGCCAACCCCTACTACGACGCCGCGCCGGGGATCGTGGCGGCGGTCCTGGACCGCTTCGCCGCGCTGACCGGCCGCCGCTACGGCCTGGTCGAGTACTGCGGCGCGCCCGACGCCGACCGGGTCGTCGTGGCGATGGGCTCGGGCGTCGCCACGCTCAAGGCCGCGTCGGACGTCCTCAACGCCGCCGGGGCCAAGACCGGCGTCCTGGCTGTCCACCTCTACCGCCCGTTCCCGGCCGCCGAGCTGGTGGCGGCGCTGCCGCCGACGGCCCGGGCCGTCGCCGTCCTCGACCGGGTCAAGGAACCCGGGGCGGAGGCCCAACCGCTCCACCTCGACGTCGTCACGGCGTTGGCCGAGCTCCGCCCAGACCCGCCGGCCGTCATCGGCGGCCGGTACGGGCTGGGCTCGAAGGAGTTCGCGCCGCGCGACGCGGCGGCCGTGTTCGCGGAGCTGGAGAAGGCCGTGGCCGGGCAACCGGCCAAGCGGCGCTTCACGGTCGGGATCGCGGACGACGTGACCCACCTGTCGTTGACCACGGACCCGACCTTCCAAGCCCCCGTGACCGCCCAGCAGGCCCTGTTCTACGGGCTCGGCTCCGACGGCACGGTCGGCGCCAACAAGAACTCCGTCAAGATCGTCGGCGACCACGGGCTGTTCGCCCAGGGCTACTTCGTCTACGACTCGAAGAAGTCCGGCTCGACCACGGTCTCGCACCTGCGCTTCGGCCCCGAGCCGATCGACGCGCCCTACCTGGTCGAGGAGGCCGACTTCATCGCGGTCCACCAGTTCGGGCTGCTGGCCAAGCTGCCGGTCCTCGACGCCGCCCGGCCTGGGGCCACCGTGTTGCTGGCCGAGCCGGCCCGGCGCGGCGATCTCTGGACCCTGTTGCCGGCCGCCGTCCAGCACGCGATTGTCGACAAGCAGCTTGAGGTGTACGCGGTCAACGCCGCCAAGGTGGCCCACGACGCGGGGCTGGGCGGCCGGATCAACACGGTCATGCAGGCCTGCTTCTTCGCGCTGGCCCGCGTCATGCCGGTCGAGGACGCGCTGGCCCAGATCAAGGCGGCCGCCCGCAAGACCTACGCCAAGCGCGGCGACAAGGTCATCCAGGCCAACCTCGACGCCGTCGACCACGCCGTCGCGGCCATGCACCGGCTGGCCGTCCCGCAACCGCCGACGTTCAACGACGCCCCGGCGGCCGAGGCGGACCCGGCGACGGCGGGGGAGCCTGGCGTGCTCACCACCATCCGCGCGCTCATCGCCGGCCAGGGCGACGCCCTGCCCGTCAGCGCCCTCCCGGCCGGCGGCACGTTCCCGACCGACACGGCCAAGCTGGAGAAGCGGTCCCTGGCCGTCGAACTGCCGGCCTGGGCCCCGGACCAGTGCATCGACTGCGGCAAGTGCACCCTGACGTGCCCCCACGCGGCGCTGCGGATGAAGGCGTTCGCGCCCGAGTTCGCGGAGCGGGCCCCCGCCGAGTTCACCTCCAAGGCGACGATGGGGCGCGACTTCCCGGCCGGGACGCGGCTGACGGTCCAGGTCGCGCCCGACGACTGCACGGGCTGCTCGGTCTGTGTCTCCGTCTGCCCGGCCAACTGCCTGACGATGGTCCCGGCCGACACGGTCCGGGACGCCCAGCGCGTGGCCTGGGACTACTACCTGACCATCCCCGAGACCGACCGGACGGCTGTCCGGACGAACACGGTCAAGGGCTCCCAGCTCCTGGAGCCATTGTTCGAGTTCTCCGGGGCGTGCGACGGCTGCGGTGAGACGCCCTACCTGAAGCTGCTGACGCAGCTCATGGGCGACCGGATGGTCGTGGCCAACGCCACCGGCTGCTCGTCCATCTACGGCGGCAACCTCCCGACCACGCCGTGGGCGGTCACGGCCGACGGCTACGGCCCGGCCTGGAACAACTCCCTGTTCGAGGACAACGCCGAGTTCGGCATGGGGCTCGTCCTCGGCACGGCCGAGCGGGCCGAGCAGGCCCGCGCCCTCGTGGCCCGGCTGGCCCTGCCCCTCGGGCTGACGGAAGAAGACGTGGCCGAACTCATCCGGGCCGACCTCGACGTCACGGACGAGGCCGGCGTGGCGGCGCAACGGGCGCGGGTGACGCGGCTGCTGGCGGCCCTGGACCAGGTCACGCCGGACGCGCCCGAGGCGCTCGACGCCGCGGCGCTGCGGCTGGTGGCGGACGCCCTCGTGCCGACGGCGGTCTGGGTCGTCGGCGGCGACGGCTGGGCCTACGACATCGGCTTCGGCGGGCTCGACCACCTGTTCGCCTCCGGCCAGAACATCAACGTCCTGGTCCTCGACACGGAGGTCTACTCGAACACGGGCGGCCAGGCCTCGAAGGCGACGCCGCTCGGCGCGTCGGCCAAGTTCGCCGTGGCCGGCAAGGCGACGCGGAAGAAGGACCTCGGCCTGATCGCCCAGGCCTACGGCACCGTCTACACCGCCCAGATCGCGCTCAACGCCAACGAGCCCCAGGCCGTCCGGGCGCTGCTCGAGGCGGCCGCCTACCCCGGCCCGTCGCTCGTCATCGCCTACGGGCCCTGCATCGCCCACGGCGTGGACCTGTCGACCATGGCGCTGCGGCAGAAGGACGCCGTGGCCTCGGGCCACTGGCCGCTCTACCGCTACCACCCCGAGCCGAAGCCGGGCGCGGCGCCGACCTTCAAGCTGGACTCCAAGGCGCCGACCCTGCCGCTGGCCGAGTTCTACGCCGCCGAATCGCGCTACGGCGCGGTCGCCCAACTGGACCCGGGCCGCGCCGCCGCCTTGCTGGAGCAGGCGCAGACCGCGGTGGACGAGCGCTGGGCGCGCTACCTCCGCCTGGCCGAGAAGTAGGGCCGTTCCGGGTTGCGTTGTCAGCGGTCGAGCATGGTCACGCCGTAAGCGGCGAACGCGCCGTCGGTGGTCGCCACGGGCAGGCCTTCCGCCAGGGCCTGGGCGATGATCATGCGGTCGAAGGGGTCACGGTGATGCCAGGGGAGGTCGCGGACGAGGCCGGCGTGGGCGGCCGTGAACGGTAGTTCGGCGAAGCCCTGGTCGGTCACGGCGGCGAGGTAGTCGGCGGGCACGGCGAGTTTGCCAAGGGAGGCTTTGATCGAGATTTCCACGCCGGAGACGGCAGAGAAGAAGACATCGTTGGCGGGGTCTTCGAGGGCGTCCCGGAACGGGGCCAGGCGGGGGTCGTCCGACAGGCTGAACAGGAGCACGTTCGTGTCGAGCAGGAGCCTCATGCGCCGTACCAGTCCTGGTCGTCGGCGGCTGTGAAATCCTCCCAGTCCGGGGACAGGCTGATCTGGCCCTTGAGCCGTCCCAAGATCCGCCGCTCGCGCCGGATCGGGAAGGGGATGATCTGGGCGACCGGCTTGGCGTGGCGTGTGATCGTGATCCCCTGGCCGGTCTCCTGGACCTGCGCGATGAGCTGGGACAGATGGGTCTTGGCGTCGTAAATCGACACGGTCATGGCAGGACACTAGCAGAAATTGACCAGTCTGACCAGACCAGATTTACGGGCCGGGCGGCACGCCGGTGGACCGCGTGACAACAGAACCGTGCCGATCGCACGTGCGGCAAGCCGTGACGTGGCCGTAACCGGAAGGAAACGTCGTTTTGCGCCCCCGTAACCGCGGCGGGGGAGGGTAGGGCCAACAACGACGGCGAAGCAGCCTTCGGCGGCGCGACCGCAGTCCGGCAACCGGACGTGCGCGAACCCCTGGCCCGCCGTCCCGGTCGGCCACCGTCGACAGATCTGCCTTTCCGTCCCCACACCCCAACTCTTCGGAAAGGCGCCCCACACCATGCGCAAGGTTGCTATCTACGGCAAAGGTGGCATCGGCAAGTCCACCACCACTCAGAACACCGTCGCCGGCCTCACCGAGATGGGCCGCAAGGTCATGGTCGTCGGCTGCGACCCCAAGGCCGACTCGACCCGCCTGCTCCTCGGCGGCCTGGCCCAGCGCAGCGTCCTCGACACGCTCCGCCTGGAGGGCGAGGACGTCGAGCTCGAAGACGTCCGCTCGCCGGGCTTCTGTTCCTCGCTGTGCGTCGAGTCCGGCGGCCCCGAGCCGGGCGTCGGCTGCGCCGGCCGCGGCATCATCACGTCGATCAACCTCCTGGAGCGCCTGGGCGCCTACGACGAGGACCTCGACTACGTCTTCTACGACGTCCTGGGCGACGTCGTCTGCGGCGGCTTCGCCATGCCGATCCGCGAGGGCAAGGCGGAGGAGATCTACATCGTCGCCTCGGGCGAGATGATGGCGATGTACGCGGCCAACAACATCTGCAAGGGCATCAAGAAGTTCGCCACGACCGGCACGGTCCGCCTCGGCGGCATCATCTGCAACTCCCGCAAGGTCGACAACGAGTACGAGCTGATCGACCACTTCGCCAAGGA
>JAISTC010000201.1 GCA_031272805.1 Propionibacteriaceae bacterium
CGCCCGGTCTCGGCGGCGTGCCACAGGGGCGAGATCCAGCCGATCCAGTGCAGCCACGCGGGCAGCGCCGCCAGCGGGTAGAACGTGGCCGAGAACAGGGTCATGGGCAGGTAGATGAGCCGGATGACGTTGTTGAGGAGGCCGTTCTCGCGCTTCAGCGCCGTCGCGAACGCCAGGACGAGGAGCCCGAACGCCAGCCCGCCCGCGACCCCGATGACCGGCAGGAGCGGTACGGCCCACCAGTTGCGGACGTGGCCCGTAGCCGCCATGACCGCCGTGTAGACGACCGCCACGAACGCCATCCGGCCGCCGCCCGCCAGGATCAGGCCGTGGGCGATCTGGCGGGGCGCCAGGGGCGTGTGGGCGATGGGGTGGAAGTTCTTCTGCCAGACGTAGCCGTCGACGATCGGCCACGTCCACTCCGTGATGGCGACGGCCGTGCAGGCCGCGACGAGCAGCGCGGGCGCGATGTAGTCGACGTACGGCACGGGCCCGCCCGCGCCCTGCCCGATGACGCCGACCGACTGGCCCAGCCCGTGGCCCAGCCCCAGCAGGTAGAAGATCGGAGTACCGAGGGCCGTGGCCACGATGAGCGGGAGTTGGCGCCGCATGACCTGCCAGCGGCCGAGGGCGACGGACCACGCGCCGGGGGTCGCCCGACGGGTCGTCCGCCCGGTCACGGCCGGGGCCGGCCAGCCGGCCACGGTCGGCGCAGCCGGATCGGTCACGCGGTCAGTCACTCGATCAACCTCCGCCCGGTCAGGCGGAGGAAGACATCTTCGAGGCTGGCGCGGCGGACCAGCGAAGAAATCGGGTGGAGCCCCAGCCCCACGGCCACCCCCAGAACGGCGTCGCCGTCGTCCGTGTAGACGAGCACGCGGTCCGGCAGCTCCTCCGCCCGCAGCCCCGCCGCGCCCAGCGCCGCCGCCGCGGCGGCGTTGCGCTCCGCCCCGAAGCGGAACTCGGCCACCTCCTTCGACACGTGGTCCGCGATCAGCCCGGCGGGCGTCCCGGCCGCGACGACGTGACCGTGGTCGATGACGATGAGGCGGTCGCAGAGCTGCTCGGCCTCGTCCATGAAGTGGGTCGTGATGACGAGCGTCGTCCCGCGCTCCTTCAGCCGGTAGAGCCGGTCCCACAGCAGGTGGCGGGCCTGCGGGTCGAGGCCGGTCGTCGGTTCGTCGAGCATCAGCAGGCGCGGCGCGTTCATCAGCCCGCGCGCGATCGTCAGGCGCCGCCGCATCCCGCCGGACAGCACGTCGGGGTGGACGCCCGCGCGGTCGGACAGTTCCGCGAAGGCCAGCAAGTCGTCGGCCCGTTTCCGGCACTCGTCACGCGGTAAGCCGAAGTAGCGGCCGTACACGACGAGGTTCTCGCGGACGCGCAGGTCGAGGTCGAGGTTGTCGTCCTGGGGCACGACGCCGAGCTGGGCGCGCACCTCCGGCCCGTGCGTGTCGGGGTCGAGCCCGAAGACCTTGAGCTCGCCGGCCGTGCGCTGGGAGACCGCGCCGACCAGCCGCATCGTCGTCGACTTGCCCGCGCCGTTGGGCCCCAACAGCCCGAACGCCTCGCCGGGCCGGACCTCGAAGTCGACGCCATCCACGGCGACCAGGTCGCCGAAGCGCTTGACCAGACCGGAGGCGTAGACGACAGGCTCTACCACGCCGGGAATGCTAGCGGAACGCCCCTACGCCGTCTTGCGCTCCAGGCCGGCGAGCTGGATGCGCGGCACCTTCGTGACGGGGGCGCCGTCGCGGATCGTGTCGCCGTCGACCAGGATCTCGCCGATCTCCGCTTCGCTCGGCACGTCGAACATGACGTCGAGCAGCGCCTCCTCGACGATGGCGCGCAACCCGCGCGCGCCCGTGCCGCGGGCCAACGCCCGGTCGGCGATGGCGGCGATGGCGTCCTCCGTGAACTGCAAATCGACGTTGTCGAGCGCGAACAGGCGGCGGAACTGCTTGACCAGCGCGTTGCGGGGCTCCACGAGGATGCGCATGAGCGCCGCCCGGTCCAGCGCCGTGACCGACGAGATCATCGGCAGCCGGCCGATGAACTCCGGGATCATGCCGAACTTGTGGAGGTCCTCCGGCCGGACCGCGGCGAACGGGTCGAGCGGCTTCTGGAGCGAGACGACATCGGCCGTGAACCCGACCGGGTGCTTGCCGATGCGCGTGTTGATGATCTCCTCGAGCCCCGCGAACGCGCCGCCGACGATGAACAGGATGTTCGTCGTGTCGATCTGGATGTAGTCCTGGTGCGGGTGCTTGCGGCCGCCCTGCGGCGGCACGGACGCCGTCGTGCCCTCGATGATCTTGAGCAGCGCCTGCTGCACTCCCTCGCCCGACACGTCGCGCGTGATCGACGGGTTCTCCGCCTTGCGGGCGACCTTGTCGATCTCGTCGATGTAGACAATGCCGGTTTCCGCCTTCTTGACGTCGAAGTCGGCCGCCTGGATGAGCTTCAAGAGGATGTTCTCGACGTCCTCGCCGACGTAGCCCGCCTCGGTCAGCGCCGTGGCGTCCGCCATCGCGAACGGCACGTCGAGCATCCGGGCCAGCGTCTGGGCCAAATAGGTCTTGCCGCAGCCGGTCGGCCCGACCAGCAGGATGTTCGACTTGCCCAGCTCGACCAGCTCGTCGTCCTCGCCCCGCAGCGGCGTCGCGCCGGCCTGGACGCGCTTGTAGTGGTTGTACACCGCCACGGACAACGTCCGTTTGGCGCGTTCCTGGCCGATGACGTACTCGTCGAGGAACGCGTGGATTTCGGCGGGCTTGGGGAGCGCGGAGCCGACGTCCGCGCCGGGCCCGACGAGCTCCTCCTCGATGATCTCGTTGCAGAGGTCGATGCACTCGTCGCAGATGTACACGCCGGGGCCGGCGATCAGCTTCCGAACCTGCTTTTGGCTCTTGCCGCAGAAAGAGCACTTGACCAGGTCGCCGGACTCACCAATCCGCGCCATCGAAAGTCCTCGCTTCCCTATGTTGTGCCCCGCCGGCCCTGTTACCGCCCAGGCCGGCGGACCGCGTGACCGCTATTTCAGCGACCCCAGAATGTCGTCGATGATGCCGTACTCCTTGGCCTCCTCGGCCGTCAGGTACTTGTCGCGCTCGATGTCCTTCGACACCTGCTCGACCGTCTGGCCCGTGTCGGCGGCCAGCATCTGCTCCATCAGCGAGCGGATGCGCAGGATCTCGCGGGCCTGGATTTCCAGGTCGGAACTCTGGCCGTAGGAACCCTCGCCGGAGATGGCGGGCTGGTGGATCAGGATGCGGGAGTTGGGCAGCGCCAGGCGCTTGCCCTTCGTCCCCGCCGCCAGCAGCACGGCCGCCGCCGACGCCGCCTGGCCCAGGCAGATCGTCTGGATGTCCGGCTTGATGTAGCGCATCGTGTCGTAGATCGCCGCCAGCGCCGTGAACGAGCCGCCGGGCGAGTTGATGTAAATGGAAATTTGCCGCTCCGCGTCCATCGACTGCAGGCAGAGCAACTGCGCCATGACCGCGTTGGCGATGTCGTCCGTGATCGGCGTGCCGAGGAAGATGACGCGCTCCTCGAACAGCTTCGTGTACGGGTCGACCCGGCGCACGCCGTAGCTCGTCCGCTCCTCCCACTGCGGGATGTAGTAGTCGTCACGCGGCAACGTCACGGGGTTGGCCGCGCCG
>JAISTC010000225.1 GCA_031272805.1 Propionibacteriaceae bacterium
GTCTGGATCTCGTCAAGGACCGCCTGCGGGTCGGCGCCCGTGGCGATCGTGCCGAAGCTCTCCTGGATGAGGCCCTGCGCGGAGCCCCACGACGGGTTGGTCGACGGGTAGAACTTCGCCACCGGCAGCAGGTCGTTGAACGGCGCGAACTCCGTGTGCGTCGTGCCCGCGGCGCCCGACTTCGTGGTCGGCAGGAAGCCCTCCTCGTCGACGAACTTGACGTAGTTGTCGGCCTGGTAGAAGAAGTCGATGAACGCGCCGGCGGCCTTGCCCTTGGCCTCGTCGCCGTTGTTGAAGACCATCAGGTGGTCCGCCACGCCCAGCGTCGCCGTCTGGCCGGCTTCCTTGCCCGGGTGCGGGTGGATGGAGTAGTTGAGGTCGGGCGCGTTCTCGGCCAGCAGGCCGATGAACTGCGGCAGGCCGATCATCATGCCGATCTTGCCCTGCGAGAACACGTTGTTGAACAGCGGCGTCCGGCCGACGGACCCGGCGTCCGGCTCGGTCAGCCCGGCGTCGACCATCTTCTTGATGTACTCGGCGGCCTCGACGTTCTTCGGGTCGTTGATCGTCAGGGTCTCGGAGTCGCCCAGCGACCCGCCGTTCGTGAACGCCCACATGCCGAGCTGCGCCTGGTTCTCCTCGGCGCCCAGCGGCATGCCGTAGCCGTACACGCCGTTGCCCAGCGCGGCGATGGCCTCGGCGG
The DNA here is from genome assembly GCA_031272805.1 of Propionibacteriaceae bacterium. Classification (GTDB taxonomy): domain Bacteria; phylum Actinomycetota; class Actinomycetes; order Propionibacteriales; family Propionibacteriaceae; genus WQYJ01. The sequence goes on from JAISTC010000225.1 coordinate 704, forward strand.
CCGCGTACATCTCGTCCCACGTGGCGAAGTCCTTGGTCGGGTCGAGCCCGGCGGCCTCGAACAGGTCGTCGTTGTAGAACAGGGCGCGGGCCGACGCGATCAGCGGGAAGCCGTACTGCTTGCCGTCCATCGTGGCGTTCTCGACGAAGGACTCTTGGAAGTCCGCGATCGTGGCGGGCGAGAGGATCTCGTCGGCCGAGTAGAGCAGGCCGTCCGCGACGTAGCTGGAGAACGCGTCGATCGACAGAATGTCGGGCTGCTGGCCGGCCTGGACCTTCGTGCGGATGACGTCGTTGATGTTGTCCCACGACTGCATCTCAAGGTTGATCGTGATGTTCGGGTTGGCTTGCTCGAAGGCGTCGATGAAGCCCTGCCAGAGGCCCTGGGTCTTGTCGGAGTAGACGGCCGCGAGCATCGTGATCGTCACGGCTTCCGTCACTTCGGCGGGGGCGGAGGACTCCGCGCCGCCCGCGGCGGTGGTGGAGGGCGTGTCGGTCGACGAGGAGCCGCCGCCGCAGGCGGTCAGGCCCAGCGCCAACGTGGCGGCGAGGCCGGCGGCCAGGATCTTGGTGTGTTTCATTGGGGGTTCCCTTCAGTGCGTGTACCCGCGTGGTGCGGACGGAGAGACGGCAACAGCGCGCGTGGCCCCGTCGCCGCCCGTGACGCTAGCACCGCCCCATCCCGCTCCGACAGGGAAAATCTCCGATCGTGACCACATTGTTGTGAAACCGCCACGATCGCCCAGGCCGTAGTGTCAGGCGCCGCAGCCGCCCAGGCCGAGGTGTCAGGCGCCGCGGCCCTGGCGAGGAACACGTCATCCTGCGCGGAGGCGCGCCAGCGCCGGAGTCGCAGGACCGGGCGGCGGCACCTGATACCGCGGCCTTGGAACCCACACGAGCCCCGTAACCTCCCCGTCCCACAGCCATAACACGCATGAGACCGGGCGTAACGGCCGCGACCCACGCCCCCCGTAGATTGGCCGGACAGCGCAATCCGGGAACAGTTGTTGCTAGACCACGGCCCGGGTCACGCCGGACGGGGCGCTCCGGACCCGCCGCGTGAGGCCAGGCCCCGAGCAGAGGAGAGCCATGCGCCCACTCGCGGTCCTCGTGACCCTGGCAGGCCAGGGGGTGGCGAGCTGACCCGGCAGCCCCCGGCGCCGCCGCGCCCCGCCGACCCGGCCCCGCGCGTGACCGGAAGTTCCGAGGTGGGCGCGTGACCCTGCTGATCGACCAGCCCGCCGCCCGGACCGCGCGGCCCGACCCGCCCGTGCCGGCCGACCACGTCGCCTACCTGCTCCAGACGTACTACGGCGTCACGGGCGAGCTGACGCGCGCGGCCGGGCCGGAGGAGGCGTTCGAGCTGGCCTTGCCGTTTACCCGGCTGACCGTCCGGCTGTCGTCGAGTTGGGAGGACCCGGCGGCCGTCGACCTGGAGATGTCCGCGATGCGCCACGTGGCCTGCCGCGACCCGGCGCTGCCCGTGCCGCGGCTGTGCCCGACGCGGGCGGGGACGGCGGCCCACCCCGTGCCGATCGGCGACGGGCCGTTCCCGCGGCTGTTGCGCCTGCTGACGGCCTCGCCGGGGCGGGCGTTGGCGGCCGAGCGGCCGGACGAGGCGCAATCGGCGATGTTGGGCGGGGCGGCCGCGCGGCTCGGGCTGGCCCTGGCGGACTTCGCCCACCCGCAGGACGCCCGCCCCTCCGCCGGCAACCTGCTCAGCTTCCCCGACCTGGAACCGCTGGCCGGCGACCTACCAGACGGCGAGGCGCGGCTGCTGGCGCGGCGGGTGTTCCGCCTGTTCGCGCGCGAGGTGGCGCCGCAGCTAGCCGGGCTGGGGCGGCAGGTCTGCCAGGCGGGCTTCGGCGGCCAGGCCGTGCTGGTCGACCCGACGGCGCCGGCGTACGTCACGGGCATCGTCGGCTTCGGCGACACCGGCCGGACGGCGGTGGCGCTGGATGTGGCCATCGGGTTGGCGGGCCAGTTCTTGGTCGCGCCGGACCCGTGGGCCGGGGCGGTGGCATTCCTGCGCGGTTACCTGGCGGTCCGGCCATTGCCGGAGGTGGACGTGGCGGTGGCGCTGTGGGCGGCCCCGGCGGCCCTCGTCACCCGGCTGCTCCTGGCCCAGCGCCAACCGGCGGAGTCCCCCGAGGTCAGCGCCGCCCTCCTGGACAGGGTCCTGGCCGCCGACCTCCCGGCCTTGGCGGCAACCGTCCTCCGCCCGTGACGGCTCCTCGTCAGCCCGGCCCGGGTCACGCCTGGTCGATGGCCGCTTGTTCGGCGTAGAGCTTGGCGTACAGGCCGCCTAGTTCGACCAGCTCGTGGTGGGTGCCCGACTCCACGATCCGGCCTTGCTCTAGGACGTAGATGCGGTCGGCGTGGGCGACCGTGGAGAGGCGGTGGGCGATGGCCACGGTCGTGCGGTCCTTGCTGGCCTCGTCCAGCGCCTGCTGCACAATCCGCTCGGAGACGGTGTCGAGCGCGGACGTGGCCTCGTCCAGCAGCAGGACCGGCGCGTCCTTCAGAATCACGCGGGCGATCGCCAGGCGCTGGCGTTCGCCGCCTGACAAGCGGTAACCCTGCTCGCCCACGACTGTGTTGAAGCCCGACGGGAAGCCCTCGATGGTGGTCAGGATGTTGGCCTGGCGGCAGGCCTCGCGCAGGTCGGCGTCGGTCGCCGCCGGCTGGGCGTAGCGCAGGTTGGCGTTGATCGTGTCGTGGAAGAGGTAGCTCTGCTGGGACACGATGCCGATGTGCTCGACCAGGGACGCCTGGGTCAGCGCGCGGACATCGTCGCCGGCGAAGCGGACCGAGCCGGAACCGGCCTCGTGGAAGCGTGACAAGAGGTAGCCGATCGTCGTCTTCCCCGAACCCGACGGACCGACGAACGCGACGAACTCGCCGGGCCGGACGGTGAACGTGACGTCGTCGATCGTGGGGCGCTCGTCGGCGGTGGCGTCGGGGTAGCGGAAGGAGACATGGTCGAACTCGATCAGGCCGACCTTGGCCGCGTTGACCGCGTGGGCGTCGGGGGCGTCCACGATCGACGGCTTGAGGTCGAGGTACTCGAAGATGCGGGCGAACAGCGCCCCGGAGGTCTGCAGGTCGAGGGCCAGGCGGAGCAGGCTCATCATCGGCATGAGCAGGCGCGACTGGACCGCCGTGAACGCGACCAAAATCCCGGCCGAGATCGACGCCTGGCCGTGGACGATGAGGAGGCCGGAGAGCAGGTAGATGAGCGCCGGCAGGATCGACACGAACACCTGGACCAGCGCGAAGAACCACTTGCCCGTCATCTGCTGGCGCACCTGCAGCGTGATCTGGCGCGAGTTCTCCTCGGCGTAGCGGCGGGCCTCGTCCTGCTGGCGGCCGAACGACTTGGCCAGCAGGATGCCGGAGACACCGAGGGTCTCCTGCGTGATGGCGGTCATCTCTGACAAGGATTCTTGCGTTTCCGTGGCGATGCGGGCGCGGACCTGGCCGACGCGGCGCTGGACCAACACGAGGATTGGCATGAGGCACAGCGCGATCAGGGTCAGGGGGAGCGACAACACGAGCATCGTGATGAAGCTGGCGATGACCGTGACCGTGTTGCCGACGACCGACGTCACGGTGTTCGTCAGGACGTTCGCCACGCCCCCCACGTCGTTGGCCAGCCGGGACTGGATGACGCCGGTCTTGGTCCGGGTGAAGAACGCCAGCTCCATCTCCTGGAGGTGGTCGAACAACTGGACGCGGAGGTCCCCCATGACGCGGTTGCCGACCTTGGCCGTGAGGTACGTCTGGACGATGCCGATGAGCGAGCTGGCGACGAGGAGGCCGACCATGACGGCGAGGAGGACCGTGAGATGCCGCAGGTGGACGCCGGAGCCGTCGGCGGGGAACAGGCCCTCGTCGAAGATGCGCTGGGTCAGCAGCGGCGGCCAGACGGAGATTGCCGCCGTCACGAGGACGAACACGATGGTCGCCACGATCGGCCAGAGGTACGGCCGGAAGAGCTTCATGATCCGCTTGCCCAGGTCGGGGATCTTGGGCGAGGCCGCGTTGATGGCCCGCTGGACCTCCTCGTCCCGCGCCCCGACGCGCGCGCCCCGGCCGCCGCCCCCTGCTCCCATGCCGCCCATCGCGGCCTCCTTGGTGTCCCGCCGAACTGGTGTTCTGGCTGTGAGCGTAGCGGTGTCAGGCGCTGTGCAAAGGCCGAGAGGCCAAGGTGTCTGATGCCGCGGCCTTGGCGACGAAGGAGCCCGGGCGGCGGCGTCAGATACCTCGGCCGGTGGAAGCGTCTTCTGCCGGCCGCGGTGTCAGGTTCCCCCGCCCGGGCTCGTTCCTCGCCAGGGCCGGGGAACCCGACACCTCGGCCTTCGCCGCCACTTCGGGCCCCCGCGGGACAACGTGACGTTCCCGCCTGCCTGGTAGAGTCGCTTTCTTCGGCCTCCGGGCGCCCGACAGGGGGTGCGGAGGCTGGTATTGTGACGTTTCAATTCAGAGGCACACGTGGTGCAGCTAGGGGGGTCTGAATGGGCCGGCAACCGGGAACCCGCGTTTCCATCGTCGATGTCGCGCGGGAAGCGGGTGTCTCCGTCGGAACAGCGTCCAACGTCCTCAACAAGCCCGAGCGCGTCGCCAAGAACACGCGCCGCCGCGTCGAGCAGGTCATCGAGCGGCTGGGCTATGTCCCCTCCGGCCCGGCCCGCGCGCTCCGCTCCGGCCAGATCCGGACGGTCGGCGCGGTCCTCCTCGACATCCGCAACCCGTTCTACACGCAGGTCACGCGCGGTATCGAGGACCGCCTCGAAGAGGACGAGTTCATGCTGTTCGTCGGCTCCTCGGACGGCAAGATGGAACGCGAGACGCGCTACCTCAACGTCCTCGAGTCCCGCGGCGTGGCCGGCATGATCCTCTCCCCGGCCGGCGACCAGTCCAAGCTCCTCCGCGACATCGCAGGCCGCGGCGTGCCCATCGTGTTGCTGGAAGCGTCGTACCCGGACGTGCCCGCGTCGTCGGTCCTGGTCGACAACGTGGCCGGCGGGGAGCTGGCGGCGCGCCACCTGGCGGAGATCGGCTGCGAGCACCTCCTGATGTTCAACGGCCCCAATTCGATTCCGCAGTGCCACGACCGCGCCGCCGGGGCGCTGCGCGGTTGGGTCGGCGCCGGCCGGTCCGAGGCCACGTTCTCCCAGGTCCTCCTGACCTCGATGGACATCGCCGGGGGCGACGACACGGCGGCCCCCCTGTTCGACGACCTGCCGGCCAAGACCGGGCTGTTCGCGGTCAACGACCTCGTGGCCATCGGCGTCCAGCGCGCGCTGCGCAAGCGGGGCGGCTACAACCCGGCCGCGTTCCCGCTCGTGGGCTACGACGACATCGACCTGACCTCGGTTCTGGCCGTGCCCATGACGACGATCCGCCAGCCGACCTACGACATCGGCCGCCGCGCCGCCGAACTCCTGCTCCACCGCCACGCCCACGACCCGATCGAGCGCGTCACTCTCGTGCCGGAGCTGGTCGTGCGCGAGTCCACTACTTTGAACGCCAACGCCGACCGCCCCAAGAACCCAGTGTGACATTGGGGACGGTTCCTTGTGACATTGGGGACGGTTCCTTATGTCACACTGCTCGCTGTGACATTGTGTGACATTGGGGACGGTTCCTTTTGTCACACGCCAGGGCCCGCGAGGACGGTCACCTTCTACCGCAGAAATAACCTCTTGGCCAGTGCTTACGCCACGTCGTCGAGCATCTGGCGGAGCTTTATTTTCGTCACGTTGCCCGTCAGCGAGGCGACGATCTGGCCGCCCTGGAACACCTGGATGGTCGGCAGGTTGTTGACGTTGTACGTCATCGGGACGGCCGTGTTCGTGTTGGCGTCGAGGGCGACGAACTTGACCCGGTCGCCGTACTCCTCCGCGAACTGGGCCACGATCGGGGTGAGCTGCCGGCACGGCGCGCACCAGTCCGCCCAGTAGTCGACCAACACGGGTTTCGGGCTGGCCAGCACCTCGGCGGCGAATGTGGCGTCGGTCACGGCGGGCAGGGCGGACATGGGTTCTCCTCTGGTTGGGTGGCTAGGCGTGGTCGGACAGGAACCACTGGGCGTCGAGGGCGGCCCGGCAGCCGGACGCGGCCGCCGTGATGGCCTGGCGGTAGGTGTGGTCGACGAGGTCGCCACAGGCGAAGACCCCGGCGACGTTGGTCGCGGTCCCGGGGTCGGCCACGCGGACATAACCGGCGGCGTCGACGTCGACTTGGCCGCGGACGAGCTCATTGCGCGGCTCGTGGCCGATGGCGATGAAGACGCCGTCGACCGGCAGGACGGAGGCCTCGCCCGTCACGGTGTCCTTCAGTTCGAGGGCGGTGGCGGCCCGGTCGCCCTGGATACCCGTGACGACCGCGTTCCAGCGCACGGAAATCTTGGGGTTGGCCAGGGCCCGGTCGACCATGATCTTGGAGGCCCGGAACTCGTCGCGCCGGTGGATGACGGTCACGCTGGCCGCGAAGCGGGTGAGGAACGTCGCCTCTTCGAGGGCCGAGTCCCCGCCGCCGACGACGGCCACGTTTTTTCCGCGGAAGAAGAAACCATCGCAGGTGGCGCACCACGACACCCCGTGGCCGGCCAGGCGGTCCTCGTCGGCCAGGCCGAGGCGCCGGTACGCGGAGCCCATGGCCAAGATCGCGGCCTTGGCCCGGTACTCCTTGCCGTCCGAATCCGTGGCGACCTTGACCGGCCCAGTGACGTCCAGCGTGACGGCGTCGTCGGTCACGAGTTCCGCGCCGAACTTCTCGGCCTGCGCCCGGAGGTTGGCCATGAGGTCCGGCCCCTGGATGCCCTCGGGAAAGCCGGGGAAGTTCTCGACCTCGGTCGTCGTCATGAGGGCCCCGCCCGCGGCCAGCGCGCCCTCCAGCACGATGGGCCGGAACCCGGCCCGTCCGGCGTAGATGGCCGCCGTCAACCCCGCGGGCCCCGACCCGACGATCAGCACCTCGCGCACGTCCTCAGCCATGGCAGCTCCTCCCCGTGTGTGCCGGACTACTCTACGGCACCCGCCAAAGCCAAGCTGTCAGCCCAGGCCGAGGTGTCAGGCGCCCGGCCCTGGCAAGGCACCAACCCAGGCCGCGGTGTCAGGCGCCCGGCCCTGGTAAGGCACCAACCCAGGCCGAGGTGTCAGGCGCCGCCGCCTTGGCGAGGAACGAGCCCGGGCG
>JAISTC010000049.1 GCA_031272805.1 Propionibacteriaceae bacterium
GCCCGCGACATCAAGATCGACGGCGGCCGGGTCGAGCTGACCCCGAAGGAGTGCGACCTCCTGTTCTACCTGATCGAGAACCGCTCGATCGCCCTCTCGCGCCACCGCCTCCTCCAAGAAGTCTGGGGCTACGACTTCTTCGGCGACGAGCGCACCGTCGACACGCACATCAAGACCCTCCGCATGAAACTCGGCCCGTACAAGGGCTGCATCGTCACGCTCCGGGGGCTCGGGTACCGTTTCGAGGGCTAACCGATGGCCAAGCCGACGAGTTATGTCCGGACGATGTCGTTCCGGTCGTGGCTCATCCTCATCTTGTTCTCCGTCGTCACGCTGGCCGCCGTCGGCCTGTCGCAAACGTTCCTGCTGGACTCGATCACGCACCAGTCGCGGCTGGACGAGATCCGCCGGGCCGGCCAGGAGATCGCCGAGACGCTGGGCGAGGATCGCGAGCTCCTGACGACGACCGCGTTCGACCACGGCTGGCGGGTGATGACCCTCGACGCGGACCTCGGGATCGTCGACCGCGAGGACGGCTTCGACCTGTCCTGCCTCGGGGTCGACACCGAGGAACTCGCCCCCCTGCCGGACTTCACTGTCGCCGCCCTCAACCAGCTCCACGACGAGCTGCTGGCCAGCGGCCGGCAGGCGGTCGACCGCGTGTTCCGCAACCAGACCGCCGACTCCGACGTGGCCGTCTACCTCGCCCGCCTCGACGACCCGAGCGGCCGGGCCGTTTTCCTCTACATCTCGTCCGTCCTGCTGACGACCGAGCCGACACACCGCACTCTCCGGTTGCTGTTCGGCGCCGTCGCCGCCGTCGTCCTCGTCATCGCCGTCGTCGCCGCCCACTTCCTGTCCCGCTCGATGACCCGCCCGATCGTGGACCTGACGAAGGGCGCCCAGCGCCTCGCCCACGGCGACTTCAGCACCGAGTTCGATGGCAAGGGGTTCACGGAGACCGAGCAGTTGGCCACGACCCTGAACTACGCCGCCCAGGAGCTCCGCGCCCTCGACACGGATCGCAAGGAGCTGTTGGCCAACGTCTCGCACGACCTCAAGACGCCGCTGACGATCATCAAGATCTACGCCGAGACGATCCGGGACGTGGCGGGCGACGACCCGGCCAAGCGCCAGACCCACTGCGAGACCATCATCGAGGAGGCGAACCGGTTGACGGACATGGTCAACGAGATCGTCGAGATCTCCCGCCTGGAGTCGGGCGCGGCGACCGTCGTCATGGCCGAGGTCGACCTGGCCGCCTGCCTGCAGGAGACGCTGACGGCCTTCGCCATCCTGACGGAGTCGGAGGGCTACGACTTCGACGTCGAGGCCGTCGCCGAGGCGCCCATCATGGGCAACGAGCACTACATGAAGCGGGCCCTCTACAACCTGATCGGCAACGCCATCAACTACACGGGCGAGGACCGCTACATCGGCATCCGGCTGGTCCGGACGGCGACGCACGTCCGCTTCGAGGTGGCCGACCACGGCCCCGGCATCCCGACGGACAAGATCGCCACGATCTGGGACCGCTACTACAAGTCACGCTCGTCGCACAAGCGCGCGGTCATCGGCTCCGGCATCGGGCTCTCGATCGTCCGCCACATCCTGACGCTCCACCACGCCACGTTCGGCGTCACGAGCGCGCCGGGCCAGGGTTCCCGGTTCTGGTTCGAGATCAAGCTGGCCGAGCCGCCGGAGCCCGCCGCGGCCCCCGAATGACGACTCCGTCGTCAGCCTGAGCCCAGCGCAGGATCTCCGACCCCGAACAGACCCCGGACACACAAGAGGCCCCAGTAACAACTGGGGCCTCTCGAACGGGGAAGCTTTGCGCGTGATTGAGGAATGCGCGCCCCTCCTCTTGAGCGTCCCGGTCGGGCGGTGAAGTGACCATGACGCTCTGCCACCACTCAGGACCCCAACCCGGGGCCGGCGTCATCACCAGCAGCCTCCGTCTTCGACTGGCGGACAGGCCCGGCACGCTCAGCAGTTGGGCTAAGTGGCGACCTCCGAGGTTCGCGGTGAATCCAGGTGTCGTGGGAACGTCGACCCTGAACTCGCCGTCTTGTGGCCTCGGACGCATTGTTCAGTTCTCAACTCTGTCGGCTGATCGGTTGCTTCCTCCATCCGACAGACCCCATGGTAGGAAGCAAAATTGATGGAACTGTGAAGATGGCGTGAAGCCCTCACGAATCCTTGGACGACTTTGGAGGGTTCCGGGAGGCCTCACAGCGTCGTAGGGGACGGCGGGCGGTTGCCCGTCAAAGCAAAACTGTACGCCGGCCGAAACCAGGGGTAAACAGGACCCCCCCCGTTTGGGGCCACGTGTCGTGAAGGGGTCGGCGGCGCCGTCATAGACTGCCCCCATGCCGCTTGCCAGCTCGCCCGAGCAGCCGCAGCCCCTCCGCGTGGTCGCCACGGCGGTCAAGGGCTGGGTCGAGCGGCTCGGCGCCGTCTGGGTGGCGGGCCAGCTCATCGCGATCCACCGCCGCTCCGGGGTGACCCACTTCCTGACGCTGCGCGACGCCACGGCCGAGGTGTCCGTGTCGGTGACGGCGTCGACGGCCGTGCTCGACGCCGCCGGCCCGCTGAACGAGGGCATGGCGGTCGTGGCGTGGCTCAAGCCCGCCGTCTGGCTCCCGACCGGGCGGCTGAACTACGAGTGTCACGATCTCCGCCCGGTCGGCGAGGGCCGCCTGTTGGCGGAGATCGAGCAGTTGAAGCGGCGGCTCTTCGCCGAGGGGCTGTTCGACCCGGCACGGAAGCGGCCGCTGCCGGTCCTCCCCCGCCGCATCGGCCTCATCACGGCCCAGGGCTCGGCCGCCGAGCGGGACGTCGTCGTCAACACGGCGCTGCGCTGGCCCGCCGCCCTCCTCGAGGTCCGCCACTGCCTCATGCAGGGGCCGCGCTGCGCCGAGCAGGTGTCCCAGGCCGTCTACGAGCTGGACGCCACTCCCGACGTCGACGTCATCATCATCGCCCGCGGCGGCGGCTCGGTCGAGGACCTCCTGCCGTTCTCCGACGAGGGACTGGTCCGCGTCGTGGCGGCGGCCGTGACGCCGATCGTGTCGGCCATCGGGCATGAGACCGACACCCCGGTCCTCGACCTCGTGGCGGACCTCCGGGCGTCGACGCCGACCGATGCGGCGAAAAGGGTCGTGCCGGACGCGGCGGCCGAGCTGGGCCACGTCACGGCGGCGCGGGACCGGCTGCGGCGCGCGGTCCTGGCGGCGGTCACGGCCCGCGCCGACGAGTTGGCGGCGCTCCGGTCGCGGCCGGTCATGCGGGACCCGCTGGGCGGCTACGCCGTGCTCGACCTCCAGTTGCGCCAGGCGGCCGAGCGGCTCGACGCGGCCATCTTGCGCCGCCTGGACGACGCCCAGACCGACATCCGCCACCTCGTGACGCAGGTGCGGACCATGTCGCCCAAGAAGACCCTCGCCCGCGGCTACGCCATCCTCCTGGCGGACGCCGAGACGACCATCACCGACCCGGCCCAGGTGGCGCCGGGCCAAGACCTGACGGCCTTCCTCAAGGCCGGCACCCTCGCCCTCACCGTCGCAGCCCCGAAGGAGTCCGATGACCACGCCGACCAGCCCCAACCCGCCCGAGGACCTCAGCGGGCTCAGCTACGAGAAGGCGAGGGACGACCTCGTCGAGGTCGTGCGCCGGCTGGAGTCGGGCACGGCCAGCCTGGCTGAGTCGATGGAGCTGTGGCAACGCGGCGAGCGGCTGGCCAAGCACTGCCAGGCCCTGCTGGACGCCGCCCGAGCCACCGTCGAACAAGCCACGGCCCCAGCGCCCGACACCGAGGACACCGAGTAGCCCCCGCCCGCCCGGCCATCCCAACCCCTTCGTCATCCCAACTCCTCTTGTCACCCCAACCCCCTTTGCCATCGCAAACCCCTTCGTCATCCCAACCCCCTTGTCATCCCGGCGAAAGCCGGGATCTTTCCCCGATGGTCGAGAGCCTCGAACCAAGATCCCGGCTGCCGCCGGGATGACAATCGAAGCGGGCCACGTCAGGCCCCACCGTGACCGATTTCACACCCATAACCTTGGCCACCCACGTACACTGACTAGATGCACTACGACGACGACTCCGTCACCACCGTCGCGCAGTCGACCGAAGACGGCTATGAGATCGTCCTGCGCCAACGCCGGCGCGGCGACGCCACCATCGACGAGCTGATTGTCAACGGCGCGTTCGCCATGGACTCCGCCTCCACGACCTCCGAGCTGCTGCTGGCCGAGGCCGTCGGCGACCAGCCGGGCCGGGTCCTCGTGGGCGGACTGGGGCTGGGCTACACGGCCGAGAAGCTGCTGGCGGACGGCGCCACCCACGTCGACATCGTGGAGATTTCCCAGGCGCTGATCGGCTGGGCCCACCAGGGCCTGGTCCAGCCCGCCGGCCGGCTGGCGCAGGACGAGCGGGTCACGCTGCACCACGGCGACGCCGCCTGGCTGCTCTGCCACCAGCCCGCGCTGCCCGGCCTGTTCGGGCCGTGGGACTCGATCGTGCTCGACATCGACAACGGCCCGGACTTCCTGATCCACCCGGAGAACGCGCGCCTCTACACGATCGAGGGGATGCGCTCGGCGCTGAGCCACCTCGTGCCCGGCGGCAAGCTGGCCCTGTGGTCCCAGGGCCCGAGCAAGGACCTGTGGTTCGACTTCCTGTCCCTCGACCCCGGCGCCACCGAACGCCTGATTGCAGTCGACCGCGGCAACCGCAAGATCGACTACGCCATCTACACCCTGACGCGGCTGGACTAAGAGGACAGTTTGCCATCCCTCTCCCTTGTCATCCCGGCGAAAGCCGGGATCTTCCACCGGCAAAGATCCCGGCTTTCGCCGGGATGACAAGGGGCCGGGATGACAAGGGGCCGGGATGACGAGGGGCCGGGGAGCCCGACACCTCGGCCTCCCTCGTCAGCGCCCGAACCTCCGCTCGCGCTGGCTGAACGCGCGGAGGGCGCGGAGGAAGTCAACGCGGCGGAAGTCGGGCCAGAGCGCTTCGTGGAAGTAGAACTCCGAGTGGGCCGACTGCCACATCAGGAAGCCGGACAGCCGCTGTTCGCCGGACGTCCGGATGATGAGGTCGGGGTCGGGTTGGCCGGCCGTGTAGAGGTGGGACTCGATCTGGTCCATCTCGAGGGTCTCCGCCAGCTCCGCCAGCGTGGCGCCGCGCGCGGCCTCCTCGGCCAACAGCGAGCGGAAGGCGTCACGCAGTTCGTGGCGCCCGCCGTAGGACACGGCCACGTTGAGGTGCATCCCCGTCCGGCCCGCGGTCGAGCGGGCGGCCGCGTCGAGCGCCTCAGCCGTGGCCGCCGGCAGCAGGTCGAGGGCGCCGACGACCTGGACGGCCCAGCCGGGGTGGCGGGCCAGGTCGCGGACGAGGCCGACGATGATGTCGAGGAGCGGGAGGACCTCCTCTTCCTCCGACCGGTCGAGGTTGTCGGTCGACAGGACCCACAGCGTGACGACCTGGAGGCCGAGGTCGTCGCACCAGGTGGCGAACTCCTTCAGCTTGGCGGCGCCGGCGCGGTAACCGGCCACGATGTCCTCGCCCGGCGCGTTGGCGCGGGCCCAGCGGCGGTTGCCGTCGGCCAGGACAGCGACGTGGCGCGGCAGGCGGGCCCGGTCGATCTCGTTGAGCAGCCGCTTCTCGTACGCGCTGTAGAGCAGTCCGGTCGGCCGGAGATGCCGCAACCGGTTTCCCCCCTCAGAAGGCGATGCCACCCTCCCACCTTAGTGGACCCCCGGGACGGCCCGGAGTACCGGCCTGGCCCCATCCGCGCTAGGCTCAACCTACGCAACCGTAAACTAAGGAGGGGCATGACCCCCATCCTCGCCACCGCACCACCGTCCCCCGACCTCCGCCCCGCCACCGACGAGCCCAAGCCGCGCCTGCGCGGCTGGCTCCACGCCGTGACGGCGCCGCTCGTCCTGGCCGCGTCCATCACCGTCCTCTGCCTGGCCCACGGGGCCGCCGCCAAGGCGGCGATCGCCGTCTACCTCGCCACCGCGGTCCTGCTGTTCGGCCACTCGGCCGCCTACCACATCGGCCGCTGGTCGCCCCGGGTCCACGCGGTACTCCGCCGGATCGACCACTCGAACATCTTCGTGTTCATCGCCGGGACCTACACCCCCTTGGCCACGCTGCTCTTGACGGGCCCGTCCCGCGTCGTCCTGTTGAGCCTCATCTGGGCCGCGGCCGTGGCGGGCTGCTTCTTCCGGGTCTGCTGGCTCGACGCGCCGCGCTGGCTGTACGTCTGCCTGTACATCCTCATGGGCTGGCTGGCGGTCTGGTGGATGCCGCAGTTCTGGCGCGCGGGCGGCCCCGCGGTCGTCTGGCTGCTCCTGGCCGGCGGCATCGCGTACTCGGCCGGCGCGCTCGTCTACGCCCGCCGCCGCCCCGACCCGGCGCCCGCGTGGTTCGGCTTCCACGAGATCTTCCACGCCTGCACGGTCCTGGCCTGCGCCTGCCACTTCGCGGCCATCACGCTGGCGGCGTTGTAGCCCTCAGATCTGCCAGTTGTCGGCCGACTCCGGGGCCGGGAAGGCCAGGCCGGCGAACAGGTCGTCTTCCGGGATCGCCGTCGGCACGAGCGACCGGACCAATTCGTAGTCCTCGGTCGGCCAGCCCTTCTTCTGGATGGCGAGGGGCACCTCGAACCAGTGGCCGTCGGGGTCGACCTGCGTGGCGTGGGCGCGGAGCGCGGCGTCGCGGACCTCGAAGTAGTCGGCGCACGGCACGAAGGTGGTCAGCCGGTCCGTCACCTCGTCCGCCGCCCACGCCTTGAGCCGCTCGGCGTACGGGGACTCCAGCCCGGCCTCGTGCATCATCCGGTCGAGCTTGGCGAAGCGGGCCCGGTGGAAGCTCATCTGGTAGTACACCTTGGCCACGGCCCACGGCTCCCCGAACTCCGGGTGGTACGCCGGGTCGGCGGCCGGGTCGAGGGCCGCCATCGTCACGCGGTGCGTCATGATGTGGTCCGGGTGCGGGTAACCGCCCCGCTCGTCGTAGGTCACGACGACGTGGGGCCGGAACTCGCGCAGGACTTTGACCAGCCGCGCGGCCGCCTCCTCGACGGGCGCGGCGGCGAGGGTGCCGGGCGGGGTCGGCGGCCACGGCTCGCCCTGGAAGTAGCCGGAGTCCTCGTAGCCGAGCCAGACCTGGTCGACGCCGAGGATGGCGCGCGCCGCGGCCATCTCCAGCCGCCGCATCTCGGGCAGCCGGGCCCAGTTCTCGGGGGTGTCGAGCTTGGGGTTGAGGATGTCGCCGCGCTCGCCCCCGGTGAACGTGACGACGAGGACCTGGCAGCCCTCGGCCACGTACTTCGCCATGGTGGCGGCGCCTTTGGACGATTCGTCATCGGGATGGGCGTGGGCGCAGAGCAACCGGAGCGGCCGGCCCTCGGCGTCCACCCGTTGGGGGGCAATCATGGGTCCACACCTTAGACGATGCCGGCCGTCCACCCCGTTCCAGCGCCGTCAGCACTCCCACGTAGTTACTTACATGTCTATACTCTGTTATATTTACGCTCACAGGACGACAAGGAGATCGTGACATGACGCAGACGGCGGCGGTGTTCAAGAACGGCGGGTCGCAGGCAGTGCGGCTGCCCCGCGCCTTCAGGTTCGACACGGACAGCGTGTACATCCGGCGTGACGACAACGGCGACGTCGTGCTGTCGACGCGGCCCGGCACGTGGGACGAGTTCATAGCGGCCGTCACGGGTTTGGACGTGCCAGACGGCTTCCTCGACCCGGCGGCGCGGCGCGACGCCGAACGTGACCTGTTCGAGGGGATCGCCTGATGCGGTATCTACTGGACACGAACACGGTCAGCGCACTGGTACGCGCCCACCCCGACGCGTTGGCGCACTTGGCGCAACACGGCTCGGACCGCGTGTTCCTCTCCGCTATCACCGAGGCAGAGATCCGTTTCGGGTTGGCGAAGAACCCCCAGGCGACGCGGTTGCGCCGGGCATTGGAGTCGCTGTGGCCTCAGGTCACCATCCTGGACTTCACAGCCGCGACCGCGTTGGTCTACGGCGACCTGCGCGCCGCGCTGGAGAAGACGGGACTGCCAATGTCGCCCCTGGACACGCTCATCGCTGCGACGGCGCTGGAACACTCCCGGTCCGACCGGGGCGGCTTGATCCTGGTCACGAACGACCACGCGTTCTCCCGAGTGCCCGACCTGGCAGTAGAAGACTGGACCACGCCCATGCGGTAGTCAGGCCCCAGACTGGTCAGCCGAACGCGCCCACGCCTCAACTGGCCATTAACTCCACACGCTGATCTCCGAGATGCCCGCGCGCCATCGTCCGTCGGAGCCCTCCGACAAAGGGCTGTGGAACAAGACCATGAGATACCGGGTGTTGGCGCTGAACACGAACTCCACCGTCGCGGGACCGTCCTGACCGCTCGACGGCAGGACGGCGCTCGGAGTAGCGATTGTGCGCCAGTCCGTGGGGTTGAAAGCTGTCACAGGGTCACGTCCAGCGGCCGAGACGGGAACGAGCAGCTCGACCGCCGCCGGCAACCCAGGGACTGTCAGCGTCACGCCCGTCACTCGGGTCGCCACGCCCAGATCGATGACCAACCCCAGTCCCTTCTCGGCCGAGGCGCTCCAGTCGGGCTGATCGTCATAGGCCTGGCCGAACCAACTGGTCGCGGGATCGCCGTCGTGGGCGAGAGCGGTGGCAGTATCGGTCACGATGGCGCCGGCATCATCGAAGGCCACGACCTCGGCAAGGGCGACGGCAGAACCGCAGATCCACGGTTCGGCACAGGAAGCTGCGGAGGACCCATCGGCCTCCTGCGCCGCGGGGACCTGAGATGAAGCAGGGCCGTGCCACACCAATCTCAGGCCCAGCAAGACCGCGACAACAGCCGCGACCGCGATGATCGTGGCGCGCGTTCGGAGCAGAGACTTGCCAGGCGTGGACCCTGGCCCGACCGGACGCCGTCCGCGCCGCGCCGCTGATGCGACACCGACCAACGGCGACGGCCCGCGCACCCGGCCCATCCCGCACCTGCTGTCCGCTGTGTCAGACACTCTCAGTGTCTCCTCCGTTTGGAGCCGGGCGAGCAGGCGATCGTGCACTTCACGGCTCGGCCCCATCTTGTCGGCCATCGTCCGGAAGATCTTGTCATCCATGTCTCACACCTCCTCGAGTTGGTGTTTCAGCAGGGCCCGAGCCCTCTCCAAGCGCTTTCTGGCCGTTGGCTCCGCAATGTCCAAGATTGCGGCGACTTGTTTGATCGGCAAGTCGATCAAGTAGTGCAAGTGGATGATCGTGCGGTGACGCGGGGGCAGGCGCCGAACGGCCGCGAACACTCCATCCTGCTGGGTGTCGCCGAACGTGAACTGGTTGCTCGGCCGCCCGTCGATATGTTCCGGCGCGATGGGTGTAACTCTGGTCCGCCACGGTGCCAGGTTGACGCGACGGGCTGTCACGACGGTGGTCTTGATGAGCCAGGCTTTGCGGTGCTCTTCGTCGCGGCAAGGGGGCTGCTTGCGATGGTAGGTGAGAAAGACCTCTTGGTACACATCCTCCGCGTCTTCCCGAGATCGGGTATGAGTCAATGCGATGCCGTGAACCATCTTCTCGTACCGCTCGACCACCGACGCAGTCTCGGCGGCCAAGTCGCCGGGCCACAGCGTTGTTGCTGGCGATTTCGGCGCAGTCTCGGCACTCGAATGCTCGCACTGGCTAGTCGGCTGAGTTCCGACCATGAGCCGCCTTTCATCTCCTTCAAGAACCAACAGGTCGGCGGCTCCCCGTCTTGGGCGGGGGAACCGCCGACCTGCAATCACGTGGATCATATACGCCATCGCCAAGGCAGGCGCGAAATGGGGTGGCCACGTCGTTGGCGTCCGCACGAGAGTTCATGCCCGCACTGCGCTCTCACAGGCCGCAGTTACTGCATGACCAGGTAACCGGGCAGTCCGTAGTACGCGTCCCAAATATCAGTAAAGTAGACTTTGTACGCGCCCCAGGACGAGCCCGAACCTGAAATGATGCCTTTAGCCGCGACCTTGCCATCGCTGCGCACCGTGTAGACCGGACCTCCTGAATCCCCGGCGATGACCCCACCACCACTCGTTCCCTTGGTGCCGATGGTAATCTTCTGAACAACTGTTCCGTCGTCATAGGTGACGTTGACGTTGCTCTGGTCGACCGTCCAGCCGCACAACTCGCCGGAACGGGCGCCCCCCGTGCAGAACTGGTCACCACTCGACGGTGACCGATACCACATCTCCGCAACGCCGGCGCTTCAACTCGACTGCGAGAGGCCAGTGAAAATCCTGCCGGAAGAAGACACTCCACTGGCCAAAGAGATCAGCGCCAAGTCGCCACGGTGGACCGTCTGTCCGCTGAAATAGACCGTGCCCACGCCCGCATCCCAGTTCTCTCGCGAGCCCGAGGTAACCGTACCCATCACCTTGCCGCTCGGAGACGTGTAGGTGCCTCCGTTGGGGCTGCAATGTCCAGCGGTCAACATCATGGGGTTGCTGTAAGTCCAGGCGAACCCAGATGTGCAACCGCCTCCGCTCGGGGTTGTGATTCGGGCGCCCCCGTAGTAGGGGGAGGTATCCGAGGCTCTGTCTGCGGGCAGAGCGGTGAAGTTGGCATCGACGTTGACGACGACAACCTCAACGCCGAACTCCTCGATGACCTTCCCGGCCAGGGGCGCCGTCATCTCCCTGACTGTGAGGACCACTCGGCCGGAAGCGTCAATGCCCGTGGACACAATGTCCGTTTGAGGGAGCGTGGCGTCGTTGCGGAGGTCGAAGACTGCGTCGTTGATCTTGAGCACTTGACCTGCAGTCAGACCCTCGGCACTTGCCACCAGCGTTACCCGCCCCCAGATAGCGCTGAAGTCGGGCACGCTTAGCTGAGTCATGGTGTCGCCGTCCTTGAGTTGGGGGCGGGCGTACTGCTCCAACTGTTCCCTCACGGTCTGGGGTCTCGCCGTCGCCAGGTTCACTGCCGCGTCAGACACGGCAGGCAAGACGACCGTGTCGTCAACGACCTGCGGGAAGCCGAAGTCATCGGGACGGGCCATCGCCACGGAGCGGGCGAAGCCGAAAGCCTCGACGAGGTGGGGCGGGACCACGGCGGACTCCTTCACAATAGTCAAGCCGTAGGCACTCGGGTTCCCCGCAGGAGCAGCGACCGCCGTCGTGGTCGACAGCACCGCCGCGGCCGCCAAAGTTGCGCATGCGAGCGACAACAGGATAGGTCTTCTCATCTGGTTCATCATCGATCCTTGTCTGAGTTGAATGTCAGGAGCCCTTTGGAGGTGAGTCGGCTGAACGAGGCGATGACGTCTCCAGACTCCACCCGCCCGGTCCTCCAAGGGGCGCTCACCTGGTACTCCGAGCAGCGGCGCGGAATGTGACACTGGGGCCCCGAATGCACGGTCAATTTGTCACGGTGGCCGCTGACGAGCGGGCCGCGCCGCCAGCGGTGGTCGAAGGCACGCGATCCACCTACACCCTGACCTCCACCACTCGAGAAGAGCACAGCAACATGCCCCAACAGCCTCCACACAACGTTCCCGACGCATGCCCACGGCTCATCGCTCATTCCCGCTGGCTGGGCCGCACTTGCTATTCTTGGGGTCTGGTCGCGCGCTCCGCGGGGGCGGCGGCCATTCCATTTGTTTCATGCAAGGAGCGGTTGTGACCGTGACGGAACCGGCGCCCGTCGTGTGGCTGCGCCAGCAGGACTACGACAAACTCCGCGAGGAGTACGAGTACCTGTCCGATGTCAGGATGGCCGAGCTGGCCAAGAAGATCGGGCTGGCCCGGGACGAGGGCGACCTCTCCGAGAACGCCGGCTACCACGCCGCCCGCGAGGAGCAGGCCCAGGTGGCCGCGCGCATCCGGGAGTTGAAGGTCACGCTCGACACGGCCCAGATCGGCGAACCGGACGCGAGCGCGGGCGTCAGCCCGGGCATGACCGTGACCGTGGCGTTCTTCGGCGACCTGGACGACACGGACACGTTCCTCCTGGGCTCGCGCGAGATGCTGGCGCTGGACAAGTCGCTCGACCTGCCCGTCTACTCGCCGCAGTCCCCGCTCGGCGCGGCCATCCTCGGCCTGAGCGCCGGCGACGTCACGAGCTACGAAGCGCCCAACGGCAAGACCATCGAGGTCACCGTCGTCCGGTTCGAGCCCTATTCGGCCTAGCGAGCGGCCTGGCCCACTCTCCCCCCGGCGCGGCTAGGTTTTTCGTTGGGGAGCCGACTAGGCTGACCCCTGACCCTAGGTAGACCCCTATAGCGAAGGAAGCCGGTCATCAGCACCTCCACCGCTGTATCAGCCCGGGCGCTCGCACGCGCCCCGGGACGCTGGCGGGTGGCGGCGGCCGGCGCGCTCCTCGGCCTGGTGGCGGCCATCGGCGGCCTCGCCCCGGCCCGGGCGGACGACTCGGACGTTGTCCCCGACGCCTCCTTCCGCGCCTGCCTCAACGTGGCGCTGCGCCAGCCCGCGGCCAACGCTCTGTCCGCCGCCCAGCTCGGGACGCTCTCGGGGGCGCTGGAATGCGACGGCGCGGAGCGGTCCACTGTCATCGACTCGATCGAGGGCGCGCAGTACCTGACCGGCGTGACGAGCCTCGACCTGGCCCACAACCGGATCAACGACCTCTCCCCCCTGGCCGGCCTCACCGGTCTGACGACGCTGGACGTGCTCGGCAACGCCGTGACGTCGCTGACCCCGCTGGCCGACCTGGCCCAGCTCACGGTCCTCGACGTCCGCGCCAACCAGGTGGCCGACCTGACGGGCGTCAACGGGCTGACCGGCCTGGTTGAGCTGTACGCCGACGGCAACCAGATCGCCGACCTCAGCCCGCTGGTCCGGCTGACCGGGCTGCAGAAGCTCTGGCTGGGCCACAACCAGATCGCGGACCTCTCCTACCTCTCCGGGCTGACGCAATTGCGCGAGCTGTCCTTGGAGTGGAACCAGGTGGCCGACGTGACGCCGCTGGCCGGCGCCGGGCAACTCCAGGTCGCCTACCTCCAGCACAACGCCATCGCCGACCTCAGCCCCCTCCCGGCCGGGCTCGCGCCCGAGTCGTGCGACGCCAACAACGTCTGCACGACGCGCGTCTTCGCGGCCAACCAGGTGGCGGCGGCCACGGCCACGACGGGGACCCAGGCCCTCCCCATCGCCCAGCTCCGCGGCTCCCAGCGCTCGCTCGTCGTGACGTCGGGCGGGGCGGCGGTCGACCAGGCCGCGGCGACCGTGACGTACACCAACCCCGGCCAGGTCACGCTGGACTGGACCACGGCGGGCAACGCCTATTTCTCCGGCACGTTGACCGTCACGGTCACAGGCGAGGCCATCGGCGCCAGCCCCACACCCGAACCCAGCGCCACCCCGACCCCCGAACCCTCGGCCGCAGCCTCCCCCGCGCCCGAGCCGTCCGCCGGCCCGGCGACGGGCGGGGCGACCGGCACGGGTACCTCCGGCGCGGGCACGTCCGGCGCGAGCACGACCGGCCCCGGGGCGCTGCCGACGGCGGTGTCGACGGAACCGGCCGACACGCTGCCCGGCACGGGCACACACGCCAGCCTGAACGAGTTGCTGTTCGCGCTCTGGCTCGTCGTCATGGGCCTGTCCATGCTGGCCGCCCGGCTCCAGCTCCTCCTGCCGGAGAGCTCGACCGCCGTGCCCCAGCGGGTTCGGCGCCCCGGCCGCCACCGCCGCTAGGGCCCGCCGTCAGGCGCCCGTCACGCGGCCGTCACGCGGCCGTCCAGCCAGTCCAGCAGGTCCGCCATGACCGCGTCCCGGTTGTAGTCGTTGATGATCTCGTGGCGCACATCGTCGTAGAGCTTCAGAGTGACGTCCTTGCCCGCGCGCTCGTACTGCCGCGCCACGCCCGTGACCCCCGCGCCCATGCCGCCCACCGGGTCACACGCCCCGGACACGATCAGCAGCGGGAGCTGCAACGGCGGCCCCGTGAACGCCGCCGGGCTGCCCGCCCGCCACGAGGCGTCGAGGAGCGCGGCGTTGGCCGTCAGGCTGAACAGGAACGCGCAGCGCGGGTCGTTCAGGTACAGGTCGACCTCCGCCGGGTCGCGCGACAGCCAGTCGAACTCCGTCCGGGCGTTCTGCGCGAACGGCTTGTTGTACTGGCCGAGGCTCATCTGGAAGAACAGCTTCGAGCGGTAGTCGGGCGGGCGGACCAGGCTGACCGCCCAGAGCAGGCACTGGCCGCCCGCCAGCAGCGCGCGCGAGATCGCGCCGGAGCCGCAGATGATGGCGCCCGCCAGGTTCTCGCCGTGGTCCTCGAGGTAGGCGCGGAGGACGAACGAGCCCATCGAGTGGCCGAACATGAAGTACGGCAGGTCCGGGTATTGCGCCTGCGTGCGCCGCCTCAACTCGCCCATGTCTTCGAGGAACACGTTGCGGCCGGACGGCATCGGCAGGCCCGCGTGGCCCAATTGGGCCGGGTCCTCGACCGAGTCGCCGTGGCCGATGAAGTCCATGCCCACGACCAGGTAGCCGCGCCCCGCGGCCAGGCGCGCCAACGCGTCGTAGCGGTCGATGTGCTCGGCCATGCCGTGGTTGAGCTGCAGCACGGCCTTCGGCGGCCCTGGCGGCGCCCACGTCGTGACGGCGATCTGGGCGGGGACATCACGCCGGAACCGCCCGGCAGAAGGAAAAAACGACTCGGAGGTAGTCACATCATCGGACATGCGGTCAGACTACCTTCCCCCTTGTCATCCCGGCCCGTTGTCGTCCCAAACCGTTGTCGTCCCAAACCGTTGTCATCCCGAACCGTTGTCATCCCGAACCGTTGTCATCCCGAACCGTTGTCATCCCGAACCGTTGTCATCCCGAACCGTTGTCATCCCGGCCAAAGCCCGGCGC
>JAISTC010000110.1 GCA_031272805.1 Propionibacteriaceae bacterium
GCGCCGTACCACCACCTGTTCGAGTGGGGGACGTGCTCGCTGTTCGTGGCGATCGGGCGGATCGAGCCGCGGGTCACGGTGGGGGAGGACGGCCAGCCGACCGTGCGGCGGATGATGGATCTGCGCATCGCGCTGGACGAGCGGATCGCCGACGGGTACTACGACGCGCGGTCGCTGGAGCGGTTCACGGAGTACCTGACGCACCCTGGGCTGCTGGTGGCGGGGGGTGCGGCCAAGGACGGCGACGGCGGTGTGACAAAGGAACCGTCCCCCTGTCACACCTCTCAGGGATCTGATGGTGAGGGGGGTGCCGCGTGACCGCGCTGGACCGGCCCTGGCTGGCCGTGTACGGGGACTACCCGGCCGACGGGGTCACGCCGGACCTGACCCTGTACGAACTCCTGGCGCAGTCGGCCGCCCGCTGGCCGAGCGCGCCGGCCGTCAAGTTCCTCGGCCGGACGATCACGTACGCCGAGTTGCTGGCCGACGTCGACCGGGCCGCCGCCGCGTTCCGGTCGGCGGGGGTGGGGCCCGGCCAGACCGTGACCCTCGTCCTGCCGAATATCCCCAACGCCATCGTCCTGCTCTACGCCGTCAACCAGGTGGGCGCGCGCGTGGCGCTGGCGCATCCGCTGAGCTCGCCGACCGAGCTGCGCCACTATCTCAACGAGACGGGCAGTACATGGGCCGTGACCGTCGACATGTTCTACGGCCAGGTCCAGCCGATCCTGGACGAGACGCCGGTCGAGCGGCTCCTCGTCGTCCAGATCTCCGACTACCTGACCCACCCGAAGAAACTCGGCTTCCGCGTCACGAAGGGGCGCAAGATCGCGCCCGTGCCGCGCTCCGACCGGCGGCTCGTCCGCTGGCGCGAGTTCCTGAAAAGCGGCGACCAGGCGCAGCGGGCCCGCCGCGCCGCGCGCCCCGGCCCCTACCACCGGCCCATCGAGCCGGGCGCGGGCGCCGTCGTCCTCTTCTCCGGCGGCACGACGGACCTGCCCAAGGGCATCGAGCTGTCCAGCGCCAGCTTCAACGCGCTGGGCGTGGCGATGGGCGCGATCACGGGCTTCTCCGCCGGGCATTCCGTCCTCGCCATCCTGCCCCTGTTCCACGGCTTCGGCCTCGGCCTCTGCGTCCACACGGCCTTCGCCGTCGGCGCCCACGCCATCCTCGTGCCCGAGTTCTCGGCCGACGTCTACATCGACAACCTCGTCAAGTACCAGCCGAGCTTCATCGCGGGCGTGCCGACCCTGTGGGAGGCCCTGCTGCGCCACCCGCGCTTCGCCAAGGTGTCGTTCGCCCAACTGGTCGGGGCGTACTCGGGCGGCGACTCGCTGACGCCGGACCTCAAGGCCCGGTTCGACGCGGTCCTGCAGCGCCAGGGGGCGACGTGCGAGCTGGTCGAGGGGTACGGGCTGACGGAGTGCGTGACGGCGTGCGTGGCGTCGCCGGCCGGCCACTACCGGACGGGCTCGATGGGCGTCCCGATCCCCGGCTGCCTGGTCAAGGTCGTGGCGCCCGGGACGACCGACGAGGTGCCGTTCGACACGGAGGGGGAGTTGTGCGTGACGGGGCCGACGCTGATGCTCGGCTACGTCGGCGACCCCGAGGCGACGGCGGCGACGCTGCGGCGTCACGCGGACGGCCGGGTCTGGCTGCACACGGGCGACCTCGGGACGATGGACGCCGACGGCTACCTCTATTTCCTGGGGCGGCTGAAGCGGCTGATCAAGGTATCGGGGGTCTCGGTGTATCCCTTGCAGGTCGAACAGGTGCTGGAATCGCATCCAGCCGTGGCGCGCGCCTGCGTCATCGGCATTCCGGACGACTACCAGGTGTCGCGGCTGAAGGCGTTCGTCGTGTTGGAGCCCGGCGTGCCGGCCGAGGAGACGACGCGCTCCGCCATCCTGGCCCACTGCCGCCGCCACCTGATCAAGTGGGCGGTGCCCAAGGCCATCGAGTTCCGCCCCGACCTGCCGAAAACCCTGGTCGGCAAGATCGCGTACACGGAGCTGGAGAGGGAAGAGAACGCGGCGTGAGGGTAGGCTCAGGCTCATGGGGCTGGGGGTCACGGCGGGGCAAGTGCTCGTCATGTTCTGCTTCATGGGGCTGGGGGCGGCGGCCGGGCGGCTCGGGTGGATCAAGGCGGAGGCCAATGCCGGGCTGACCCAGGTGGTCCTCTGGTTCGTCCTCCCCGCCCTCATCATCACGGCGTTCCACCGGCCCTTCAGCCTCAGCCAGCTCGGCGGCTTCGGCCTGGCCTTCGCCGTCGCCATGGTCAGCTACGCCGTCACGATCGGGCTGGCCCGGGTGGTCTTCGGCGGTTGGGTGGCCGACGACGCCACGCGCCGGGCCCTCCGCTTCGGCAGCGTCTACGGCAATGTCGGTTTCCTCGGGTTGCCGTTGGTCCAGGCGCTCCTCGGCGCGGACGGCGTCTTCTACGCCGTGACCGGCGTGACCGCGTTCAACCTCCTGGTCTGGACCCACGGCTGGAGCCTGTTCTCGCCCCGCGCCGCGACCTCGTGGCGAACCCGCCTCGGCCGCCTGGCCAAGAACCCCAACCTGCTCGCCCTCGCCGTCGGGCTCATCGTCTTCCTCTTGTCCGTGCCGCTGCCGGGGCTGCTCGTGACCGGGCTCGACTACCTCGCCGCGATGAACGCGCCGCTGTCCATGATGGTCATCGGCGTCAGCCTCTCCGCCCTGTCGTGGCGGGACTTCGCCCACGACGGCTGGAGCTGGCTCGGCACGGCCGCCCGCAACCTCGTGTTTCCCCTGGTCACATTCGGGTTGCTCTGGGCTGTGCCGCTCGGCTTCGACGCCAAGCTGGCCGTGCTCATCGTCTTGTCCTGTCCCGCCGCCGCGTTCCTCGTTATGTTCTCGCTGGCCCATCGCGTCGACGCGGCCTTCGGCGCGCGCTTCGTCTGCGTGTCCACGCTGGCCAGCATCGTGACGCTGCCGGGGTTGGTGGGGTTGGCGCACCTGGTGTGGTGAACCGGGGGCGGCCACGGTGTCAGGCCCGCTGGCTGTCGCTCGTTCCTCGCTCCGTAGCCAGCGTGCCCGACCCCCTGGCCTGGTCTCGGGCTTACTCCGCGCGGATGGTGGATTCTATGAAGTAGCGGTCGGCGCGGTACTTGTGGTCGCCGATTTCGATCAGGGCGCCGTCGACGCCGTAGGTTTGGCGGTGCAGCGTGACGAGGGCGGCGCCGCTGCGGACGTCCAGGTAGCGGGCCACGGCCCGGCTGGCGTTCTCCGCGCCGACGCGCTGGACCGCCGTGTCGAGCGCCACGCCCTGGGCGCGGAGCTGGGCGTACAGGCCGTCGTGGGTCAGGCCGTCGACGGTCAGGGCCTTGTCGCCCGTGACCCAGTTGTGCATCCAGGCCAGCGGCCCGTCGGCCGTCGACCGGACGCGCTCCAGCTCCCAGACCTTGGCCGTGTCGAACTGGTCGCGCAGGTCGGCCGGGGCGGTGACGAGCCGGAGTTTGACGACCTCCGTGACCGGCGCCTGGCCGCCCTGCTGGAGGTCGTCGAACAGGCTGGTCAGCGCGATCGGGCGGGTGATGGACGGGTTGACGACGCGGGTCCCGACGCCGCGCTGGCGCGTCACGAGGCCCGCATTGACGAGCTCGCCGATGGCCTGGCGGACGGTCGGGCGGGAGAGGCCGAAGTGGGAGGCGATCTCGATCTCGTTGGTCAGGTAGGCGCCGACGGGGAGCTGGCCGCCGCGGATGGCCGCCTCGATGCCGGTCGCGAGCTGGTGGTAGAGGGGCACGGGAGAGCGCTTGTCGATGACGATGTCGCCCAAGGGGTCGGATGCTGACACGGAGGCCTCCTTGTCACAGTGTCAGGACATTTTAGCATGAAGGCCGCGTTTGGGAAGGGGTATTTTTGGGCCTGACGTGGGCGGACGCACGGCAGGACAGCTTTGTTGTGCCCCGCCCCCGCCGTTCCCGCAGGGCCGGTCCCAACGTAGACTTGGGCGGGGGAAAGGACTGGTATGGCTGGTGGCGGGCTCGACTTGGTCGCTTTGGGGCGGATCAGCGTGGACATCTACCCCCTCGACATCGGCGTCGACCTCGAAGACGTCCGGACGTTCGGCAAGTACGTGGGCGGCTCGGCCACCAACGTGGCCATCGCCACGGCGCGCTACGGCCACACGGCGGCCCTCGTGACGAAGACGGGCGACGACGCGTTCGGGCGCTACCTCAAGCGTGACCTGGCGGCCGAGTTCGGCGTCCGGACGGACTTTGTCACGACCGACGCCTGCGGCCACACCCCCGTCACGTTCTGCGCCATCAAGCCGCCCGAGGACTTCCCGCTGTACTTCTACCGGACGCCGGCGCCGGACATGCAGGTCACGGTCGCCGAGGTCCAGTCCCCGGAGTTGGCCGAGGCCATCGCCACGGCCCGGATCTTCTGGGTCACGGGCACGGGGCTGGCCCAGGAACCCATCCGCTCCGCCCAGTGGGCGGCGCTGGAGGACCGGGCGGCCTGGGGCGCCGGGGCCGCCGGCGCGGGGCGGGCCGTCCCCCAGCCCCGCTACACCGTGTTCGACCTCGACTACCGGCGTGACTTCTGGCCCGACCCCGTCGCCGCCCACTCGGCCATCGCCTCCGTCCTCGGCTTCGCCGACGTGGTCGTCGGCAACCAGACCGAGTGCGCCGTGGCCGTCGGCGGGGGCTCGCCGGACGAGCAGGCCGACCGGCTGCTGGCCGCCGGGGCCGGGATCGCCATCGTCAAGATGGGCTCGGCCGGCGTGCTGGGCAAGACGGCGGCCGAGCGGGTCGTCGTCCCGCCGGTCGTCGTGGACACGGTCAACGGGCTCGGCGCGGGCGACGCCTTCGGCGGCGCCCTGAACCACGGCCTGCTGGCCGGCTGGCCGCTGGGGCGCACGCTGGCGTTCGCCAACGCCGCCGGGGCGTATGTGGCGCGGCAGATCGCCTGCTCGTCCGCCATGCCGACCGAGGCCGAGGTGTTGGAGTTGATGGGGGAGTGACGGCTGGGGTGACTGACACCCTGGCCGGGGCGCCACGGTGTCGGGCCCGCTGGCTGTCGCTCGTTCCTCGCTCCGTAGCCAGCGTGCCCGACCCCATGGCTCCTACATGGCTCCTAGCGCGTCTTGGCGCGGCGCGCCTTGGTGGCGA
The DNA here is from genome assembly GCA_031272805.1 of Propionibacteriaceae bacterium. GTDB lineage: Bacteria > Actinomycetota > Actinomycetes > Propionibacteriales > Propionibacteriaceae > WQYJ01. The sequence continues at coordinate 5,142 of JAISTC010000110.1, forward strand.
CCATCGTGACGATGATGGCGACGGCGACGAGGGCCGCCGCGCCGGCGATCAGGTCGTTGCTGTCAGTGGCCAACGGGCTGCCCGTGTTGCCGGTCGGGATGCCGGCCGTGGTGGCGGCGGCCGGGGTCGGGCTGGCGCTGGCCGTGACTGTCAGCGTCGGCGACTCGGTCGTGGCGGTGCCGTTGAGGCAGCGCTTCAGCTCGGTCAGCTTGTACCACGGGGAGCCCGCCGCGATCGGCGTGCACTGGCCGGGGTAGACCGGCACCTCGACCTCGTTGAACAAGACGCGGACGAGCGGCGTGTAGGCCTTGCCGGTGGCCGGGTCGGTGCCGGACTTGGCCACGACGTCCCACTGGACGTTGACGGCCATCGGGCCGGCCGTGGCCGAGCGGAAGTCGTAGGCGTCGTACGTGTAGATGTCGGCCAATGTCTTCGGTTCGGTCACGTTGGGCGCCTGCTTGGTGTAGCCCGGCAGGCGCAGCAGCGCGGCGAACGGGACGACCGTCTCGGCGTGGCCGAAGCGGTAGGTCGCCACGACCGTGCCGCCGGCGACCCGGTCGTCGATCGCCTTGAAGAAGTCGTCGAGCAGCGGCTGGGCGTCCTGGAACGAGTCCGTCTGGCCGGCGAAGCCGGGGCCCTTCTCGTAGAAGTCGCCGACGTCGAGCAGGTACGCGAACCACTCGGAGTCTTCCTCGTGGCCGGCGAAGTAGGTCGTGAAGTCGAACGTGTGCGGGGCGACGTTCTCGGCCGGCATGTCGGCCTGCGTGATCATGCACTCGTAGATGTACTCGGCCGCGTCCGTGATCTTGGAGATCTTCTTGGTCGGGTCGCCGCAGGCGTCCGGGTCCTTCGTCGGATCGGAGTTGGGCGCGCAGTTGGTCGCCCCGGTCTTGGTGCCGTCGACCGTGTTGTACCAGGTGTGGGCGGCGTCCTGACCGATCTTGTCGATGAAGTCCTGCGTGAAGATCTGGAGCAGGAGGTCGTTGGCGACCTGCTTGGCCTCGTCCTGGTCGGCGGCGAAGTCCTCGACCGCGGCGACCTTGTCCGACGCCACGTAGTCCTCGAACGCCGCGGCGATCGTGTAGGCGGCCGTGCCCTCGGCCTTCTTGGTGCCGTCGGGGTTCTCGATCTTGTGGAAGTAGAGGAGGTCGGGGCGGACGGCGAAATCGGTCGACTTGCCGGCGATGGCGGAGCCGCCGGCCGCGGCGAAGCCGGCCTGGAAGCTCTGGCCGGACTCGGTCGCGCGGCCCTCGCCCGAGGTCTCCCAGACGATCGTGCCGCCGGCGCTGGCCGCCGCCGTGAACAGGGTCTTGTTGCGCTCGTAGGCGCGCTGGCCGATGGCCTTGAGCTGGTCACGGCCCTGGCCGGTCAGGAGGCCGTAGCCGTTCTCGACGTTGGCGGCCGTGATGCCGTTGAGGTTGGCGATGAACGCCTGGCCGATGGCCGCGGACTGGAAACCGCCCTCCGCCAGCGCCGTCTTGGCCATGAGCATCAGCAGGGCGTCGTACTTGTAACCGGACAGGCCGCGTGACCCGTGGCGGTCGACGGATTCCGTGTAGATCGGCGTGTAGCCGTCCGGGGCGGCCGTGTACGTCACGGTCGACGCCGGGGCCGGGTACGGCGCCTTGCTGGACAGGTTGTAGGTGCCGGCGCCGGCCGCCGTGGCGAACGAGAGGGAGGCGAGGGCCGTCGCCGTCACGAGGGCGAGGCCGACGCGGCGCGCCCGGCCGCGGTGGGTGGGAGTGGTGGTCATGAAAGTGTTCCCCTTTTCGGTTCGGAGCAGTGCCCATGGGCGGGGGTCGGGCGCGTGCTCAGCGCGGGGGTGGCTCGTGGGGTGACGGCTCGGCTCCCGGACCGCGCCCGGCAGCGATGCCGCGCGTGGCCTGGGAGCCACCGTAGACCCTGCCCAGGGGGATGTCAAGACATATAGACGACAGGTTTCAACAGACAGCGCCGCCCGCCAACGGCCGCTTAAGGGCCGGGGCGGGCGGCGCTGATCCGTCCTGGGGCGGGCCTACGACTGGGTCGAGCCCTTGAAGTGGAACGTGGCCGATTCGACCTGGCCGTTGAGCCAGCGCTGCGTCACGGCCTTCTCCGCCGTGAAGAACTTGACGCCCTCGGGGCCGTAGATCTTCGTCTCGCCGAAGAAGGAGTCCTGCCAGCCGCCGAACGCGTGGTACGCCACGGGCACGGGGATCGGCACGTTGACGCCGAGCATGCCGGCCGGGGCCTCCCGCGTGAACTGGCGGGCGGCGGCGCCGGACGACGTGAAGATGGCCGCGCCGTTGCCGTACGGGTTCGCCTTCATGATCTCGAGGGCCTCGCGCAGCCCGGCGACGCGCATGACGACCATGACGGGGCCGAAGACCTCCTCTTCGTAGATGCGCATGTCCCGCGTGACGGCGTCGACGATCGTCGGGCCCGTCCAGAAGCCGTTCTCGTGGCCCTCCGGGTGGAAGCCGCGGCCGTCCAGGGCGACGTGGGCGCCCGCGGCCTCGGCCTCCGTGATCGTCTGCTCGATGCGGTCACGGTCGGCGCGCGTGACGATGGCGCCCATGTCCGCGTCCGGCGTCATGCCGTCCGCGACCTTGACCGCCTTGGCCTTCTCGACCACGAGGTCGATGAACTCGTCGGCGACGGCGTCGGCCACGAGGACGACGGGCAGCGCCATGCAGCGCTCGCCCGCGGCGCCGAACGCGGCGGCGACGCAGTTGGCGGCGGCGAAGTCGAGGTCCGCGTCGGCCAGGACGACGCCGTGGTTCTTGGCGCCGCAGAGGGCCTGGACGCGCTTGCCGTGGGCCGTGCCGATGTCGTGGAGCTCCTTGCCGACCGGGGTCGAGCCGACGAACGACAGCGACTTGACGTCGGGGTGGACCTCGAGGCGGCTGACCGCGTCACGCCCGCCCTGGACGACGTTGAAGACGCCGTCGGGGAGGCCGGCCTCCTTCCAGAGCTGGGCCATGAAGATCGAGGGGGAGGGGTCGGCCGAGGCGGGCTTGAGGACGAACGTGTTGCCGCAGGCGATGGCGACCGGCGCCATCCACAGCGGGCACATGACCGGGAAGTTGAACGGCGTGACGCCGCCACAGACGCCGATGGGGGAGCGGAACGAGTAGACGTCGATGCCGCGCGCGGCCTGCATCGAGAACTCGCCCTTGAGCAGCTCCGGGATGCCGCAGACGAACTCGACGACCTCGAGGCCGCGGCCGACCTCGCCGGCGGCGTCGGTCACGACCTTGCCCTCCTCGCGCGTGATCAGCTCGGCCAGGTCCTGGGTGTGGGCGTTGAGCAGCTCGCGGAACTTGAAGAGGATGTTGACGCGCTGGCCGAGGGATGTCTCGGACCACGTCTCGAATGCGGTCTTGGCCGCGGCGACGGCCTGGTCCACGATCGCGGCGTCCGCGAGCAGGACCTCGCCGATCTGCTCGCCCGTGGACGGGTTGAAGATGCGGCGCGTGCCGACGGAGTCATTGACAAGCTGGCCATTGATCCAGTGAGCCACGGTGTACACGGTTTCTCCTTTGAACTCGGGATTTGTCAGAACATTAGCACATACTGATGTGCGTGTCACCCCCGTGTCATCCCGGCGGAAGCCGGGATCTTTCCTGGGTGTTGACTTCACCGGGTTCAAGATCCCGGCTTTCGCCGGGATGACAAGGGGGCCGGGATGACAAGGGGGCCGGGAACGGCGCGGCGCCCCGGCCCGGGGCCCCGGCGCCGCGCCGGGGGGTGGGCGGGTAAATAGCCGGGGCCCGGCGGGCCCTCGGCGTGGCCC
>JAISTC010000115.1 GCA_031272805.1 Propionibacteriaceae bacterium
GCCATCGGGGCCAGGGAAGGCCGCGCCGTCTACCGGACAGTACTCGGCCGCTGGGCCGGGCGCTGACCAACAACGATCCACAGTACCGGTACCGGTGTACCGTTGTTTTTTCACAATGAGATAGCGGTACGGGGACTTTACGGATGGCAGGCGGAATCCTGTCGGCCGAGGTATCAGGCCCCGCTGCCCGGGCTCGTTCCTCGCCAAGGCCGCGGGGCCCGACACCTCGGCCTTACGCCACCAGGGCCGAGTTCAGGTCGGACTTGATCGCGGCCAGGCGTTGGGCTGCTGCCGCCCGGATCGACGTCAGCGTGTCGAATGCCGCGTCGGCTGCCACCGGCGTGACCGTTTCCAGGTAGCACTTGACCTTCGGCTCGGTTCCGCTCGGCCGGACCACGACCCGGTCATCGTCCCTGGTCAGCAGCAGAATGCCGTCCGTCGGCGGCAGGCCCTCGTAGCCGTCGGCCAGGTCGGCCACGGTGACGACGGGGCTGCCCGCCAGCGTGGCCGGCGCGTTGGCGCGGAGCCGCGCCATCGTGACGGGGATTTGGGAGAGGTCGTCGAAGCGCAACGCCAGTTGGCTCGTCAGGTACAGGCCGTGGCGGCGCGCGAGGTCGTCCAACAGGTCGGTGATCGTCCGGCCCTCAGACTTCAACTGGGCCACGAGCCGCGCCACCGCCACGGCCGTTGACAATCCATCTTTGTCATGGACGAGGTCGGGGCGGACGCAGTAGCCGATCGCCTCCTCGTACGCGAACGCCAGGCCCGGCACCCGGCCCATCCACTTGAAACCCGTCAGCGTCGGCCGATAGGCGACGCCGTGGTGGGCGGCGATGACGCCCAGTTGGCGGGAGGAGACGATGGAGTTGGCCAGGGTCGGCGGGGTGGCGGGGTCGGGGTCCGACGGGGAGGATCCCGGCTGGCGCCGGGATGACAAGGGGGTTTGGGATGACAGCTGGGCCGCCACGGCTTCGCCCAGCACCGCGCCCAACTCGTCGCCGTGCAGGCGGCGCCAGCCGCCGCGCGGGTCGTCGACCGCCACGGCGCAGCGGTCTGCGTCCGGGTCGTTGGCGATGACGACGTCCGCGCCGACTTCGGCCGCCAAGGCCAGCGCCAGGTCCAACGCGCCGGGTTCCTCCGGGTTGGGGAACGCGACGGTCGGGAAGTCCGGATCGGGGTCACGCTGTTCCGCCACGACCGTGACGTCCGTGAAGCCCGCGCGGGCCAGGGCGGCCAGCGCCGTCGTGTGGCCAACGCCGTGCATGGACGTGTGGACGATCTTGATGGGCGCGGCGGGGGGTGCTACGGCAGGGCTCCCGATCGCCTCGACGTACTGCTCCCACAGCTCTGGCCCCAACTCGGTCCAGCCGCTCTCCGCGCGCGGAACGTCCACCGCCCGCGGCGCCGCCGCGATCTTCGCCGCGATGGCCGCGTCGTGCGGCGCCACGATCTGCACGCCCCGCTCCGCGTCCGGCACCATCCGCCCGCCCAGGTACACCTTGTAGCCGTTGTCGGCCGCCGGATTGTGCGACGCCGTCACCATGACCCCCGCGTCCGCGCCGAGCGCCCGCACCGCATACGCCAGCAACGGCGTCGGCAGGTCCGGCGGCAACAATCTGGCTTCTGCTCCCGCCGCCGTCACGATGGCCGCGCTGTCCAGCGCGAACTCGCGGCTGTGGTGGCGGGCGTCGGAGCCGATCGCGACGAGGGGGGTCACGCCGGGCAGGGACTCGGCCAGGTAGTCCACGAGTCCCTTGGCCGCCCGGATCACGACCGCCCGGTTCATGCGGTTCGGCCCGGCCGCCATCGCGCCGCGCAAGCCGGCCGTGCCGAACTGAAGCGAGCCGGCGAAGCGGTCGGCCAGGTCCGCGCGCGCCGCCGGGTCGTCGGCCGCCGCCACGACCAGCGCGGCCAGCTCGGCCCGCGTGGCCGGGTCGGGATCGCCGTCGATCCACCGCGCCGCGTCCTCCAACAACCCGGCCAGCCCGACCGCTTCCGACATCAGCTACCCCTTCGTCCGGCGGGCCCGTGTGGGCCTCATCCTGGCCATTGTCGCTCACGGTTGCCCAGGTGTCACAGCAGGGTGGCGGGTAGATCCTGCGACTCCGGCGGCGGGTGGCCTCGTTCCTCGGCCCGCGCCGCCTCCGCGCAGGATGACGGTCCTCCGCGCAGGATGACGGACAGGAGCGTGGGGGTCGGCCGCGGTATCAGGTGCCGCCGCCCGGGCTCCTTCGTCGCCAAGGCGGCGGCGCCTGACACCTCGGCCTACTCGCCAAGGCGGCGGCGCCTGACACCTCGGCCTAACGGCGGCGCCTGACACCTCGGCCTGGCGCGCCTGACACCTCGGCCTAGCGCGGTCCTGCTACTCCGCGCTGCTGGCGCTGAGGTCGGGGGAGTTGAACACCAGTTCCAGGCGGCCCAGCGCTACCTCCTGGAAGCCGAAGCGGCGCAGGTAGGGCGCTACCGCCGGCTCGGGGTGGTCGATGTACACCGTGCGCAAGCCGGCTTGTTGGAGGGGGCCGGCCGGAGAGTACACGAACGCGCCCGGCGCGTAGTCGCGGTACGCCGGGATGACGTAGTCCGCCACGAGTTCGCCGTGGCCGCCGTCGGTCGGCCGCCAGGCGACGAGACCGATGGCCCGGTCCTGGTGGAAGATGAGGGCCGCCTGCGCGCCCGCCAGCCGGTCGGCGAAGCCGGGGTGGAACTGCGTCAGGTCGGCGCCGTTGGCCCGGACGAACCAGTCCGTCACGCCCGCGTCGGCCGGCGCGTACGCGAACGCCTTGGCCTGGCGGAGGTCCCGCCGCAGCTTCCAGATGAACCAGGCGTCGATGACGACGAGCGCGGCGTTGACCGCCGCCATCGGCCAGACGCCGAGGACCGCGTTGTACGCCACCAAGACCGCCGACGCGATCAGGTTGAGGATGCGGAAGCGCATGAACTTGGCCTGGAGCACGGAGAAGACCAGCAGCGCCGAGCCCAGCCAGCCGATCAACTCCAGGACCGCGTGACCGGTCATGTCAGTCGTACTCGGCCAGGATCTGCGCGGTGGCCGAGACGCCCAGCCGGGTCGCGCCGGCGGCGATCATCGCCTCGGCCGCCGCCCGCGTCCTGATCCCGCCGGACGCCTTGACCTGGAGCCGGTCGCCGACCGTGGCCTTCATCAGCTCGACGGCGTGGACGGTCGCGCCGCCGGCCGGGTGGAAGCCGGTCGACGTCTTGACGAAGTCGGCGCCCGCCGCTGCCGCGCACTGGCACGCCCGGACGATCTCGGCGTCCGTCAACGCGGCGGTCTCAAGGATGGCCTTGAGCACGGTCGGCGCGGGCGCGGCCGCCCGGACGCCCGCGATGTCCGCCTCGACCAGCGCCCAGTCGCCGGCCTTGGCCGCGCCCAGGTTGATGACCATGTCGACCTCGTCGGCGCCGTCGGCCACGGCCCGGGCCGCCTCGGCCGCCTTGACCTCGGTCTGGTGGGCGCCGGACGGGAACCCGGCCACGACCGCGACCTTGAGGCCGCGCGCGTCGAGCGGGAGCTGGGACGGCGACACGCAGACGGAGTA
>JAISTC010000118.1 GCA_031272805.1 Propionibacteriaceae bacterium
CAGGAGCGGATGATGGCCGTCGTCCGGCCCCAGGACGTCGAGCTGTTCATGGCCATCTGCCGGAAGTGGGATGTCCTCGCCACGGTCATCGGCGAGGTCACGGACGGCAACCGGCTCCTCATCGACTGGCACGGCGAGCGCGTCGTCGACGTCGACCCCAAGACCGTCGCCCACGAGGGGCCGCTCTACGACCGCGCCATCGTCCGGCCCCACTGGATCGACCAGGTCCGCGCCAACCGGGCGGAGCTGCTGCCGCGGCCGGTGACGGGCGCGGAGATGGGCGAGCAGTTGATGAAGCTGTTGGGTTCGCCCAACCTCTGCGACACCTCGTGGGTCACGGACCAGTACGACCGGTTCGTGCGCGGCAACTCCGTCCTGGCCCAGCCGGAGGACGCGGGGATGCTCCGCATCGACGAGGAGACCGGGCTCGGGATCGCGCTGGCCTGCGACTGCAACGCCCGCTTCACGTACCTCGACCCCTACCGCGGGGCGCAACTGTCCTTGCTGGAGTCCTACCGCAACGTGGCGATCACGGGCGCGGAGCCGCAGGCGCTGACCGACTGCCTCAACTTCGGCTCGCCGGAGGACCCCGAGGTCATGTGGCAGTTCACGGAGGCCATCCGCGGCCTGGTCGACGGCTGCAAGGCGCTCGGCACCCCCGTCACGGGCGGCAACGTCTCCTTCTACAACAAGACCGGCGACAAGGCGATCCTGCCGACGCCGACGATCGGCATGATGGGCGTCATCGACAACGTCGAGTGGCGCATCCGGTCGGGTTTCCGGACTCCCGGCGACGCCGTCTACCTGATCGGCCAAACCCGCGAGGAGCTGTCCGGCTCGGCCTGGGCCGAGGTCATCCACGGCCACCTCGGTGGCGAGCCGCCGATGGTCGACTTCGAGCAGCACCGGCGGCTGGCGGCGTTCTTCGCCCGCGCGGCCCGTGACGGGCTCCTGACTTCGGCCCACGACCTGTCGGACGGCGGCCTGGCCATCGCCCTGGCCGAGTCCTGCTTCCGCTATGGCCGCGGCGTCGACGTCACGCTGGCCGGCGACCCCTTCGTGGAACTGTTCTCCGAAACGGCGGGCCGCGTCCTCGTGACCGTGGAGCCGGAGAAGGAAGTCGACCTCATCCGGACGGCCAACGACCAGGACCTGCGCATCGCGCGCCTGGGCGAGGTGACCGACAAGCCGGAGCTGACCGTCCAGGGCCTGTTCTCGCTGCGCCTCCCGGCCCTGCTCCGCAACTGGCAGTCCCCGATCCCCACAGCGCTCGGCATCGGCATCTGACCCAGGCCCGCAAGGCCATGGCGCCGGGCACCGTGAGGCCACAGGGTCGGGCACCGTGAGGCCAGGGGGTCGGGCACCGTGGCTACGGAGCGAGGAACGAGCGACAGCCACGGGGCCCGACACCGTGGCCGCCCCGCGGCACCTGATACCGCGGCCGGGGAGTTGTCTGCTGTCGGCCGCGGTGTCAGACGCCGCCGCCCGGGCTCGTTCCTCGCCACGGCCGCGGCATCTGACACCTCGGCCTCGCAGCGCTCACCGGAATAAACGCCGCCGCCGCCTTGTTGCACCTGACGCTGAACACACTCCCCGAAAAGGACCCCCACATGAAGCTCCTGCGCGGGTTGCAAACCCTCGTGCTCGCCCTGCTGTGCGCCGCGGGCACGGCGTCGGTCGTCGCCTGCGCCCTGTGGTTCACGGTCGACCTCACACCCTCCATCGTCATGTCCGGCTCGATGGAGCCGACGCTGCCGGTCGGCTCGCTCGTGTTCACTCAGACCGTCGACGCGGCGGACGTCGCCGTCGGCGACATCGTCATGGTCCCGCAGCACGGCGGCGACGGCGTCGTCACGCACCGGGTCGTGGACCTGGCCCCCGCCGACGCGGGCCGGGTCACGCTGACGCTGCGCGGCGACGCCAACCCGGCCAGCGACGTGGGCCCGTACACGGTCCGCGCGGTCGACAAACACCGCTTCACCCTCCCGTACCTCGGCAAGGCCCTCGTCTGGGCCCAGGACCACCGCCTGGCCGCCGGCCTCGGCCTCCTCGTCCTGCTGGCGCTGACATTCATCGGCCGGGGCCAGACGAAGGTCCGCCTCCCCAACGGCGAAGTCATCCGCGGCCTCAGCCGCCGCGAGGCGGAACGCCTGGCCGCCGCCTGGCAAGCCAGCGACGAGCCCAGGCCAGAGGGTCGGGCACACAGGCCAGGGGGTCGGGCACCGTGGCTACGGAGCGAGGAACGAGCGACAGCCACGGGGCCCGACACCGTGGCCGCCCCGCACATCACCGACACCGTGGCCGCCCCGCACACCACCGACACCGTGGCCGCCCCAGACACCACCCCGCCCCACGCCCCCGCCATCCGCCCCGACGGCACAGTGCCCGTCGGCCGCTGCCGCCTGCGCGTCACCCCCGCGCCCGCGCCCGCGCGCCGCGCCCCGCGCCGCGCCCTGGCCCCAGAACTGGAAGACACCTACCCCCGCCTCACCCGCGTGACGCCGGACCCCGAGCCGACGCCCACCGCCACGTGGGAACCGCCGACGCAGGCCAACACGCGCGCCTCCCACATCCCCAACCGCGCCCGCCACGCGCTCGCCCCCGAACTCGACCCCGCGCTCTCCCGGACGTGGACCCCGCTGCCGAACTAAGGCCCCCGAACGCGGCAGCAGGGACGGCCGGTGGCCATCCCTGCTGCCTTATCCCCCCCGTTACATCTATGTGCGGTCGAGCACGATCTTGATATTGCCAGAACTGTCGGTCATGGTCACGCGGTTGGCGCTGTCCATCGACCAGCGCGTGGCCTGGCTGAGGCTGGCGAAGATGGCGCCGTCGATCGTGCCGGGCTGACGCGGTTCGGTCGAGCAGGTCCAGGCCGAGGCGTCGACCGGGCCGTCGCTGAAGCTCCAGGCCCCGCTGTTCGCCGCCACATACGCCGTGCTGCCGGCCTCGGCGCATTCGGACGCCAGGGTGACGTGGTCGCTGCCGATGATGAGGACGTGGCCGTCCGAGGCCCAGACTCCGCCGTAGTAGCTGACCTTCCACGATCCCTGGAGGTCGGCGGCCGTGGGCACCCAGCGCGGGCTGGCGGGCGCGCTGGTCGGGGCGGGCGCCGGGCTCGTGGCAGGGGCAGCCGCCTTGCTCGGCGCGTTGACGGACGGGGCGGGCGGAGCGGCTTGGCTGGGCCCGGAGTCGACGACAACGGTCCCGCTGGTACCGGTCGCGCCAGAACCGCCGGTCCCGCCGGAGCCGCCGGAGCCAGTACCGGGTTGACTGGGTGCGACGGCGGGCTGCGACTGGGCCGCGGCCTGCTCGCTGGGCGCGGCCGAGGGCGACGGCTCGGCGGTGGAGGCCGCCGAGGGAGTCGGGCTCGCGCTGTGGGTCGGGGTCGCTGCGACCGTTGCGGAGGACCCGGAGGATTGCACCGGTGTTTGGACCTCGGATTCCCTGGGCCACAGCGCGAGGCCGACCCCGCCGACCACGACCACCAGTGCGGTGAGGCCGACGCTCAGGAGTTGGGGCAAACGCCCCGAACCGCGCGCGGCCCGACGCTTCAGGCCCTGGTCCGCCGCCGGCCCGACCAGGGAACGAAGCTCCGCCCGACCGCGCGGGCTCAAGGGAGCGCCCCGACGCACGGGAGGATCGGCGTCGGAGCGTTTGAGGAGGTCGATCAGATTCATCGCTGATCCTTTTCGGAGGCGGCCGGCCGCGTCGGACGCGCCGGTCGATGGGTTGGCCCGGAGGCCCGGAGGTCGCCTACGGCCTCGAACTGCGCCTTGAGGGCGTTGCGGGCCCGGTGGAGCCGGACCCAGACCGCGCCGACAGAGCAGTTGAGCAGATTGCCGCACTCGGTCCCGCTCAAACCGTCGAGGTAGTAGGCCATGAGCAGTTCACGCTGGTCAGCCGGTAGCTCCTCCAGGGCTTCCCGGACCCGCGTGACCTGTTCGTCTTGATCAACTTGCAACGTCATCCGCCGATTGGCTTCCTGCCCGGCCGCTTCTGCCAACGCGCCGGCCCGGGCCGCCGAGCGCTGGTAGTGCATCACGGTGTTGCGGGCCGTGGCGAACAGCCAGCCCGGCTCCGGGACGGTGTCGATCGTGTGTTCCCACGCGATCCGGAACACGTCCGCCGCGATGTCTTCCGCCGCGCCGAGGTCTCCGACCCGGCGCTTGGCGTAGGCGACCACCCGCTGGTACTGATCGGTGTAGAGCGCTGTGAACCGCGCCACAGTCCGGTCGTCCCGCTCGAAAACGGCAGACTCGGACCGAGCTTGGTCTTCTGCCGGACGGCCTACCAAACCCGCCCCTCTCACCGCGACAGCGAGTGGTCCCATACCTAGTAAGTTCCCAGGGGGGAGGCACTCCTTACAGCGATTCTGTCAGAACTCCCCGCCGAACCCAGCCATCTCACCCCCGCGCCCCCTCTGTCATCCTGAGCGCCGGACGACACGGCGTCACGCCAGCGCGGCCTTGACCTTGGCCGCGATCACGGCGCCCTCGGCCCGACCCTGGACGCGGGCGTTGACGGCCTTGATGATGGGCCCCATCTGCTTGAGGGTGGCATCCGCCACCTTCGCCACTTCCTCCGTCACGATGGCGTCGAGTTCGGCGTCGGAGAGGGCGGCCGGGAGGTACTGGGCCAGGAAGTCGGCCTCCTGGGCTTCCTTCTCGGCCAGTTCGGGCCGGCCGGCGCCGGCGTAGACCTCGGCGGACTCGCGCCGCTTGCGGACCTCCCGCGTCACGACCTGCTGTTCTTCTTGGTCGGTCAGCTCCCGGGCCGCCTTGCCGGCGACCTCCTCGTTGGCGATGGCGGCGAGGGCCATGCGGAGCGTCTGCGTGGCAAACGCCTCCTTTGCCTTCATCGCCGCCGTCAGATCGGTCCGCAGTCGTGCCTTGAGTTCAGCCATGCGAGAAGACTAACCCCGGCTTTGCTCCGGAGGGGCTCGCCCCGGAGGCGGCGTCGGGATGCAATACTGTCCCCTAGCCCGCGTGGAAAGGGACGATAGTGATAACTTGCGCGCATTGCGGACACGAATTCTCGTCCGCCCTCGCCGCATGCCCGGTCTGCCACATCCCTGTCAACGGGATCCCACAATGGTTGTTCCGTGGCCGGACCGGTGCCCCGACCGGTGGCGAACCCCCCGTAACAGCGGCCGGAGTGGCCGCCACCTCCCCCGACGCCGTGCCGGCCCCCCCGGCCCCGCCCGCGGCCGAACCCGTCCCACCGCCGCCCACCGACGGCTGGACCCCCCTGTCCGCCGCCCTGGGCCTCCCCGAAGGCGTCCCCCCGGTCCCCATCACGGAGGCGACAGAGGCCACGGGGTCTGGCACCGTGGCTACGGAGCTTGCGACAGCCACGGGGCCTGACACCGTGGCCGCCCCCGAGACACCCCCCGCCCAGTTCAGCCCACTGGCCCCGCCAGACGACGCGCCACCACCTCCTCCGGTCGTCGAACCCCCCGCGGCCGTGACAGACACGCCCGAGGACGAGACCACACTCGGCTCGCACGCGGACCTGGCCGACGCGCTGGCGGCCGGCTCCGGCGACGTCACGGCGCCGCTGCTGCTCCCGGCCGAGGCGGCCGCCGCGGTCCCCGACCCGGCCGCGGCCGTGGCCGTGGAAGTGGAGCCGCCGACGTTCGACATCGAGCCGCCCAGCTTCATGACGGCCCCCGACGCGCCCGCGCCGGAACCCGCCCCCGCCCCGGAGCCCCCCGCCCCTGACGCGGCCGCCACGGCCGCCGCCGACGCGGCGGACATGCTGACGCCGCCGGAGCCCGTGACGCCGCCGGCGCCGGAGCCCGCGATCCCGGCCGTCCCGCCGGAGCCGCCCGCGCCGCCGGCCGAGGCCACGGAGACGACGCTGCGGCTCTCGGAGATCCTGCCGAACGCCGAGTCGCGCGGCCCCGCGCTGTTCGGCATCCAGGAGGACTCGACGGCCCACCTGTCGAGCGAGCTGCTCAACTCGGCCTCGCGCCTGCGCGCGCCGCTCGACCAGCCGGTCAACCCCAACGTCCCCGCCTGGCAGCAGCCGATGGGGGCGGCGTTGACGACGGGCCTGTCGCCGACCTCGCTGACCTCGGGCCTGGGCAACTTCCAGCCCGGCCCGACGGACGACCTGTTCCGCTCCCGCCGCGTCCCGTCCGTGGCCGACATGGCGGCCGCCGCCAGCGCCGCGGCCGGCGTCCACCCGACGATCCCCGTGGCCCCCGACCCCGGCTCGCCGTTCGCGCAGCCGCCCGCCGGCCCGACGACGCCGTCCCGCCTGGCTGGGGCCGGCGCGGCCGACTCCGGCGTGTTCGCCAGCCCCGCCCCGGCGGAGCCGGGCCCGCTCACCCCGGGCCCCGACGCCTACACCCCGCCGTCGCGCGAACGCTCGCGCGACTCGGACCGCTACGACCCGAGCCGGACGAGCCGGTCCTCGGGTACTCCCAAGCGCGGCCGCGGAACCCTGATCGCCGCGATCATCCTCATCGTGGCGGGCTGCGGCCTGATCGCGCTGCTCATGTACTACCTGTTCACTCAGTGGACCGAGCCGGTCGAGGAGTCCACGCCCAGCGCGTCCCAGACCGCGGCCGCGTCCGCCACGCCGACGCCCAGCCCGACGCCGGCGGCGGCGCCCTCGCCCACCCCGGCCCCGTCCGAGGCGGCGCCGACCGAGGCTCCCCGGGTGGGCTCGCTGCCCGCCGACACGGTCAAGGTCTGCGAGGAGGACAAGCTCGGCGTCATGGGCGCGAGCCTGTCCTGCGAGGTCGCGGCCAACGTGGCCGCCGCCATCGAGCCCGACGCGACCGGCGACTTCGGCATCACGGCGTACGCCGCCCCGCTGGGCCGTGACGTCGCGCTGACCTGCACGACGGAGGACACCTACTACGAATGCGTCCTGACCGAGACCGGCGCGACGTACCGCGTGGCCTTCGGCCGCGAAGGCCAGTAGGCGGCGGCGCGTTGATCACCGCCGCCGCGGACGGGTCCTCCCTGTCCAACCCCGGCCCGGCCGGCTGGGCGTGGTTCATCGACGCCCAGCGCTGGGCGGCGGGCGGCTGGCCGCACGGGACGAACAACATGGGCGAGCTCATGGCCGTCCTCGACCTGCTCCGCCAGACGGCCGGGACGGCCGAGCCGCTCCACGTCCTCTGCGACTCCCAGTACGCCATCAACGTCTGCACGACGTGGATGGCGGGCTGGAAGCGCCGCGGCTGGCGCAAGGCCGACAAGAAGCCGATCCTCAACCTCGACCTCGTCCAGGCGCTGGACGAGGCCCTGGCCGGGAGGGCCGTCACGTTCGAGTGGGTCAAGGGCCACGCCGGCCACCCCCTCAACGAACGGGCCGACACCCTGGCCAGAGGCGCCGCCGAGGCCTACCAGCGCGGCGCCACGCCCAACAGTGGACCAGGCTTTCCCACCCCTGTCACCCTGAGCGCAGCGAAGGATCTCGTTCCACCGACCGAGAGATCCTTCGCTTCGCTCAGGATGACAGAGGTAGCCCCCACCCAACCCACCACCCCCACACAGCCAACCCTCTTCGACTAGCCTCAACTCAATAAGTAGCGTCACGCGCGGGTCCGGCTAGAGTTGGCACATTGGGTCCGTTGGAGGAAGGAGTCGCCCATGGGTGTGTTCGGCGCCATCGAAAAGGGCCTCCAGTCCGCGGCGGACTGGGTGTTCCGGCGGGGCGGCGTCGTCGAGATCCCCGAGATCACCCAGCGGCTCCAGAAGGAACTGGACACGGAGGCCCAGCTCCTCGGCCGGGACCGCTGGATCGTACCCAACGACTTCCGCGTCGCGCTGTCGGCGGCCGACTACGCCCGCCTGTTCCCGCTCTCCCGGACGATGAACGAGGAGATCGCCCAGGACCTGCGCCACTACGCCACGGATCGCAACTACTCTTTCCCCGGCCCGATCACGATCGGCTACGAGGAGTACCCGGAGTTGCCGACCGGCCGGTTCAAGATCACGTCCCGCTCCGTCGCAGGCGTCTCCGACCCGGCCGCCGCCAGCGCCGCCGCGCGCGGCCAGCGCTCCGACCTCGTCCTCGAGGTCAACGGCATCCGCCACCCCCTCGTCCCGGGCTCCTTCACGATCGGCCGCGGCCACGACGCCAACGTGACGATCTCCGACCCCGGCATGTCGCGACTCCACGCCGAGATCGTCGTCAACGCGACGAACGAGGGCCGGACGGTCCACATCCTCGACAACGGCTCCCGCAACGGCGTCTACGTCAACGACGAGCGCGTAGCGGAGGCCGAGCTCCACGAGGGCGACCGGATCACCCTCGGCAGCACCCAACTCCTGGTCCGCGCCCCGGCGGGCCGCTGAGGGGCCGCCGAGCATGGGTTCGTTTGCCGTCCTGACCTTCAAAGTGGCGTTTCTCGCCCTCCTCTGGCTGTTCGTGATCCTCGTGGCCCTCGTGGTCCGGACGGACATGGTCGGCCGGCCGGTCAAGGCGGCGCGGACGGCGGCGGGGACCGCCGAGGCCCCGGCCCAGCCCAAGCCGTCACGCGCGGGCCGGTCCAGCCGGGCCGGCGCCACCCCGCGGACGCGCCGCCCCAACTCGCCGGAGGTCCTGGCCATCGACTCGGGCTCCCTGGCGGGCCAGCGGCTCCAGTTGGTCGACCACGTCCGGATCGGCCGGTCGGCCGAGTGTGAGCTGTACCTGGACGACGAGTACGTCACGAGCAAGCACCCCCACGCGGCGCTCGACCGCCAGGCGGACGGCGGCTGGCTGTTGACGGACCTGGGTTCGACCAACGGGACGTTCGTCAACGGCGTCCGCATCTCCGGCCCCCGCATCGTCACCCCGGCCGACACGATCCAGATCGGCCGGACCCAGATGAGGTTGGAACACTGATGGGCCTCGAGCTGCGGGTCCACGCCCATTCGGAGGTCGGCCTGGTCCGCAAGGACAACCAGGACTCGGGCTTCGCGTCCCCCACGATGCTGCTCGTGGCCGACGGCATGGGCGGCGCGGCGGCCGGCGACCTGGCCAGCCGCATCGCCGTGGACGAGTTCCACGAGATCGACGGCCAGGGCCGGGGCGAGGACATGCTCGACCTGCTGGACGAGGCGGCCCGCCGGGCCAACGAGCGGCTGGCCGACCTGATCGACGAGAACCCCGACCTCGACGGCATGGGGACGACGGTGTGCGGCGGGCTGTTCGACGGCCGTGACTTCGGCATCGTCCACCTGGGCGACTCGCGCGGCTACCTGCTGCGCGGCAACCGGATGCTCCGCCTGACCCACGACCACTCGTGGGTCCAGTCCCTGATCGACGAGGGCCGGCTGGGCGAGCAGGCCGCGTTCACTCACCCGCACCGCTCCCTCCTCCTCCGCGTCCTCAACGGCCAGCCGTACTCCCGGCCCGACCTGCTCCTCGTGACGCTGAAGGACGGCGACCGGCTCCTGTTCTGTACGGACGGGCTCTGCGGCCTCGTGGACGACCCCGTCATCGCGCGGGGCCTGGCGCTGCCCGACCCGGCCAAGGCGCTGGCCGCGCTGGTCGACTCGGCCCACGAGGCCGGCGGCTCCGACAACATCACGCTGGTCCTGGCCGACGTCGTCGACCCGGCCCACCCGCAGGGCCCGGCCACGGTCGAGGAGACCGCGCGGCTGGACGAGGCCGTGCCGGTCCCGCCGGGCCACGAGGACACGGTCCCGACCGTGCCGCCCGGCGCCAAACCGCCCGCCACCCTGCCCGCGACGCCGACCTCCCCGTCCTCGCCCTCGGCCGCGGACGCCGGCGAGGACGCCCCGACGCTGCCGCTCAGCTCGGCCGACCTCGATACGGCGTCGTCGCCGACGACCCCGCCGGGCGACCTGCCGGACGAGACGTCGACGCGGATCGAGAATCCCTGGTTGGGGAGTGTCTGGGGCGGGTTGCGCGCCCAGATCATCGCGGCCGAGCCGGTTCAGGCGACGGGCCGCGCCGCCGGCCAGGGCTTCCTGCTCGGCGCCGCCGCGCGGACGACGCCGCTGACGCTGGCCGCCCTCGGTTCCCCGGAACCGGGCCCGGCGGTCACGCCGGGGCGAGGCTCGGCGGACCAGGCCGGGGCGACGGACGCGGGCCCGGACGAGTCCGACCGCTACACGCCCGCGCCGGCCCCGCCGCGCCACCGGCGCCGCGTCGTGGGCGTCGTCGCCGCCATCGTCATCGCCGTGGCGGCCGCCGTCGGCGGGCTCTGGCTGTACGCCAGCCACCAGTACTTCGTCGGCGACGCCCACGGCTACGTCGCCATCTTCCGGGGCTTCCCGGGGACGGTCGCCGGGGTCTCGACCAACCAGGAGTTCGAGGGCTCCTCGATCGCCCTGGCCGACCTGCCGTTCGCGCGCCGGGACGAGCTCCAGCGCGGCATCCAGGTCGACAACGCCGACGCGGGCCGCGCCCTGGTCGAGCAGTTGGCGGGCGAGTCGGCCGCCTGCCTCGAACGCCGGGCTGCGCGCGAGGCCGCCCTGCGCCCGACCCCGACCCCGGCCGCCAGCCCCTCGCCGTCGGCCGCCGCGCCGTCGCCCAGCCCGTCCCCGGCCGCGGCCACCGCCTCTACTACCACCTCCGCCCGGCCCAGCGGTACGGCCACGGCCCGGACCAGCGCGACCGCCGCCTCAACTGCCTCCGCCGCCCCGACCGTCGCCGCCTCCACGGCCGGCCCGACTCCGAGCGTGACCTCTCCCAGCCCCGCCGCTTCCACCCCGCCGGTGTTCTACCCGGACGACGGTTGCTGACGGCGTGGCCATGTCCGAACTGACCGCCCCCGTCGCCCCGCCTGCGGGTACCGCGCCCGTGGTCTTCAAGCAGCGCCGCGGGATCGAGCTCGTCCTCATCCTGGTCGCCCAGTCGCTCGGCTGGGGCGGCTACATCCTGACGGGCCTCAACCGGGACAACGCCTTCCCCGCCCACTGGCTGCCCGTCACGATCGCCTGGTTCGGCGTCGGCGTGGCACTCCACCTGGTGGTCCGGTGGCGGACGCCGTACGCCGACCCGGTCCTGCTGCCGTGCGTCTTCGCGCTGGTCGGTATCGGCCAGGCCGCCCTCTACCGCTTCACGCTCGACTTCGACAAGGTCAGCGAGGGGGGCCGCTTCTCGGAGCGCTCCCAGATCATCGCCCTGTTCCTGGGGCTGGCGGGTTGCTGCGCGATCCTCATCTGGCTGCGCAACCTGCGCCGCCTCAACGCCTACCCCTACGTCCTCAGCGCCGCCGCCGTCGTCCTGCTGCTCCTGCCGCTCGTGCCGGGGCTCGGCTGGGAGGTCAACGGCTCGCGCATCTGGATCCACCTCGGCCCGTTCTCGCTCCAGCCCGCCGAGATCGCCAAGCTCGTCCTGGCGGCCTCGTTCGCGGGCTACCTGACGGAAAACCGCGAGCTGCTGGCCAGCGGCGGCCGCCGCCTTCTCGGCTTCCGGCTGACGCGCGTCCGCGACATCGCGCCGCTGCTCGTCATGTGGGGCGTGTCGCTCGTCATCATCGTCGGGCAGCGCGACCTCGGCACGGCCCTCCTGTTCTTCGGCCTCATCGTCCTCATGCTCTACGTCTCGACCGGCCAGCTCCGCTGGATCGTCATCGCGGCCGGGTTGGGCCTCGGCGGCAGCCTGGCGGCGTGGCGGCTGTTCGGCCACGTCCAGCAGCGCGTCGCCTACTGGCTCCACCCCGAGGACTTCCCCGACGGCGCCTACCAGATCATCACGGCCCAGTACGGCATGTCGGTCGGCGGCCTGGCGGGCGCGGGCTGGGGCCTCGGCTGGCCGTACATGACGCCGTACTACTTCAACGACATGATCGCCCCGTCGCTGGTCGAGGAGATCGGCGTCGCCGGGCTCATGGGCATCGTCGTCATCTACGGCCTGATCGCATTCCGCGGCCTGCGCATGGCGCTCCAGGCCAAGGACCCGTTCACGAAGCTGTTCGCCGCCGGCCTCAGCTTCGGCTTCCTGCTCCAGACCTTCGCCATCATCGGCGGCTCGACCCGGCTCCTGCCGCTCACCGGCCTGACCTGCCCGTTCCTGTCGCAGGGCGGCTCGTCCATGATCGCCAACTGGCTGTTGGCCGGCCTCCTGCTGGTCACGTCGCACGAGGTCCGGCGGCCCGTCGACCTGGTCGAGGTGGACCTGGCGGACGAGCGGACGATGACGATCGACGTGCGCCAATTGCGCCACCTGTTCAGCGGCCAGGCCGCGCCGCTGCTGGACGTCCCGGCCGACCTGGTCAAGGAAGACGACGCCGCAGCCGGCCCCGAGCGTGACGAGACCATCGCCCTCCCACCCCCGGGAGGCCTGTCATGAACCGCCAGATCCGCCTGGTCTCCCTGGTCGCGGCCTTGATGGTGTTCGCGCTGCTGGGCAACCTGACGTACTTCACGGTGGCGCGCCAGCAGGACCTGGAGGCGCAGCCGGAGAACGTGCGGACGGTGTACTCGGAGTTCGACCGCCAGCGCGGCCAGATCCTGGCCGGCGACACGGTCATCGCCGAGACGGTCCCGGCCGCGGCGACGGACGAGCGCTTCGACCGCCAGCGCGTCTACCCCCAGGGTTCGCTCTACGCCCACATCACGGGCTATTACTCGTTCGTCTACGGCACGCGCGGCATCGAGAACTCCTACGACGCCTACCTGGCCGGGACGGACCCGACGCAGGCGAT
The DNA here is from genome assembly GCA_031272805.1 of Propionibacteriaceae bacterium. Classification (GTDB taxonomy): domain Bacteria; phylum Actinomycetota; class Actinomycetes; order Propionibacteriales; family Propionibacteriaceae; genus WQYJ01. The sequence goes on from JAISTC010000118.1 coordinate 12,626, forward strand.
GAAGTCGCTGGTCCAGGAGTGGAACGGCGAGACGCCCGCCGGGGCGACCGTCCAGACCACGATCGACCCCAAACTCCAACAGGTGGCGACGGAGCAACTGGGCCAGGCGGAGGGCGCGATCGTCGTCCTCGACCCGGCGACGGGGGCCGTCAAGGCGATGGTCTCGACGCCGTCCTACGACCCCAACCTCCTCGCCACCCACGACTTCGACGCTCTCGCCGCCTCGTGGGCGGAGCTGATCGCCGACCCGACCAAGGCGATGGTCAACCGCGCCGCGCGTGACGTCTTCCCCCCCGGCTCGACCGCCAAGCTGATCACGGCCGCCGCCGCCCTCAAGGCCGGCTACACGCCCGACACCCTGATCGACACCCCGAGTTCGATCCAGCTCCCCAACTCGGACAAGTGGCTGCCCAACGCGTCGGCCTGCGGCAACGGCCAGCAGACCTTCGCGTTCGCCCTTGCCATGAGCTGCAACACGAGCTTCGCCAACCTCGGCCGGGCGCTCGGCGCGGACGCGCTGCAGCAGCAGGCCGAGTTGTTCGGCTTCAACTCGACCCACTTCGACGACCTGGGCGACGCCCCGTCGCGCTACTTCACGCGCGTGGACGACTCGGGCAACCTCGTGGCCGTCCACCCGGACGACGCGCAGGTCATGATGTCGGCGATGGGCCAGTGGGAGATCGCGGCCAGCCCGCTGCAGATGGCGATGGTGGCGGCCACGATCGTCAACGGCGGGCTCCGGATGGACCCGTACGTCGTGGAGAAGGCCACGGCGGCCGACGGCACGGTCCTGTACGAGCACGAGGCGACGTCGGTCCAGGCGATGTCCGAGGCGGACGCCAAGACGCTGATGACGATGATGCAGGGCGTCGTCGAGTGGGGCACGGGCACGGCGGCCCAGATTCCGGGCGTCACGATGGGCGGCAAGACGGGCACGGCCGAGTGGGAGGAGGGCGAGCAGCCCTACGCCTGGTACGTCGGCTACGCCACGGACCCCAACGTGGTCGTCTGCGTGTTCATCCAGTCGGCCAGCGTCGAGGCCACGGACATGGCGTCCGGCGCGCTCGCCGGGCCCATCCTCCGCAACGTCATCCAGGCGACGAGGCCGGCGTGATGAAGGGCTGGGCGGACGGCGTGAGGGACCGCGTGACGACCGACGGGGCGGACCGCGTGACGGGCTGGGCCGCGCGGGGACTTGTGCCCGAATCGAGACCTGATTTTCAGCGAGTTCTCAGGGTTTGCGGTAAGAATGGTGCAGTGCGTGCGACGGCGCGGGGGCGGGCGCCCTCCGTCGCCTGCCCGCCGCCGACTGACCTGACGGCCGCGCGGACCGCCGTCGCGAAAGGACGTGGATGACCGACAACCTGTTGGGCGACCGCTACATCCTCGGGCCCCTGCTGGGGCGCGGTGGGATGGCGGAGGTGCGCCGGGGGCGTGACATCCGCCTGGAGCGCGACGTCGCCATCAAGCGGCTCCGCCCCGACCTCGCCAACGACGCGGTCTTCCAAGCCCGGTTCCGGCGCGAGGCGCAGGCGGCCGCCGGCCTCAACCACCCGAACATCGTGTCCGTCTACGACACGGGCGAGCAGTTCGACTCTCAAGCCGGGGTCGACATCCCGTACATCGTCATGGAACTGGTCGTCGGCCACACGCTGCGCGACATCCTGCGCGACGGCCGCAAGATCCAGCCCGAGCGGGCCTTGGAGCTGACGACGTCGGTCCTCAACGCGCTCGACTACTCCCACCGCCACGGCATCGTCCACCGTGACATCAAGCCGGCCAACGTTATGGTGACGACGTCCGGCCAGGTCAAGGTCATGGACTTCGGCATCGCCCGGGCCGTGTCGGACACGGCCGCGTCGATGACCCAGACGGCCGCCGTCATCGGCACCCCCCAGTACCTGTCGCCCGAGCAAATCCGCGGCGAGGCCGTCGACCGCCGCGCCGACATCTACGCCACTGGCTGCCTGCTGTACGAACTGCTGGCCGGCCGCCCGCCGTTCCAGGGCGACGAGCCGGTCTCCCTGGCGTACCAGCACGTCCGCGAGGCCCCGGTGCCGCCCTCCCAGCTCGACCCCGTCGTGACGCCGGACATGGACGCGATCGTCCTCAAGGCGCTCGAGAAGAGCCCCGACAACCGCTACCAGACGGCCAAGGAGATGGCCGACGACATCACCCGGCTGCTGACCGGCCAGCAGGTCACGGCGGTCATCCCGATGCCGGCGCCGTCGCTGCCCACTCCGTCGGCGCGGACCATCGCGTCGGAGCCGACCCAGCTCCTGACTCACCCGACCGGCCCCCAGCCCGTCTTCGGCCAGGCGGCCGTCATCGGCCAGCCCGTCATCGGCGGCGCGCTGGCCGAGGAGGACGACTACTTCGACGAGGAGCCGCCGCGCCTGCGCAAGGGCCTCATCGCGCTCATCCTGACGCTGACCGTCGTGCTCGTCGGCGTCGTCATCGGCATCTTCTACTACATCAACCGGCCGCCCGATACGCCGGTTGTGACGACGGTCGAAGTGCCGTACGTCATCACGATGTCGGAGGAAACGGCCAAGGAGACGATCACGGCGGCCGAACTGGTGCCGAACGTGGTCCACGAGGATGGGCCGAACGACGACACGGTCGGCAAGGTCGTCCGCCAGGATCCGGCCGAAAAGACGGCGGTCGACAAGCAGACCGAGGTCACGGTCTACATCAACGACGGCCCGAAGAAGGCGACCATCCCGGCGAACCTGATCGGGCTGGACAAGGCCGAGGCGGAGCAGGCGCTGCGCGAGGCGGGCTTCACGAAGGCCAAGATCGACCCGGCCGACCCGAAGGAGTACCCGTACCAGGCGGGCTACCAGATCGACCACATCATCACGTGCAGCCCCGCGCCGGGCCAGGAGGTCCCCGTCGACACGACGGTCCAGTGCTACTACGACACGGGCGAGTTCACGATGCCCAACCTGTCCGGGATGACCGAGGCCCAGGTCGGGGCCAAGCTGGCGTCGTACGGCGTCGACATCAACGGGGTCGTCTGGGACACGCAGGACGTCGGCGACGCGGACCGCGTCGGCAAGGTCGTCGGCCAGGACCCGGCCTCCGACCAGACCATCAAGCGCACGGACCCGATCACGGTTTGGCTAGGCAAACTGTACGAGCCCCCGGCCCCCTCCCCGACGCCCGAGCCCACAGAACCGCCCTCCCCCACGCCCACACCCACGCCCTTCGTCTGAGGCCGAGGTGTCAGGCGCCGCGGCCCTGGCGAGGAACGAGCGAGGCCAGGGGGTCGGGCACCGTCAGGCCAGGGGGTCGGGCACCGTGGCTACGGAGCGAGGAACGAGCGACAGCCACGGGGCCTGACACCGTGGCCGCCCCCCCCAACACCGCCCCAACACCGCCCCCAACACTCCCCAAGAATGGCCCACTTTGCCCGCGTGACCTAAGCTAGTGCCGGTTCTGAAAGGATAAGCGATGCCCGAGTCCAAGACCCGCGCGGCGGCCGACGAGAAGCGCAAGCTCAAGCGCCACGAACAGGTCGAGTCGATCCACCGTGACAAGGCGATGAAGGGCGTGCCCAACGAACGCCGCTGGGTGCCGCCGCTGTTCATCACGTGCGCGCTGCTGGGCGTCGCATGGATCATCACGTACAGCGTCGCCGGCGCGTCCATCCCGTTCATGGTGACGCTGGGCACCTGGAACATGCTGATCGGCATGGGCCTAATAGCACTGGCCTTCCTCCTAATGACCCTCTGGAAGTAACCCCCCCGTGTGACATTGGGGACGGTTCCGTTTGTCACACTTCTCCACTGCTCGCTGCGCTCGCCCGTTGTGTGACATTGGGGACGGTTCCGTTTGTCACACTTCTCCACTGCTCGCTGCGCTCGCACGGTGGGCGTTGAGTCCGGCGTGAAGGCACGGCCTTCTCTTCGTCCTCGGCCGCCGAACCGTCACGCGGTGCGCCAGTGGGGCGGCGGCGGCGCTGCGGGCGGAGCGAACGCCGTCCCTCCACGCCTCAGCCAGCGGTCATGTACAGAACCGTGGTCGGGTTGGTCGGCCGGTGCGGTCCGGCGGTGGCAAGCTCACGCTGGGCGTTCAGGGCGCGGGGTCGGGCCATGGGGTCGGGCACGCTGGCTACGGAGCGAGGAACGAGCGACAGCCAGCGGGCCTGACACCGTGGCCTACCAGAGGAAGTGTCCCCTGTCGGCCACGGTGTCTGGCCCTGTGGCTGTCGCTCGCAGAGCTCGCTCCGTAGCCACAGGGCCCGACCCCATGGCCTGACCTGACCCCTCGGCCTGGGCTAACCCCTGGCCGCCCCACACCCCTTGTCATCCCGGCGAAACAGGCGACAACAGTTGCCGCGTGACAAAGGAACCGTCCCCCTGTCACGTGCGCCGCAGCTTCGCCTCGCGTCTGGCCTTGGCGTCGTCGCGCCTTGCCTGGACGTCGTGCCACAGCGCGATGTCCTCCTCCGTCTCCGGCACGTACGGCGGCACCGGCACGGGTCGCTCGTCGTCGCCGATGGCCACGATCGTGAAGTAGGCGTCGAGGGCGCGCACGGTCGAGTCCTGTTGCCGCAAGTTCTCGACGTCGACCGTGACGTAGACCTCCATCGACGTGGTGCCGACGTAGACGACGCGGGCCGTGATCGTGAGGAAGTCGCCGACGTGGATGGGCCGGAGGAACTGGACCTCGTCGACGCGCGCCGTCACGACCATGTGGCGGCAGTACTTGACCGCGGCACAGCCGGCGGTCGAGTCCATCAGCTTCATGACCTCGCCACCGTGGATGTTGCCATGCGGATTCGCCTGCGCCGGCAACATCACCGACGACATCACCACGGTCCGGTTCTCGCCGCTCATCCCTGCCCTCCTTGTCCTAGCCAGGACACTAACACCCCAGCCACCCACCACTCCTGTCATCCCCATTGCCTGTCATCCGGGCGAGTTGACCCCGCCAGGTACTGTCTAGGGCCCAACCAGTTTGTGAGGAGGTGAACAATATGCGGAAAGTTCTCATCGGCACGGCCATCGCCGTGATCGGCGCGCTGGCGTCGGCCAACGTGGCCAGCGCGGCCCCGGGGTCGTACATCTCGTTCGGCGGCCGGGCGTTCGGCACGGTGGTCAGCCTGCCCGCGACCAGCGGCATCACGTCGGTCGAAAGCCCGGACAAGATCCTGGCCGGCGACGCGTCCGGTTTCCAGATCACGTCGTTCGGCCACGACATCGACCCGACCGCGACGGTCAACCAGATCGTGACGACGGCGACGAAGTAAGACGTGTCTCCTCCAGTGAGCACGAGCTTGGGGCGGTTCCCCCGCCATGCCGGGGGAACCGCCCTTTCGCGTCCAGGGCCTCGCCCGACCAGCCAGAGCTCCAGGGCTACAGGAGAGTCGGCAGGTCACGCCGGGCGTAGAGACAGCGGCGCACCTCCATCACGTGGTCGATGAGGACGTAGAAGACGACGTAGTTCTTGACCCGGATGGGGTAGTACGGGTAGGGCCGTGCCCGCGTGGACGGATGGGGCTGGTAGCCCGCCGGGCTCTTCTGCCGTTCGGCGATGGCGGCCTCGACCGCCGTGATGAGGCGGTCGGCGGCCTGCGGGTTCTGCAGCCGGCGGGCGATGTAGTCCACCGCGTCGGCCAGGTCCTCATAGAACAGAGGCAGATAGGTTACGTCGTAAGGCGCGTCGCCGGTCACAACAGGCCCCGGAGGCGGTTGAAGACCTCGCCGTGGCTGAGACGGACGTCAGATTCGGCCGCGGCCCGGTCCGCCTCGTCCAGGCGCACTTCGATGTCGTCGGTCAGGTTCGAGTAGCTCTCCAAGCTGAGGACCACGAGGGAACCATGGCCGTTCTTGGTCAGGAACACCGGCTGTCCGGCCTGGGCCAGTGATTCGATCTCGGGAAACTTGTTGCGGAGATCAGACACAGGATGGATGTGGATCATGGGACTCCTCAGTCTGCCGCAGTTATCTGGATTTTATTGTAACTGTGATAGTTATTGCGACAAGTCAGCGGACCCGGCTCAGCCCACCAGGTTGGCCGCGCACTTTTCTATCGTGGCCAGCAGGGCCGTCACCTCGGCGTTGGAGAGCCCCGCCGTGACCCTGTCGTAGAAGGCGAACTGGGCCGCGTGGAGGACCTCGGCGGCGTCACGCGCGGCCTCAGTGATGCGCAGGTGCTGGAGGCGGCGATCGGCCGGGTCGGGCGTCACGTCCAGGTAGCCGCGCTGGACCAGCGCGTCGACCGCCTTCGACACGTACGCCCGCGACACCTCGCGGTACAGCGCCACGTCCTTGGCCGTGTCGAACTCCGGGTTCTCGCGCAGGAAGCTGAGCACGTCGGCCTCGGGCAGCGACAAACCGGTTTGCCGGGCGGCCGCCGCCAGCGTGGCCTCGTTGAGCCGCTTGGCCAGCCGGACGTAGTACAGAAAGTTGCCCCGGAACTGGTATTCCCTCATGCCGCGACCCCTGCGGTCTCCGTGACCCCCGCGGTCTCCGCCGCCCCCGCGGTCTCCGCCGCCCCGGCGGCCCGCGTGACCTTTCTCGCCGACACCACCGCCCAGACGTAGACGGCGGCGTGGAGCGCGATGAACGGCAGGGAGAACGCCAGGATGTCCCACCGCCCCTCCAGGACGTCGAACACGAGGTTGGCCAGGTAGAACACTCCGAACACGACGGGGAAGACCGTCACGTTGGAGGCTTGCCAGGCGTCACGCACGCGCCCGCGCCACACCACCAGGACGACGGCGTACAGGACGAACATGGCGGCGAGCATGACGTATTCCGTGGCGCTGCCGCGCCGGCCCCACGGCCCCAGCCAGAGCAGCAAGCTCGACAGGGGCGACACCATGACGGCGAGCGCGCCGAGGAAGCAGAGCGGCGGGTAGACGACGCCGACGACGCGGCTGTAGCCGGATTTGGCGTGCCAGCGGCGGCCGAGGAGGATGAAGAGCGAGCCGAGGCCGCAGATGAGGAACCAGCCGGAGTAGTTGTAGACCGGGGCGCCGAACAGGTTGACGTCCCCCGGCTCGATGTACCAGCTCCAGCGGCCGATGTCGCCGCGGACCTGCGCCAGCGCCAGGGGATCGAGCGTCAGGTCCGCGAACACGCCGAAGACGCCGCACAAGCCCACGACCGCCCACGGTGGGATCCTCAGCGTGGTCAGGAACCGGACGCCGGCGTACGTGAAGAGCGCCTCGATCAGCGGCACCGTGACCGGCACGTTGAAGATCATGACGATGGATTCGCCGAAGCCGTACCAGCCCATGACCGAGGCCAGGTTCTCGTACACCCCGGCGAACAGGAAGATGAAGCAGAACAGTTCGAGGAGGACCTGCTT
>JAISTC010000155.1 GCA_031272805.1 Propionibacteriaceae bacterium
CGGCCTCGAACGCGAGCCGGGCGAAGCGCGACAGTTGGACGGGCCGGAGGTCGTAGACGTAGCCCATGAGGGCCGGCAGCGCGGCGGGCCGGCCCTCGCCCGCCCGGCTCCAGTCCAGCGTGACGCCGGCCTCGGCCAGGACCAAGCTGGTCAACGCCGTGGCGGGGCCGCGGCGGTCGAGGTCGGCGCAGGCGGCGCGGACGACCGCGTGGCCGAACCAGAAGCCGGAGCCCTCGTCGCCGAGGAGCCAGCCGAGGCCGTCGGCGGTCCGGGCGATGCGGCCGTCCTCGACGCGGACGGCGCCGGAGCCGGTACCGGCTTCGAGCGTGTAGCCCGTCAGTTCGGCGGCGCCGGAGCAGAAGACGCCGAGGAGGTCCCCCTCGATGGCCGGGGTCACGCGGAAGCCGAGCCCGCGCAGCCGTTCCGCCAGCGCCGGGCTGGCGGCGCCCGTGAACGACCCGGCCATGGAGAACAGGAGGCAGTCGACGTCGGCGGCGGCCACGCCGGCCTGGGTCAGCGCCGCGTCGAGGCTGGCCGCGAACGCGGCCGCCGCGACCGCCTCGCCGGCCGAGACCGGATTGCCCGACCCCGTCTTGGCGAACCCCAGGCAGCGCCCCGACCGGTCCGCCACCACGGACCGGGTCGACGTACCGCCCCCATCGACAGCCACCACATAAGTCACCGCCGCAGCCTACCCGAGGTCCGCGGGGGCGCCGTGCTAGCTTGGGGCCATGAGCCTGTTCAAGCGCCGGAAGGCGCCCGCGGAACCGTCCGTTGACGCGGCGGCGCTGCCCGCCGTGACGGTCGACGGCGAACCGGCCACGCCTGTTCCCCCCCAACCGGACCAGCCGGCCGACGGTGGGGCCGCGCCGAGCGTGACCCCGCCGGCGACTGCGCCAACGCCCGCGCCGACCCTCGCGCCGCCGCCTGCCGCGCCCCCGGCGGGCGGGGACACTCTGGACTACCCCATCGTGCCGCTGCTGCAGCCCGCGGCCTGGTACCGGGACGCCTGCGCGCAGATCCCGGACCGGGGCTGGTGGCCGATCGTGGAGGAACTGCCGAACGACCTCGCGCTGACGTTCGCGCTGGACCGGCCGGAGGCGTTCGAGACGGTCACGACGAAGCGGGCCGAGGCGCTCGGCCTGACGCGCCAAGACCTCGCGGCCGAGGCGCGGGCGACGCTCGACCAGCGCGCCGCCGGGGTCGTCCTCGAAGGCCGGGGCGGGCGGTACCGGGTCGAACTGCCGGACTGCCCGGACCTGGCGGCGTCGCTCATCCTCAACACGCCCGTCTGGCTCAAGGCCGGCGACATCGCGGGCCAACCGGTCCTGGCGATCGGGCGCCGCATCATGCTCCACGTCTGCGGTTCGGACGACGGCGCGTCCGTCGCCGGGCTCGCCGCCCTCAACCGCAACCTCTACGAGTCCCCGCCCGTCGAGGGCAAAGCCCTCGACCCCCGCCTGTTCACGGTCGACCTGTCCGGCCAGGTCCAGGCGTACCAGGCAGGCTGAGGCCGGTCACGGCCAACGTGACGTCACGCGCCACGGTCCGGCGCGCCGGACCGGGCGGACAGCGGGGGACTGCGGTTATGCCTGGGCCGCCGCCACGGCGGCGGCGTAATCGGGCTCCTGGCCGATGGTCGGGACCAGTTCGACGTAGGTCACGTGGCCCGTCTCGTCGGCCACGATGACCGTCCGCGCCAGGAGGCCCTTGAGTGGGCCGTCGACCATCGTGACGCCGTAGTCCTCGCCGAACGTCGAGCGGAAGGCGGACGTCGTGACGACGTTGGCGATGCCCTCGGCGCCGCAGAAGCGGCCGAGCGCGAACGGCAGGTCCTTTGAGACGCAGACAACCTTCGTGTTGGGCAGGGACGCGGCCAGCTCGTTGAAGCGGCGCACCGACATGGCGCACACGCCCGTGTCGACGCTCGGGAAGATGTTGAGGACCAGCTTCTGGCCGGCCAGCGCGGCGGATGTGACCTCGGCGAGGTCGGTCGCCGTCACGCTGAAGGGGGGCAGCGCCGAGCCGACCGTGGGGAGGTCGCCGGCGGTGTGAACGGGGGTGCCTTGGAAATCAGTCGTTGCCATGCGGGCCATCTTAAGGCCGAGGTGTCAGGCGCCGCGGCAGCGAGCGCCAGCGAGCGCAGCCCGCGGCACCTGATACCGCGGCCGTCCGCCAGTCTTGCCGCTGTCACCGCCCGCGGCCGCCCCGCGTGACCTCAGCTCCGTGACTTCTGGTTCTCCTTCTCCCAGGCGGAGAGCTGCTGCTCGAGCGCCTTCATCAGCTCGAACACCTGGGAGGGCGGGATGCGGACGCGGGAGACGATGGCGGCGTTGTGAACGAGGTCGCCGGAATCCTCGTCCCGCTGGACGGGCTCGGTCAGCGCGGCGAAGTCGAGGACGAAGGCATCCTTCGTGTGCCAGGCGCGGACGAAGTCGGCGAACACCCCGGCAAGCTGTTTGGGAGGAAGGGCGATCTGAATACGCTGTTCGGCCATACCCGAGAGGATAGCGCGAGGCCATAGGCCATGGGGTCGGGCACCGTGGCTACGGAGGCCATGGGGTCGGGCACCGTGGCTGTCAGGTGGGCCATGGGGTCGGGCACCGTGGCTACGGAGCGAGGACCGAGCGACAGCCACGGGGCCTGACACCGTGGCCATCCCCAATACCCGCGGCCGACAGAGCCCGAAATCCGAACCCTCAACCCGGTGGACAACGCTTGAACCGCTCTATTACGCTCATCACAGATCATGCACCGCCAGAAAACAGCTTCGTCGATGTTGCCTCTTATGTCTGACCTTCGTCCGCCTCG
>JAISTC010000162.1 GCA_031272805.1 Propionibacteriaceae bacterium
GACACCGCGCGGACCCGGCCTGTGACGCCCAGCTTGGCGTAGATGTGCTCCAGGTGGGTCTTGACCGTGGACGGCTCGACCCACAGCGTCCGCGCCACCTCCGCGTTGCTCAGCCCGTCCGCCACCAGCCGCAACACGTCGGCCTCGCGCGCCGTCAGATTCGACTCCCCCGCCGCGGCCCGCAGCCGCCGCACCATCGCCGTCGCCACGGACGGCGCCAGCACCGACCGCCCCTCGGCCGTCGCGCGGATGGCCGCCACGATCTCCTCCGGCAACGCCGATTTCAAGAGGTAGCCGCTGGCGCCCGCCTCGATGGCCTCGGTGATCGTGTTGTCATCCTCGAACGTCGTCAGCACGAGGACCCGCGGGCTCCACCCGCCGAGCCCGTTGGCCCCGGCCGCCCCGGTCGCCCCGGTCGGCCCGCTGGCCGAGGTGGCCCCGCTGGCCTCGCCGGCCGCGCTCGCCCCCGCCTGTGTCAGGATGCGCCGAGTGGCCTCCGGCCCGCCGATCCCAGGCAGCCGCAGGTCCATCACGATCACGTGGGGTCGGAGTTCGCGCGCCAGCCGGACCGCCGTGTGGCCGTCCGCCGCCTGGCCGACGACCTGGATGCCGTCCTCGTCGTTCAACAGGCCGGTCAGTCCGTCGCGCAGGATGGGGTGGTCGTCGACCACCAATACCCGGATCACGCCGCGCCCCCGTCCCGCTCGTGACCGGCCCGCTCGTCACGCTCGTGACGGACAGCGTGACCGTCCGGCCCGTCCGGCCCGTCCAGCCCGGTCAGGTCGTCGCGCCGCAACCCACCCGGCCCGTCGGCCAGCGTCGGCAGGATCGGCACGGTCACGACCAGCCGGCAGCCCGGCGCGCCCGGCCCGTTCGGTTCCAGCCGGAGTTCGCCGCCGGCCAGCCGCACCCGGTCGCGCAGCCCCTCCAGGCCGAACCCGGGCCCCTCGGCCACGGCGTCCCCGATCCCCACGCCGTCGTCGGCCACCGCCAGAGTGGCCGTGTCGCCGCGCGTCGTCAGCGTGACCGTGACGTGGCTCGCCGCGGCGTGCTTGCGGACGTTGGCCAGCCCCTCCTGCGCGCAGCGCAGCAACACCACTTGCGCCTCGCGGCCGAGCCGCTCCTCCGTCGCCGTCACCGTCACGACGAGCCCGGCCTCGCGCTCGTACCGGTCGGCCAGGCGGCGCAACGCCTCCGGCAAGGTCGAGGTCAGCGTGACCGGCATCGTGCCGGCGATCAGGGCGCGCGTCTCGGCCAACGTCGCGCGCGTGGCCGCAGTCAGGGTGGCCACGGAGTCGCCCAGCGTGTCCGCCACCCGCCGTCGGGCGTCCGGCTCCGCCGCCTCCGCGAGCGTGTCGGCCTGGCGCCGCACCCGCTCCGCCACCATCGCCATGCCCGCCAGGTCCTGGGCGATCGTGTCGTGGATGTCCTGGGCGATCCGCGCCCGCTCCTCCAGGGCGGCGGCCTCGCGTTCGAGGGCGACGCTGCGCGCCTGGGCGGTGTCGAGGGCCTGGACGAGGGACAGGCGGTCCTCGCCCCAGCGGATGACGCGCTCCATGAAGAGGCCGCCGACGATCGTGACCGCCAGGATGACCACCGGCATGCCGAGGGCGAACCACCAGCGGACCTGGCCCGTCTGCCAGGCCGGCTGGCCGATGTACTGGCCCAGCCCGTCAGCGGCCGCGATGGCCGCCGTCACGGCGATGGCCAGGCGGCGGCGGGGCAGGACGAGCCACCAGGCCAGGGGCAGGGCGGACATCAGGAGGACCGCCGTCCAGGGCTGCCACCAGCAGCCCGCCAGGATGATGACCGGCAGCCCGGCCGCGTAGACGGCGCCGCCGCGCTTGTCGGGCGTGGCCAGGACGCGGCGGCCGACGACGATGTACCAGAGCGCGTAGGCGACGAGCGGCGGCCACCACTTGAGGGGCCGGTCGATCGTCACGAGGAACGCCGCGCTGACCCCGACATTGGCCGCGATCAGCACGTCCCAGGTCCGGCGCACGGTCCACAGGCCCGGCGGGGGCAATGCGCGGGTCATGGGCGGTCCTTTCGGCGGCCCAGGGCAGCCCTGGGCAACGTGGCGGCCGGCGGAGGCTGTGGCGGGCTTCATTCTGGCCTGGTCCCGGGGCGGCGGCAACGCCCGACCGGGCCAAGCGGGCGGAGGCCCAGCCGAACGGCCTCTGCCCGCCTGACCCGGCCGGGGCAGCCGGGGGGTCGGTGGGCGGTCGGCCGAGTCGGCCCCGCCGGCGCGGCCAGGCCTTGGCCGGACGGGACAGTGGGAAAGGGCCCCGCCCGGTGGCCCCATTGTCGCCGCCGCACGGCCGCCGGCACATCCGCCGATCGGCGGATTCTGGCGGGACCGCCGCCCGCCGACAACAACGACACCCCCGCCTGGTCGGTACACTCCTGGCATGTCTTCGCGCGCTTGGTTGGTTGCCCTCGGCCTGCTGGTGTTGGCCGGGTGTGCCACCGGCGATCCCGGCGCCTCGCCCAGCCCCAGCCCGAGCCCGAGCGTCAGCGCGTCGCCGACTCCCCGCGTGACCGCGGCGCCGACCCCGTCGCCCAGCGCGCGCGTGACCGCCACTCCGAGCGCCCGCGTGACCGCGACGCCCACGGCCAAGTCGACCGCCACGCCGCGCCCGTCCCCCAGCCCGTCGCCGACGGCCGCGCGGACGCCGCTGCCCGGCCAGAAGCTCGTCGGGGACGCCGCGACGGGGACGCTGTTCGTGCCGCTGGAGTGGGAGGACTGCGGCGGCGCGGGCACGCTGCGCTACTGCCTGGCCAACCTCGGCTACGAGGTGTCGGTCGAGACCGGCCCGGCCGGCGAGGCCAGCGCCCAGGACGCCGCCGACGCCCTCGAGTCCGGCTTCGCGGCGGACGCCAGTTGCGCCGAGGTCGAGCGGACCAGCCTGACGGTGCGCGGTACCGCGGTCGAACAACTGACCACGGCCTGCGGCGGCAACGACATCTGGGTCAACGTCGTCGACGCCCCCGACAGCGCCCGCGTCTTCCGCTTCCAGGGGCCCGGCGGCGTGGCCTTCGACGCCTATTACCAGCCGATCTGGCAGTCGTACCAGTGGTGACGGGCGGGGCCGGGGCACCCGAGTTCGACCGCCCCTGCATTCAATTTCCCCCGTTCTTTTGTGAAGATTGAACGGCCTCAACCGATTCAGTTCAAGACTTCACAAAATCGGCCCTTGACCGCCCCGGAGTGGGCTGATTATGCTTTCGCCCGGCGGTGGTGATCCGCTCACTACAGAGGGATAAACAATAAGCCGGGGGGAGGCGTGATCCGGTCACAGTTCGCCTTGCTGGCAAGGCGCGGAGTTGGTGGTGAAGTTGTCGGCGCGTCCATGAGCTCGGATGCGCGGACACCGTTTTCGGCGTAAGGCAATTTGCGACGGAGATGCTCAACAAAGCTACGCTTGTTGACGTTAATTGTTGTTGCGCCGACCGCTCCGCTCTCAGAATGAGACCGCTTTTCTGAACTCCCCCCCGCCGATTCCGAAGCCGGTGGTCGCCCCGGCGCCGGAATCGGGCCTCACGCCGGCCGTGGTGGCCGGGCCCGGGGTGACGACCTGGGGTTTTCCCCAGGTGCGCCGACAAGGCGCCAACGGGCCCGGCTCCACGCAGCGGCGGCTACTGCGGCCGGACGGCCAGTCGCGCGGCTTGGAGCGCGGCCAGGAGGTCGTGGCGCTCGGCGTCGGTCAGCTCGTCGACGGGGAGGTGGACCGTCACGCCGTCCGCCGTCAGGCTGAGGCTGGCGTCGGCGGTGAGGGCGAAGTCCTGGGCGGACGCGAAGGGGTAGGCCGTGGCGGCGCCGCGGCGGCGGACCTCCAGCCGGTCGGGGTACACCGTCCACGTCGTCGAGAACAAGCCGATGGCGATCAGCGCGAGGCCGAACAGGCCGGCCAGGACGAACGTGACGAGGAGGGTCAGACGCTCGGCGGGCGCGCCCTGGATGACGGAGCTGACGGTCCAGGCGCCCGCCGTGACCGCGACGAGGACGACGACGGCGCCGACGACGACGAAGCCCGTCCGGCCCCAGCCGCCGAAGCGCGACACGGGCGGAGCGGCGATCGGGCGAGCCGACATGAGAACCACGAGGACCTCCCCGGAGGCGGCGAATACCCTCAGTCTACGGCGAAACGTAGGGCCCCTGGCTAGAGGCGGAGGTGTCGGATGCCGCGGCCAGGCCATGGGGTCGGGCACCCGGGCGACCGGGCGAGGGAAGAGCGCCACCCCCCGGGGCCCCCCCCCAGGGCCGCCGGGGGGGGCGACC
>JAISTC010000224.1 GCA_031272805.1 Propionibacteriaceae bacterium
CCCAGGCCAGGGGGTCGGGCACTGTGGCTACGGGGTGGGCAGGCCAGGGGGTCGGGCACTGTGGCTACGGAGCGAGGAACGAGCGACAGCCACAGGGCCCGACACCGTGGCCTGCACCGTGCCGGACACCTCGGCCTGGGCTGCCATCCCACTGGCGTTGTCATCCCGGCGAAAGCCGGGATCTTTCCGGCGGTTCGACGAACCACAGCTTCAAGATCCCGGCTTTCGCCGGGATGACAAGGGTGTGTGACAAAGGGGACGGTTCCTTTTGTCACACCCTCGCGCGGGAAGCGTGACAAAAGGAACCGTCCCCAATGTCACGGTCCCCAGGAAGTGTGACAAAAGGAACCGTCCCCAATGTCACACCCTCACGCGGTTACTTGGTTTGGTTGTCGTAGATCTGGTCTTCGTCGTACCAGACGTCCAATGTGACGCCGGCGGCGGCGAAGAGGTCGCGGCTTTGCTGGGCGGCGTGGTAGCGGCGCAGCGCTACGACGCGCGTGACGCCGGCGGCGATCAGCAGCATGGCGCAGGTGGCGCACGGTTCCATCGTGCAGTAGACCGTCGTGCCGTCGAGCGGCAAGCCGTATTTCGACGCCTGGACGATGGCGTTCTGCTCGGCGTGGATCGTGCGGACGCAGTGGGTGCGGATGGTGCCGTCGTCTTCGACGACGTTGCGCCACAGGTGCCCGACGTCGTCGCAGTGGGGGAGCCCGGGCGGCGAGCCGACGTAACCGGAGCAGATCAGGCGGTGGTCGCGGACGATGACGCAGCCGGAGCGGCCGCGGTCGCACGTGGCGCGGCCCGCGACCATGGGCACGAGCTGGACGAAATACTCGTCCCAACTGGGGCGGAGGTGCGGGGACGGAGAGTCGCTCATGGGGCGATTATGGTCCATCCGGGGGCGATCCGGCGAGGGTGGCCAGGATGTCCAGGACGCCGTCGAGGTCGGCGCGGGGCGCGGCCAGGTCCTCCGGGTGCCACTGGACGGCCACGATGGGGCTGCCCGGGGCGACGACCGCCTCGATCACGCCGTCGTCGGCCCAGGCGATGGCTTGGAGCCGGTCGGCCAGGCGGTCGACGGCCTGGTGGTGGTCGTGGGCGACCGTGGCGCGGCCGTCGGGACCGGCTAGCGGAGCGAGGATCGAGTTGGCGGCGATCGTCACGGGGTGGCGGGGCATCGGCTGGTCGAGCGGCGTGCCGTGGAGGCCGGGGCCGAGGTCTTGGATGAGGCTGCCGCCGTAGGCGACGTTGAGGACCTGGAGGCCGCGGCAGAGCCCGAGGAGCGGGACGCCGCGGCGGCTACAGCGCAGGATCAGCTCGATCTCGGCGGCGTCGGCGGCGGGCTCCCAGTGGCCGCCGCCGGGGTAGTCCACGGGGCCGTCGTACAGGCGCGGGTCGACGTCCTCCCCGCCCATCAGGACCACGGCGGCGGCGTTCTCCGTCGCGGCTAGCAGGCCGGCCGTGCCCAGGTCCGCGGCGTAGAGGTAGAGGGGGTCCCAGCCGTGCTGCGCGGCGCGAGTGATGACGGAGCCGTCCAGGCCGTCCAGCAGGCTCTGGTAGGCGTCGCGGCCGGGACGGCGCGACGCGACGCCCACAACAGCCAACTGTCCTCGTGACATGGGGGAAGAGTAATGCGCCAGTGTGAAGGGCAAGGCCGCGGTCTCACGGGGACCGGAAACAACCAATTCCAGTACCGGTACCGGTGTACCGTTGTTTTTCGGCAACGATACACCGGTACCGGTACTTAAATGACAAGCACCTCAATGACAATGGCACGGCGGTGCCGGTACTGATGGGCCCTACGAGATCACGGCGTGGTCGTACAGGTAGTCCATGACCTTCTGCGACAGGGCCGCCTGCTTCAGGTACGGCAGGCCGTAGGAGGTCTCGTAGGACGAGTAGTCCGCGGAGCCCATCTGCTCGAGGAAGTACGCCGCGACGTCGTCCTCCGTCACGGAGATCGGCGCGTCTTCGGCGATGGCCTGGACGATCAGCGAGAACTTGACCGACGTCACGTTGTCCGCCTCCGAGTCGTCCAGCAGCGCCTGCATCGACTCGTAGCCGACGTAGGTCTGGATGAACGTGTCGAGGTCCATGCCGTAGCTGTCCGCGTACGCCTGGTAGCGCGCCGTGGCCGCCTGGCGCCCGTTCTCGAGCAGCGCCTCGGGCACCTCCGAGACCGTCACGTCCGTCGTCAGGTACGAGTAGATGTAGTCCTGCACCTGCGTCTTGCGGAGATCCGCCCGCAAACCGTCCTTCATCTCCTCGACCGTCGTCCAGCCGTAGTCGGCGGTCAGGTTCTCCGCCACGAACTCGTCGGTCAGTTCCGGCGTCGTCGTCTCCGTGATGTAGTTGATCGTCGTCACGAACGTGGCGTCCTTGCCCGCCAGGTCCGGGCTGGAGGTGTAGGGGTCAGGGAACGTCACGTTGACGTCGAACGTCTCGCCCGGCTTGTGGCCGATGATCTGGGTCAGGAAGTCGTCGATGTAGTCCGTCGACCCGGCCGTCACGTCCGTCCCGGCCCCGTCCGTCGACCCGCCGTCGAACGCCAGGCCGTTGATCGAGCCGACGTAGTCGATGTTGACGGAGTCCCCGTCCTCGACCGCCCGGTCCGTCACCTGCGTCGACGTCGAGTAGCCGCTGAGGAGCGAGTCGATGTCGGTCTGGAGGTCCTCGTCGGTCACCTCCGCCTCGCTGGCCGGGACAGGGAAGGCCTTGTAGTCGGGCAGTTCCACGAGGTCCTTGGCCGTGATGCCGGTGTAGAAGCCGTTCTCGTCGAGGCCCGTGCTGTAGTCGTAGGCGGCCGCGGCGCTGGCCTCTGCCGTGGCGGCGGCGCTGGCCGACTCGGACGCCGAGGCGGAGTCGGTCGCGTCGGGCTTGCCGTCGCAACCCGCCAGGGTCACGGCGAACGCGGCCACGGCGGCAGCGAGCAGGAGGGTGGTGGAGTGTTGGTGGCTCATTGTCTGGCCGTGACCTCTCTCAAGAATGTCCGATGCGGACGGCACCCGCCGTGGGATCGACGGGGGCGGCCGGGGCGTCGGGGCCCGGGCGGGCCCGCGAGGCCGCGGCTAACAGTTATCCAAGGCACTCTACTCTGAGAATCCACCCAGAATCGCGGCCCAACCCCGTCACGCCCTGGTCCGGCCCGCGCCGGCCGGCTCCGCCGCCGCTGCGGCCGCCGCCTCGGCCGCAGCGCCCGGGGCCGTCCGCCCCAGGTCCACGAGGTCGTCGGCCATCGCCTGCAGCAGGGCCTCCACCTCGGCCGCGCCCGCCTCGTCCGCCTGGACCGACGCCGTCAACTGGAGGGCGCCGTCGAACGTGATGGCGTTGATCTGGAGGGCGGGCGACGGCTTGAAGCCCGCCGAGGCCGTCACCTGGTAGGCCGGTTCGCCGAACGTGACGCACTCGCGTGGCCAGATCCCCGAGTTCGTAAACAAGAAAGGTTGCAGTTTGACCGACGCGCCGTAGGTCCGGCGGATGAAGTAGGACGGGAAGGCCGTCTGGCAGAACCGCAGGAGGTCGAGGCCCGCCCACAGCTCGTCCCGCTCCCGCACGTCGGCGGTTCCCGCCGCCACCGCCCGGACCGCGTCCGGCAGGCTGCCGCTCCCCGGCACGCGCGCCCACGCGTTGGCCACGAGGTTGGTCGGCCCGAACTGGGCCGTGGCCGGGGCGAACTGGCGCAGGTCGACCGTGAACGGCAGGTCGACGTGGTCGAGCCCGGCTCGGGCGCAGGCCGCCCGCCCGGCGACCGCCAGCAGCAGGTGGTTGACCGTCCCGCCCAGCGCCTTGGCGGCCCGCCGGGCGGCGGCGAAATCCGCCTCCCCGATGCGGACGACGACGGTCCGGCCCGGACCGGCGGCGCGCTCGATCCCGGGAGAGCGGTCACGCCCCCGCGAGTTCGGCGCGGTCGGGAGCAGGCGGAGCCGGCGGCGCCACGGCAGCGTCCGCAGGATGGGGGTCAGGGAGCGGGTCTGGGGCGGCGCGGGGCGGGGCGTCTGGCCGCGGGCGATGGCCGTGTACAGCCGCCCGAACTCGGTCATAAAGTCCTTGAGGCCGGCCGCGTCCATGGCCTGGTGGCTGACGAGCAGGACGAGGCTGTCTCCCTCGGGCCCGCGGACCAGCGTGACGCGGACCTGCGGGCCGGCGGTGACGTCGAGGCCGCCCGCGAACGCCGCCGCCACGGCCGCCTCGAACGGACCGACGGCCTCGAAACAGGCGGGGCCGCCGGAGCTGCCGGAGTCGCCGGACCCCCCGGAGCCGCCGCCCGCCGGCGCCACCCGCAGCCAATCATGGGACAAGGACGGTTGCGCCACCCAGCGGCAGCGCCAGAAGCCGGACTGAAAGCGGGTGGCCAGGAGGGGGCACGACCGGAGGCAGAGTTCGAGCGCCTGGCGCAGGGCGGCCACGTCGAGCCGGGCGGCGAAGTCGAGCCGGACCCGGATGGTGGCCTCGACCAGGTCGCGCGCCAGGAAGTGCCAGAGGTCGAGCGGTTCGCAGTGGAAGCGGGCGAGCATGGGGGTCACGCTACCTGGGGCCGCGGCGCGGCGTCGCGGCGGGGTGGCAACGTTAACGCAGTCATAACCTCGTCTTTCGGTCGGGCCAACCCCGGCTTGGCCGTCCCTCGGCCCGGCGCCGCCGGGCCCAGGCGGCCAGGCAGGCCGCCGCCAGCCCGACCGCGCCCACGCCCGCCAGGGCGACCTCCCGGCCCACGGCCGCGCCGGCCGTCGGCAAGGCGCCGTCCGGCTCGCCGTCCGGCTCGCCAGCCGCGCTGTCGTCGCCGTGACCGGCCCCGTCTGCGGCCGCGGCGACCGTCCCGTCGGCGGCCGGCTCCGGGTCGCCTGGGTCGGCCGGTTCGGCCGGGTTCACGGGATCGCCGGACCGGCCGATGACCTCCAGTTGGAAGCCGACGGACCACTCCACCGCCTCGGTCGAGGTCGTGCGGATGACGATCTCGCGGCTCTCGCCGGGCGCCAGGGCCGAGGCCAAGGTGAGCTCGTCGCCGAGGACCTCGGCCAGCCGCTCGGGGCCGGCCACGGGGACATCGTCGGCCAGGACCGTGAAGCGGAGCCGGCGGTCGAGTTCGGGGTCGAGGTCGGCGCCGCGGAGGATGAGCGTGACGCCGGCGAGGTGGGTCGAGCGCGGGTCGTTGCGGACGCCGAAGCTGAGTTCGGAGCGGCCGTCGGCGTGGCTGGCGGCGACCTCGAGGGGCGGGTGGACCTCGGTCTCGAAGCGGGAGTCGGACGTGACCCCGTCCGCCGACGTCGACACCCACGGCTCGGCGGGAGTGGACCGGACGTCGAGGCCGAACCAGTCGTCGGCGGCGCTGGCCGCGGGCGGGCGCAGCGCGCCGAGGCCGAGCGCGGCCACGAGGACGGCCAGGGCCGCGGCCCGGATCAGGACTGAAGTCATGGGCGTTCCTTAGGTCTGATGAAGCTTCCGAACATCTCCAGCGCCCGCCAACGCGGTTCTATTCCCAACGGGGCCCCCTCCGGCCGGTCCGGGAATAAGGCGGCGCTTTCAGGTGTTGAAACGTTCGACCAGGGTCGGCCAGGGGCAAGCCCCCCTCGCCACCCGCCACTTGCGGCACCCGTACTCCGGCACCCAGAGGCCTCCTCCTCGCCGGAGCGATTGAAAGGAAACGAGGACCAGGGATGAACCCACGCCTCACGCCCGATCGCCAGGCCCCCCAGGCCGCCGAGATCTCCCCGACGACCCAGCGCGTCCTCGCTCCGCGGCCCGGCCGGATCCCCCCACCCGCGGCCCGGCGCGGCGCCCGGCTGCTCGCACTGCTGCTCTCGCTGGCCCTGCTGGCGTCCCTCGTGACGCTCATGGCCCGCCCCGCGCAAGCCGATCCCGAGGGCATCACCCCCGTGGCCAAGGTGGCCGACCCGGCGACCTACCACGAGTTCCCCGGCGCCGCGGACGCGACGGGCTACTACCGGTCCTCGGCCAACGCCGGGCGCGTCTGGACCGACAAGTCCGTGTTCACGGACAACGTCGGCCTGCCCGACGCCGAGGCCGGCGTCGACGCGGTCCAGGTCGGCGCCAACGAGCTGGCCGTCGCCTTCTCGCTCCTCGGCTCGACCCGCCACGTCCAGTCCGAGATCCAGATCCCGGTCGACCTCGTCCTGGTGCTCGACAACTCCTATTCCATGATCCAGTGCGTCGACGGCGCCGACTACTGCAACGGCGCGGACAACTGGCAGCAGTCCCGCGCCTACGCGATGACCCAGGCCGTCGACACGGCCATCGGCATCATCGCGGCCGACAACCCGGCCAACCGGGTCGCCATTGCCCAATTCGGCACCGGCTCGTCCGTCATCTACCAGCTCGACACGCCGCGGACCTTCGCGGACGCCCAAGGCAACCAGCACTACGTCACGCTGACCCGCGCGGCCAACGGCACCATGACGTTCCGGACGGCGACGAATACCCTGTCCGTCGGCGGCGGCTCGCAGGCGCAGGCCCAGTCGACCAACATCCAGCTCGGCGTCTACACGGGCATGAACATCCTGGCCAGCCAGACGGCGGCCAGCGTCACGGGCACCAACCAGCGCATCCCCAACGTCCTGCTCTTCTCCGACGGCGAGCCGACGCTGTCGTCGACGACGACCAACTGGTGGGCCCCGGGCACCACCACCCAGGGCCCGCGCATCCCCGGCAACACGCAGTACTACGGCAACGGCTTCAAAGCGGCCATGACGGCGTCGTTCCTGAAGTCCAAGATCGCCGACGTCTACGCCACCGACGCCAGCGTCTACACGGTCGGCCTCGGGCTGGAAGCGCTGACGCAGAACGGCGGCTACCTGGCCCGCGCCACGCTCGACCCGGCCGCCCTCGACACGCTGGCCGACGCGGGCAACACCATGGCCGCCAGCTTCCGGACCGCCTACACCACGTACGCCGCCGGCCGCGCCCCCTCGGTCGCGGTCGACCAGAACGTGACGTTCGCGGTCAACCACCCGACCAACGCCAACGCGGCCTACGACCCCATGACCAACGGCATCGGCCTGGCCTACAACGACGCCTACTACTCGCCGATCACGAGCGAGGACATGGTCGAGACGTTCCAGGCGATCGCCCAGCAGATCGTCGACGCCGCGCCCAACCTGCCCGTCGGCTCGTCCGAGGGCTACGACATCGGCTCCGGCTACGTCACGTTCACCGACCGGTTGGGCGACTTCATGGAGGTCACGCGCGTCGACCGCGTCACGTTCTGCTCGGTCCCCGAGGGGGCGGCCGGCCCGAACGACTGCACGCAGAAGACCTTCCTCAACCCGACCGTGACGGAGGTCTCTCCCGGCGTCGTCCAGTACACCTTCGAGGGCACCTACGCCGCCAACTCCGTTGTCAACGACGCGGACATCGCCCAGATCGTCATCCTCGTGACGAAGAGCAGCTCGCTGGCCGAGGGCGACCTCGTGACGGTCCAGTTCCCCGCCGACCTGCTGCCGCTGCGCGACTCGTACATCGTCGAGGACGAGCATGGCAATCCGGTGTCGATGGACCAGTACATCTCCCACCCGGCGCACGTCTTCTACACGGTCGCGCCCAAGGCCGGCGTCCTGGAGAACCTGGGCGACCCGACGGCCCTCAACACGTCGCCCGCCCAGGACGGCACGGCCCTGGCCGAGTACATCGGCAGCCACTCCGAGGACGGCGTCGTCCGCTTCTACGCCAACGCCTTCGAGTCGGCGGCGGGCCCGGCGGCGCTGGCCAGCGCCCAGTTCGTGCCGTCGGTCAGCAACGACTTCTACCGCTTCGCCTCGGCCACCGCGCTCTACGCCGACGCCGGTCTGGCCGACCCGCTGAGCCCGGAGGAGTGGGCGGCCCTCAACCCGTCGGACCCCGTCTACTACCCGTTGGTCGAGTACCGCTACACGGGCGACGCCAACACGGACGTCGTCAAGGTCAACCGTGTCATCACGACGACCAAGGCCGCGCTGCTGGCGGCCGAGGACTCGACGCATGTCGTCGCCCCCGTCGACGGCGTCATGACGGCCCCGGCGGGTCTGCCCGGCGTCTCGGTGCCGCAGAGCCTCGACCACGGCAAGTGCGCGGACCTCGAGTGGGTCAACAACTTCCCGGTCTGCCCCGAGGGCGACGACGGCAACTACTCCGAGACGGCGGCCGTGGCGCGGACGTCGACGCTGGCGGCGGGCGTCGTCACGGTCAACCTGGGCAACAACGGCTACCTGGCGTACGACGTGCCGGGGACGCTGACCGTGCGCAAGACCGTCCAGGCGGCGACCGGGCTGACGCCCGACCCGGAGGAGCTCTTCACGGTCACCGGCGACATCCTCGACGCCGACGGCCACGCGCTCGAAGGCCCGTTCCCGTACTCGATCTACGACGTCACGGACGCGACCTCGCCCGTGGCGGCGGGCGAGTTGACGCCGGGCGACCCGATCCAGTTGAAGGGTGGCCAGCAGGTCACGATCCTGGGGCTGCCCGACGGCGCCACGTACTCCATCCGGGAGGAAGCACCCCTCCCGGACGGGTACACGCAGACCGCGGCCATCGGTGCGGAGGGGACCATCGAGTCCGGCGGCGACCCGAGCGTCGTCGAGTTCGAGAACACGTACGCCCCGGCCGCCGTCACCGTCGAGGCGTCGCCGGTCGTGACCAAGACGCTGGCGGGGCGGCCGTGGGCCGACACGGACCAGTTCACCGCCGTGCTGTGCCCGGTGGGCGTCGCCGGGTCGGAGTGCGAGACCGCGCCGTTCGAACGTGACGGCGACCACGAGGGCAGCGCGGTGTTCCCCGGCCACACGTTCACGGCGCCCGGCACGTACACGTACACCGTGACGGAGGCCGACGACGTCCAGCTCTACCAGGTGTCGTACTCCGGCGCGATCTACCGCTGGACGGTCGTCGTCAGCGACGACGGCCAGGGCCAGCTCGTGGCGACCGAGTCGCTCGTCCAGGTCAGCAACGACAACGGCCAGGCGCTGACCCCGGCCCAGGGCGCCGACGAGGCCCACTTCACCAACACGTTCGACGCGGACCTCGTGACCGGCCAGCTGACCGCGCGCAAGGAGGTGCTCGACACGTCGACTGGCGAACTCCGGACGCCGCGCGGCCAGTACACGTTCCACTACGAGTACCTGGGCGCCGACCTGGCCGAGGGCGAGGCCGGGTTCGACGGGCCGGAGCCGTACTGGCTGGGCCTCGACCCGGCCGAGACCGAGGTGACGGGCGTCAACGTCGGCGCGCAGGTGACGAGCCCGTCGATCGTGTGGCACGCCGAGCAGATCGGCCACGCCTTCTACTTCCGCGCCTGGGAGGAACCGGGCGACATCACGCAGGTCGACTACTCGACCCAGGTCTGGTACTGGCGCATCGGCCAGCACCTCGAGCCGGGCGGCCAGATCGCCATCGACATCACGCACTGCGTGTCGCCGGGCGACAGCGGGGAGGCCGGCGCGGTCCCCGAGGCCATGGCAGGGTCCGTCTGCGACCCGGCCGGCGCGGCCGCCAGCTACTCTGCGATCCCCGAGGCGGAGCGCGTGTTCCTCAACGTCTACACGCCGACCGCGGCGACCGCGACGCTGGGCGGCTCGAAGACCCTGGACGGCCGGCCCTGGCTGGAATCCGACCAGTACACGTTCACTCTGGCCGCCAACGACGCCGTCACGCAGGCCGCCATCGACGCGGGCGACATCATCCTGCCGACGACGACGGTCACGGTCGGGCCCGGCATCACGGGCACGGCGCCGTCCCCGTTCGCGTTCGCGGACCTCCAGTTCTTGGCGCAGGGGAACTACCAGTTCCGCGTCGTGGAACAGCTCCCGGCCGCCGCCCACGGCATGAACTACGACACCCACCAGGCCGTCTACGAGGTCATCGTGGCCGACGCCAACGTCGACGGGGCGCTGGACGCCGCCGTCACGGTCCGCGGCAACACGGCCGGCGACACGACCGCGCAGTTCGTCAACCGCTACCGCGCCACGCGGGTCTTCGGCGGCGTCGACGTCGTCAAGACGCTGACGGGCCGGCCGCTGGCCCTGGGCGAGTTCAGCTTCCGCGTCACGGCGCTGGACGAGGCGTCCGGCGTCAAGGCCGGCTTCGCCGCCAACCCGGCGACGGGGGAGCGGACGATGACCGTGGCCAACGGCGCGGGCGGCTCCAACCCGGCCCACACCCACCTGCCCGGCGAATTCGACTTCACGCAGGCCGACCTCGGCCACGTCTACCGCTACACGATCGCGGAGGTGGCGGGGAGCCGCGGCGGCGTGACGTACGACCCGACGGTCTACTGGCTGGAGGTCCGGCCGCTGTACGACGAGGCGACGGGGGAACTGTACGTGACGTCGAGCTTCGCCACGTCGCCCGACGGCCCGTGGACGGTCCACGACTCCCGCAACGGCACGACGCCGTCGGTCGCGTTCGCCAACGCCTACGCCCCGGCGCCGGTCACGGTCGTCGAGACGTTCAGCAAGCTGCTGGAGGGCCGCGACTGGCTCGACGGCGAGGCCTACACGTTCACGGTCACGCCGCTCGACGGCGCCCCGGCCCCGGCCACGTTGGAGGAAGTCCTGACGGCGGACTCGCCGACGGACCCCGTGACGGGCGCGCGCCTCTTCACGTTCGGCGGCGTCACGCTCGACCAGCCCGGCACGTACCGGTACCGGATCGAGGAGGTCGTGCCGGAGGAGCCGGTGCCCGGCGTCGTCTACGACCCGGCGTCCGCGCTCATCACCATCGTCGTCACGGACGACGGCCAAGGCCGGCTGGTGGCGAACGTGACGCGGTCCGGCACGGTCGACTTCGTCAACTACTACGCCACGTCGGCGGTCGGCGAGGCGGAGATCGTCAAGACCGTCCAGGGTCGGGACTTCGAGGCCGGCGAGTTCACGTTCGAGGTCGTGGGGGCGGACGTGGCGGCGGCCGAGAAGGCGGGCCTGCCGGTCGCCAACGGCGTGCCCCTGCCGTACCGGTTCGACGCCGCCCAAGGCGGGGCCGACGGCGAGGCCGTCGTGGTGACGCCGCCCGAGCTCGCCCTGCTGGCGTTCAACCAGGACGACTCTGGCCGGACGTTCTGCTACACGATCGCCGAGGTGGCCCCGGCGACGCCGGACCCGGCGATGGCGTACGACGACACGGTGTACTCGGTGTGCGCTGTGGTGGAGGACGACACGGCGGGCGTGCTGTCGGTGGACGTCACGGTGGTGGGCCGTGGCCCGGACGGCGCGGTCCGCTCGGAGGTGGTGTACGAGTTGGCGTCGGACGAGACGCCGGCCGCCTGGCCGCAGATCCCGTTCGTCAACGTGTACACGCCCGAGCCGGAGCCCGAGCCGTCTCCGAGCCCGAGCCCGAGCCCGTCGCCTAGCCCGAGCCCGTCGCCTAGCCCGAGCCCGTCTCCGAGCCCGAGCCCGTCTCCTTCCCCGAGCCCGGAGCCGAGCGAGGAGCCGAGCCCGGAGCCGAGCGAGGAGCCGAGCCCTGAGCCCAGCGAGGAGCCGAGCCCGACGCCTTCGCCGTCTCCGAGCCCGAGCCCGTCGCCCAGCCCGAGCCCGTCCCCGAGCCCTGAGCCGAGCGAGGAGCCCAGCCCTGAGCCCAGCGAGGAGCCCAGCGAGGAGCCCAGCCCGACTCCCTCGCCGTCCCCGAGCCCGAGTCCGAGCCCGTCTCCGAGCCCGAGTCCGAGTCCGAGCCCGTCTCCGAGCCCGAGCCCGTCTCCGAGCCCCAGCCCGAGTCCGAGCCCCAGCCCGACGCCGAGCCCGTCGCCCTCGCCGAGTCCGTCCGCGAGCCCGACTCCGGAACCGGTGCCGCCGGCGCCGGAGGCGCACATCAGCGTCGTCAAGACCGGTCTGCCGGGCACGGTGACCAAGGCCGGCCAGCTCGTGACGTACACGTTCGAGGTGCGGAACTCGGGCGACGTCGCGCTCCACGACGTCACCCTGACCGAGCCCGCCGACGGCTTCACGGGCGACCCGGCGAACCTGTCGGAGGTGGTGTGTCCGCGCGGGACGCTGGCGCCGGGCGAGGCCATGACCTGCTCCGCCCAGTACCGGACGACCCAGGTCGACCTCGACCGCGGCACGATCGACAACACGGTGGTCGCGACCGGCACGGCGCCTGGTTGCGACGCGGCCCCGGCCGACGACCGGGCCTGCCATCCGTCCGACACGGACAGTGACCGCGTCACCGTCACGCCGAACCCGGCGTTGGCGCTGGAGAAGACGCCGAGCGTGACCCACGTCAGCGGGCCGGGCGAGGCGATCGTCTACACGTTCACCGTGACCAACGTCGGCAACGTCACGCTGACCGACGTCACGGTCAGCGAAGACGAGTTCACGGGCCACGGCGCGGCGCCGGCCATCCAGCCGGAGTCCGTGGCCAGCCTGGCGCCCGGCGCGTCGGCCACGTTCACGGCCACCTATGAGGTGGTGGAGGCGGACGTCGCCGACGGCGTCATCCGGAACGTGGCGCATGCGGAGGGCACCCCGCCGGCCGACCCGGCGGATCCCGCGACCCCGCCCGCCCGCGTGCCGTCCAACCCGGACGACGCGGTCGTGGTGGCGCAACCCGACACTGGCCTGCGGCTCGACAAGAGCGCGTCCCCGACGCGGGTGTCGCAGGTCGGCCAGGCGGTCGTGTACTCGTTCCTGGTGACGAACACGAGCGGCGCCCCGCTGACCGATGTCAGCGTGGAGGAACTCGCGTTCACGGGAACCGGCGCCGTCGGCGCCATCGAGTGCCCGGCGGCGGAGCTCGCGGCCGGCGCGCAGATGACCTGCCAGGCGACTTACCCGGTCGCGGCCGGCGACTTCGACCTCGCCCGCATCGACAACCAGGCTGTCGCCCACGGGACCGCTCCGGACGGCGCCGCGGTCGACTCGAACGAGGACACCGCGGTGGTCCGGCCGGCGGCCGAGCCGCGGCTCGTCCTCGACAAGTCGGTCACGCCGACCGTGGCGACTGAGCCCGGCCAGACCGTGACGTACACGTTCGTGGTGGTGAACGACGGCAACGTGCCCGTGGTCGGCGTGACCGTGGCAGAAGTGTCCTTCACCGGCACGGGCCAGGTGGGCGAGATCACGTGCGATGGCGCGGCGGCCCGGTTGGAGCCGGGCGCGGCGACCGTCTGCACGGCGGCGTACGCCGTGACGGCGGCCGATGTGGCCGCGGGCCAGCCGCTGTTCAACACGGCGGTAGCGCGGGGCGAGACCGTCCCCGGCCGGCCGGTCGTGTCCAACCCGGACTACGCGCGGGTCGACGTGACCCCGCCGACGGTCCCCGATCCGGAGTCTCCGGCCGACCCCGCGCCGCGGCTAGAGCTGGTCAAGACGGCGACTCCAGCGCGGGTCAGCGCGGTCGGCGAGGTCATCGCCTACACGTTCACCGTGACCAATACGGGCAACGTCTGGCTGACGGACGTGACGGTCACGGAGACGGCGTTCAGCGGCTCCGGCCTGGCGCCTGAGGTGCATTGCCCTGGGACCGTGCTGGCGCCGGGCGGGTCGATGCTCTGCGGCGGCGACTACATGGTGACGCAGGCCGACCTCGACGCCGGGCGGGTGACCAACGTCGCGGTCGCGGCGGGGACGCCGCCGGCGACGCCGGACGACCCCGCGCCCGGGCCGGTGTCGTCCGACCCGTCCGACGCGGTCGTGACGGTCGACGCGGCGCCGTCCCTGGACCTGGTCAAGACGGCTGTGCCGGCCGTGGCCGCCCAGGCGGGCGACGCGGTGACGTACCTGTTCCGGGTCACGAATACGGGCAATGTCACGCTGTCCGATGTCACGGTCGACGAGGTGGCCTTCACGGGGACCGGCGAGTTGTCGCCGGTGACGTGCCCGGCCACCGACCTGGTGCCCGGGGCGGCGCTGACCTGTTGGGCGGAGTACGCCGTGACGCCGGCGGACGTCGAGGCCGGCCTCCTGGACAACACGGCCCTGGCCTCGGGCCGGCCGCCGACAGTGCCGGGCGAGCCGCCCGCCGCACCCGTCACGGACGAGGACTCCGAGCGGGTCGTGACCTGCGTCAGCCCGACCGGCTGCCAGCCCCCGCCGCCGTCCCCGAGCCCGGATCCGGACCCGACGCCCGACCCGACTGTGGACCCGACGGAGGATCCGAGCCCGGACCCGACGGCCGATCCGACGCCGGACCCGACGGCTGACCCGGCTGCGGACCCGACGGCCGATCCGACGCCGGACCCGGTGGCGCCGCCGGCGGGGAACCTGCCGACCACAGGCGCGACGATCGCGGCCACAGCCCTGGGCCTGGCGCTGGCGCTGATCCTGGCCGGCACGCTGACGATCAGCCTGACCAGGCGCCGCAGGGCGTAGGCCCTGGCCATGGGGTCGGGCACGCTGGCTACGGGGTCGGGCACGCTGGCCACGGGGTCGGGCACGCTGGCTACGGAGCGAGGAACGAGCGACAGCCAGCGGGCCTGACACCGTGGCCTGGAGGTGTCCCCGCTGGGGGCGGGGCACCGCCGTGCCCCCCAAACCGTTGTCATCCCGGCGAACGCCGGGACCTTTCCCTGAGGGAGGCAGACCACGGTTCCCAGATCCCGCCTGTCGCCGGGCTGCCAGTGGTCGGTCCCTGGCGCCCTGCGCTGTGCCTGTGGCGGGGCACCCCCCGTGCCCCCCCCGAAACCGTTGTCATCCCGGCGAAAGCCGGGAACTTTCCCTGAGCAAGGCAGACCACGGTTCCCAGATCCCGGCTGTCGCCGGGATGACAACGGCATGGGCATCGCCGCCAGGGTGCCCGACCCCGTGGCTGACCCACCCCCTGGCCTGTCCAGTGGCACAATTCCCCCCATGCGCCGACACGCTCATCTGATCTGGGCGATCGCCGCCGCCCTGTGGGCGGCGGCGATCTTCACGGTGTCCGGGATGACGTCGGACGACCTGCCGGACACGGCGCCGCAGTGGAGCTACGTGGCGCACT
>JAISTC010000232.1 GCA_031272805.1 Propionibacteriaceae bacterium
CACTCCCGCCCCCTGTCATCCCGAGCGCCCCACCTCTGTCATCCTGAGCGCAGCGAAGGATCTCTCCGTCACCGGGGCGTACCCGTGCCTCAGCGCTGAGCTGTGGGCCGTGCGGACGGTCACTCTGGCATGAGGTCCGCCCACTCAGGGTTGACCTGGTTGATCAGCGCGATCTTCTTGGCCCGCGTCCATCCCTTGATGGTTCGCTCCCACCGCACGGCGTCGTGGACGTACTTCGTCTCTTGGGCGTACACGAGTCGGCGGCAGCGGTACCGGGACGTGAAGCGGCCGCCCTCGCCGTGGCGGTGTTCCCAGACCCGGCGGGCGAGGTTGTTGGTCACGCCGGTGTATAGGACGGTGCGGCGGTCGTTGGTGAGGATGTAGACGTGGTACATGGGCGCTTCCTGCTGGCTGTGGTTGTCCCCCGCCCGGGCGAGATCCTTCGCTGCGCTCAGGATGACAGACAGGGACTAGGCAGAAGGCCGGCGTGACCTTCTACCTATAACCATGGGTGGAATCAGCCGAAAGTGTCGCCCCTGTCGGCAAATCGTGGATAACTTCGGCACTTTCGTGGCCCCTGTGGATAACTCGGGTATTAGGGGGTCGGCCGCGGTGTCAGGTGCCCTGGCCCGGGCTCGTTCCTCGCCAAGGCCAGGGCGCCTGACACCTCGTCCTGGGGGGAGTTGGGCCAGGCAACAAGCCGACAACACAGGGGCAACATGCGGGCAACACGGGTTCAGCCGATACCGGGGTTTTCCAGGACCCGGGTGTGGCAGCGTGGCCCTGCTGGATCCAGGGGGAGGGGCCATCCATGCCCGGTTCACCGCCGCCGCGGCGCACGTTTCTGCTGTTCGACGCGTTGTTTGCCCGGCTGGTGGAGCTGTCGGACCGGGCGTTGGTCGTGTTCGTCAACGGCTTGTTCGGCGCTGACTTGCCCTGGGACGCGCGGGTGGACCGGCTGTCGACGGCGCAGCACGACGGTCACGGGCCCCGCTATCCGGACCTCGTGTTGCGGATCGCGGGCGTGACGTTCCATGTGGAGGCTCAGACGGGCCGGGACGGGTTGATGGCCGTGCGCGTGTTCTCGTATGGCTACCGGGAGGCCGTGCGGACGCGACGGCGGGCCGACGGTGTGACCGTGTTGGAGCTGCCGCAGGCTCGGGTGGTCTACTTGGAGGCGGGGGCCAGGTCGGCGGAGGTGGAGGTGTTGCGCCTGGTGTTTCCGGACGGGTCTGTCCACGACTACCGGATTGATTCGGTGGTGGTCGGCAAGCATGACGCGGCCGGGCTGGATGAGGCGGGGTTGGACGTGTTGGTGCCGTTCGTGCCGATGCGGTTGCGGCGGCGGGTGCGGGCGGCCGGCAGTGAGCGTCGGGCGGCGTTGGCGGCGGAGTTGTCCGGGCTGTTGGTGGACATGTCACGGGCGCTGCGGGCGGGTCGGGCGGCCGGTAGACTGTCGGGCGAGGACGAGGCGTTGTTGGCCGGGCTGGCCGACGAGTTGGTCACTCAGGAGTTTGTGGAGCGGTTCGAGGAGTTCAAGGAGGCGAACGCGATGGCGCCAATGGTGAAGCTCCGCTGGGAGCGGGCGTGGGACGAGGCCCTCGAGCAGGGCCGCGAAGAGGGCCGCGGTCTGGCCCGGCGTGAGTTGGCCTTGCGCATGATCGAGGGCGGTCTGGCCGATGATGACATCGCGCGCTACAGCGGGTTGACCCCGGCCGAGGTCACCGAACTCCGGCGCTCCATCAGCTAACCCAGGCCACGGTGTCGGGCCCGCTGGCTGTCGCTCGTTCCTCGCTCCGTCGCCGGCGTGCTCGACCCCCTGGCACGCCGTGCCTGACCCGCTGGCCTGCGCCGTGCGTGACACCTCGGACTGCGTCGACTTGGCCCGGCCTGTAAAGTGGCCGGCATGATCGGACGGCGCTTGTCACGGGGGAGCGGGGCGCCGTTTCTCTATCTGGTGGCTGAGCCGGGGTATCCGAACTATGGGGACGAGCTGATCGCGGCCGAGTGGCTCAAGTTCTATGCCCGGACCAGGCCCACCGTGCCCGTCGTGGTCGACGGCCAGGCGGCCGGGCGGGCGGCGGCGTACCTCTGGCGCTTCCATCCCCGCGTGACGGTCGTGGACACGGTCGCCCGGTTGGCCGAGCGCAACATGATCACGCGGGACTCGGATGTCGGCCCGCAGCTCGAGTACCTCGTGCGCGACCTGACGGACTCGGCCTACAACCCCCAGTACTCGCTCGGCATCGACCTCCTCAACCACCACGTCCAGGGCGTCCACGTCCTCGGCGGCGGCTACCTCACGGGCCGCTTCCCCCGCAACCTCGGCCGGGCCGCCATCGTGCCGTGGGCCCAGGGCAAGGGCCTGCCCGCCGTGCTGACCGGCCAAGGTCTCGCCCCCCTCGACGGCAACCAACTCGAGTTTGCCCGCGCGGTGCTCGGCGGCGCGCGCCTCGGCGTCCGCGACGCCGCGTCGGCCGCCCTGCTGCCCGGCGCCCACCTCCTGCCCGACGACGTTTTCGCCAACGGCCTCGCCGGGCTCTACCGGACCCCGCCGCCCGCGCCCAAGTTCTGGGTCAACATCCAGTCCGCGGTCGCCCCCGGCGAGCCGGCGGGCGAGACCGGCGAGCCGGCGGGCGAGACCGCCGGACAGGCCGAGGCCGCGCAGGCCGCCCGCTACGACTACGTCGTAGAAGTCCTGCGGCGCTGGGGCGCGACGCCGGACCAGCCGGTCGGGGTCGTCGAGTGCAACCCCGATTTCGACGCGGGCATTCTCGCCCACCTCCAGGCCGCCGGCTGGCGCACCGAGTTCTACCCGGTCCTCGACCTCCTCCTCCACGGCTTCCCGGCCGCGCCGGGCCAGGTCTGGCTGACCACCCGCTACCACACCCACCTGCTCGCCAGCTTCGCTGGGGCCAGCGGCGCGTACCTGGCCGTCGACGGCGCCTACTACGCGCCCAAGCACGAGGCCGTCGTCCGGCTCGGCTCCGGCTGGCGCCGGGGCGCCTGGGGCGAGGACCCGCCCGACCCGGGCCCGGGGGTTGCCGACGGCGCCGCCAAGGCCCGCCGCTACGCCGCCCAGGTCACGGTGTTCGCCGACGCCGGGCTACGGCGCGGGTGACACACCCCGGCCCAGATGACAAGATGATCCAACCAGCCACACCAACGGAGGACGTGCCGATGACCCGCCAGCCCCGAACCGCCGCCGCGTCCCCCGCCTCCGCCGCGTCCCCCGCCTCCGCGTCCCCCGCTTCCGCCGACACCCCGGCCTACCGCCCCGTCGCCCGCGTCGTCTTCCCCGACCCCGCCGACCGGGAGGTCTACCCCCTGTACATCGACGGCCCCATCCCCGACGGCCTGGAGATCCAGTCGCGCCGCTCCGCCCGGCTGGCGCCCGGCGTGACGGCGTCCTTCGGCGCCTACTTCAACGCCTTCCCGGCGGGCTATTGGCAACGCTGGACCACGGCCGGCGCCGTCCGCCTCGACCTCGCGCTGGCCGGCGCCGGCGACGTCACGCTGTACCGCTCCGACGCCGACGGCGCCGTCACGCGCGTGGCCGGGTCAAGCGTGGCCGAGGGCCAGGCCGGCGTGACCTTCGACGTCCCGCTCGACACGTTCGCCGACGGCGGCTGGTGCTGGTTCGACCTGTCGGCCGGCGACGGTGGCCTCACCCTGGAGGAGGGCGCTTGGTCCGTGCCCGGCGGGCCCGCCGAACGGCGCACGGTCACGCTGGCCACGACGACGTTCAACAAGCCGGCGGACATCGTGGCGAACCTGGACACCCTCGCCGGGCTGGACTATCTGGCCGACCTCGTCGACGTCATCCTCGTCATCGACCAGGGGACCGCCAAGGTCGCCGACGACCCCGGCTACCCGGCCGTGGCCGCGCGGCTGGGCGACCGGTTGGAGATCATCGACCAGCCCAACCTCGGCGGCTCCGGCGGCTTCGCCCGCGGCCAGTACGAGGCGCTGACGCGGGGTCAGTCCGACTACGCGCTGATGATGGACGACGACATCCGCCTCGAGCCCGACGTCATCGCCCGGCTCGTCGCGTTCGCCGACTGCTGCCCCGACCCGACCATTGTCGGCGCCCACATGTTCCACGCCGTCGGCCGCGCCACGCTCCACACGATGGGCGAGTTCGTCGACGAGTACCGCTGGTACTGGATCAACGCGGGCGAGCACACGCAGAACCCGCATGACTTCGCCACGGCCGGGCTGCGCGAGACCGCCTGGCTCCACCGGCGGGTCGACGTCGGCTACAACGGCTGGTGGTGCTGCCTGATCCCCGTGGCGATCCTGCGCGAGCTCGGCCTGTCGCTGCCGCTGTTCATCAAGTGGGACGACGTCGAGTACGGCTACCGGGCCAAGAAGAACGGCTACCCGACCGTGTCGCTGCCGGGCGCGGCGGTCTGGCACGAGGCGTGGCTGGGCGACTTCGAGGACGACTCGGAGGTCCTGAGCTGGCGCGGCTACTTCCTCGAGCGC
This sequence comes from Propionibacteriaceae bacterium, assembly GCA_031272805.1. Classification (GTDB taxonomy): domain Bacteria; phylum Actinomycetota; class Actinomycetes; order Propionibacteriales; family Propionibacteriaceae; genus WQYJ01. Next base: position 4,489 of record JAISTC010000232.1, read on the forward strand.
AACCGGCTCATCACGGGCCTCATCCACAGCCCGCTGCCCCACGGCGGCCGCCTCCTGGCCGAGTCCCTCTACATCGAGTACCGCCTCATCGAATCGGGCGAGAACTACGCCGAGGAGCTGTGGCGGCTGGCGCTCGAGGATGTCTTCGACGGGCCCGAGACCCTTCACGGCCGGCTCCAGTCGCGCAACGCCGACATCCGTTCGATGGCCCGCCACTACCCGCCGGGCCGGCCGTCGGCCACGCTGGCCGACGAGCGCGGGCGGCTCGGCCGGACCCCGCTCGGCCAGGGCGTGGCCAAGCTCCAGGATCTCGTCAGCGGCGCCGTGCGGCAACGGCTGTTCCTGCCGCCGCCCGAGGCCGAGGTCGAGGGCGCCCACGAGGACGCCAACTGGTTCCGGCGCCAGTGGTACGAGTCCCTGATGTACGCGCGCCGCGGCTCCGGTCTGGCCTGGTTCCTGCGCCAGCCCGCGGCGAAGAAACGGGCGATGCTGTCGTCCTGGCGGCGCCACTGGCGGCTGCTCCGGGAATGGGACCGCTGGGTGTCCATCTACCGCGAAGGCGCCCTGGTCGCCGCCGCCCCGGAGACCTGGAAGCAGACCTTCGGCCTCGATTAGCGCGGGCTCAGCCTCGCTGGGGGCGTTTCTGGGGGAGAGATCGGTCGGGGCGGAGGCGCAGGGCGCGGCCGTTGACCCGGACCTGGCCCAGCCGGCGGACCGCGTCGTGGTCCAGGGGCGGGAGGATCTCGATGATCGAGTGGCGGGCGAACAGCTCGATCTGGCCCACGTCGGCGCCGCGCAGGCCGCCCTCGCCCGTCAGGGCGCCGACGATGCCGCGGGGCGCCGCGCCGTCCTGGCGGCCCACACCCACCCAGTAGCGCTGCCCGGACCGCTGGCCGGACCGCTGGCCTGCCCGGGGGCCGGCCTTGGGGCCACTCCGCGCCCCGGTCCTCGGGCCGCGCTCGGCGGCCGGCGTCCGGTGGCCGTCGGCCCGGGCCTTCCGGCCGGGGTCACGCCGTCCGCCCCGCCGGGCGAGCCGGTCCAGTTCGGCGTCCAGCCGGGCCCCCTCGGGGTCGGCCCCGCCCTCGTCCGCGCCCGGCCCGCCGACCGCCAGGGCCGCCAACGCCGTGGCCAGGTCCAGGGCCCGCTCCAACTGTTCGACCGGGCCGGAGCGGTCGGGCCCCGTGACGGCGGCTTCGACCGCCCGGCGCACGTCGCCCCAGCCGTCCAGGTCCAGGTCCCTGGCCGCGTCCAGTAGGCGCTCCCGCCGCTGCCGCCGCACGTCCTCCGCCCGCGGCAGCCGCCACTCCGCCAGCTCGTGGCGGATGCCGTGCTCGATCCGGGCCAGCTTGGCCCGCTCGGCGGGGCCGACGAAGCTCAGCGCGTGACCGGTGCGCCCGGCGCGGCCCGTCCGGCCGACCCGGTGGACGTAGGACTCGGCGTCGTCGGGCAGGTCGAAGTTGACGACCAGGCCGACGCGGTCGACGTCCAGGCCCCGCGCGGCCACGTCCGTCGCCACGAGGACGCCGATCTGGCCCGACCGCAACCGGGCGACGATCTTCTCGCGCTCGACCTGCGGCACGTCGCCGGAGATGACCGCGACGGCGCCGCGGGACCCGCCCGCCCCGCCCGGCGCCACGGCCCGCGCCGCCAGCGCCGCGCCCACCTCGTCGGCCGCCGCCTTGGTCCGCACGAAGACGAGCGCCGCGTCCGCGTCCGTCACCGCCAGGACCCGCTGCAACGCCGTGACCTTGCAGCCGCGCGGCACGACCGCGTAGCGCTGGTCGATGGCCGCCACGGTCGACGACGGCCGGGTCACGGCCACCTCGACGGGGTCGTGGAGGTGGCGCTCGGCGGTGCGCCGGATGGCCGTCGGCAGCGTGGCGCTGAACAGGGCGACCTGGCGGTCGGGCGGGGTGGCGTCGAGAATGCGGTCGACGTCCTCGGCGAAGCCCATGCGGAGCATCTCGTCGCCCTCGTCCAGGACGAGGCAGCCGACCGCGGAGAGGTCGAGGGCGCCGCGGTCGAGGTGGTCGAGGATGCGGCCGGGCGTGCCGACCACGACCTGCACGCCCCGCTGGAGCGCCTTCTTCTGCGGGAAGTACGCGGCGCCGCCGTACACGGCCAACGTCGTCACGCCGGGCAGGCCCGCCGCGAAACCGGCCAGGCTGGCCTCGTCCTGCAGCGCCAGCTCGCGCGTCGGCGCCAGGACGAGGGCCTGCACGCGCCGGTCGGCCGGGTCGAGCCGCGCCAGCAGGGGCAGGCCGAACGCGGCCGTCTTGCCTGTCCCGGTCTGGGCGACGCCGATCAGGTCACGCCCGGCCAGCAGCGCGGGGATGGCCTCGGCCTGGATGGCCGTCGGCGCCGCGTAGCCGAGCGCGGCCACGGTCTCGGCCAGCGCGTCGGGCAGGCCCAGGTCGGCGAAAGTCGGGGATGGGGGAGTGGTTGGGGAAGTCCAGGTCATGGGAACCGATCGTGAAGCAGTACAGGGTGTTGACGATACCTCATGGGCTGGAATGAGCAGGGTGACGGGGGCGGGGCGCAGAGTGTGACAAAAGGAACCGTCCCCAATGTCACAGAGTGTGACAAGAGGAACCGTCCCCAATGTCACACGAGGTCTAGGCCAGTGTCTTGTTCAGGCGCGCGAAGTCGGCGATGGCTTGGCGGCCGATGCGGCTGATCTTGCGCAGGTTGATCGAGTTGACGCCACCTTGGCGCGGCTTGAACGTGATCGGCAGCCAGCGGACGGGGCGGCCGTGCTTGAGATACCACGCCGTCACGGCCACGTTCGTCAGGTTGTAGCCGTCCGGGATGCGCTCGATCGCCCGGGCCAGCGAGTCCCGCGTCATCAGGCGGAATGGCGCGTTGGCGTCCACGGCGTGGACGCGGAACAGGGCCAAGACCGCCAACCGCAAGACCCGCGTGACGACCAGCCGGGAAAGTCCGTCTTGCCGGTGCACCCGCCGGCCGATGACCAGGTCGGCCTCGCGCCGGGCGGCCCAGAACGCGGCGAACTCCGCCGGGTCCGTCTGGCCGTCGGAATCCGTCTGGAAGATGTAGTCCGCGCCGGCCGCGACCGCGTGGCGGTACCCGGCCAGCACGCTCCCGCCGTGACCGGAATTGGGCTTGTCCACGACCTCCAACTGGGGGCGTGACAAGGCCGCCTGCCGCAGCAGCGCGAGAGTGTCGTCGGTCGAGCCGTCGTTCAGGACCACGAGGCGGCTGGCCGGGCCCGTCGCCGCCACGACGGGGTACCACTGGTCGATCACCAGCCCGATCGTGGCCTGCTCGTTGTAGGCGGGGATGACGGCGTACAGGGTGTCGCTCATGCCGGCGCCTTCCGGAACGACACGGTCTTGTTCAGCACGAACTGGACCGCCGCCACGATGAACACGGACACGATCTTGACGACCATCGAATCCGCCGCGCCCAGCAACCGGCCGACGACCAGGATGACTTCCGACAGGCCCAGCCCGATCAGGCCGACGCCGAAGAAGGTGGCGTAGCGGCGGGCCGTCCGGTCGAAGACCTTGAAGTTGAAACGGCGGTTGAGCGTAAAGCTGACCGTGATGCCGACCATGACCGTCAGGAGGTTGGCGACGAGGTCGACCCAGCCGAAGCGGACGTGGAGGACGTAGAACAGGCCCGTGTCGAGGCCCGCCGAGAACGCGCCGATGACGCCGTAGAGGGCGACGTTGCGGACCAGCTCCCGGTTCAGCCAGGCAGCCGACACGATCATTCCCCTTGCCCGGCCCCGCGGCGGCGCCGCGCCAGTATCATAACCCGGTGCCCCGTGACGACCCGAGCCGGACAACCCAGGCGTGGGCGGCGGCCGCGGCGCTCGTGTTCGCCGCCGCCGTGCTGGCGTTCGCCACGACGTCCTCGCCCCTGTTCGAGTTCAACGAGGGCACGGACGCCAACGCCTACTACACGATGGCCATGGGCTGGGCGCACGGCGACGTCCCCTACCGCGATCTCTGGGACCACAAAGGCCCGTTGCTCTACCTCCTCTACCTGGCCGGCTACGCGCTCGACCCGGGCGGCTGGACGGGCGTCTACGCCGTCCAGGTCGTGGCGCTGGCCGCGTCGGTCTGGCTGGGCTGGCGCGTGGCCGCCTGGTTCACGCGCACGGCCGTCGGCGCCTTCCTCGCCGCCGTGGCGTTCACCTACTTCATGCTGTCCAGCGGCATCTACGGCTTCGGCGGCGGCACGACCGAGGAGTTCTGCCTGCCCTTCGTCACGTTGGGAGTGTTCGGCGCGCTCGTGGCGCTGCGGCGCGTGGCGGGCTTGGAGGACCAGTCGGAGGATCCGCCGTCACGCGGTGCGCCCGGTGCGCCCGGTCGGGCGCCGGCCGGCCGGCGGTCACGTTCCCTGTTCTGGCCCCTGGCCGCCCTGGGGTTCGCCACGGCCGCCGTCGGGCTGATCAAGTTCAACCTCGTGGCCGGGTTCGCCGTCCTGCTTCTCGTCCTGGGGGTATATGTCCTAGCCAAACGGGATTGGGCGGGATTCGCCCGGGGCTTGCTCGGGTTGGTCGCCGGGGCCCTGCCGCTGCCCGCGCTGTACGGCGTGTACGCCCTGGCCACGGGCAGCCTCGGGGCGTTCTACGACGTCTACATCCGCTTCAACCGCATCTATGCCGCCGACGGCGCCTACTCGCTGGGGGCGGAGATCGGGCTCGTGGCCTGGACGACGTGGGCGTTCCTGGTCGGCCATCCCGTCTGGTCGGTCCTGTGCGTCCTCGGCTTCGCCCTCCTGTTCGTCCGCCCGGCGGTCGTGCCGCGCGCGGCCGGGGTGGCCGTGACGCTGGCGTGGGCGGTGTGGTTCGCGCTGGCGTCGATGCGCGTCGGCGAGTTCCTCAAGATGCACCTGTTCTGGTTCGGCCTGTTCGGGGCGACGGCGCTCGTCATGGCGGGGGAGTGGGTGGCCGAGCGGCTGCGGCGGCGCTGGGCCGGGGTGGGCCGGTTGTGCGCGGGGCTCTGCTGTGTCGGCGTCCTGGCCGTCGGCGGGCTCGCCGTCCTCCACAACGGCAAGCTCCAGTCGCCGCTGTTCCTCGGCGCCGACGAGCCGATCAAGACCGACCGCATCTTGGCCGTCATGGACGCGGCCGACCCCGACGGCGACTACACGTTTCTCAACGTCTTCGGCCTCGACTACGGCCTCTACACGCGCGCCGGCCAGGTCCCCATCAACCGCTTCTTCTACACGCCCTACCTCTACGACACGACGCCCTACCCGTACCCGTGGGCGTCGCAGCTCGCGGCCATCGAGGAGCGGCGGGCGGACTTCGTCGTCGTGGCCGTCCCCCGGCTCCTCAACCACATCCCGGACGTCAACGCGGAGCTGTGGGCGGCCCTGGACGGCACCTACGAGCTGGTCGCCACGGTCGACGCCGGCGGCGACCACCTGGTCTACCAGCGAACGTGACACATTGTCATCCCGGCGGAAGCCGGGATCTTTGCTGCGTCGGTCGACCTCCTCTGGTCAAAGATCCCGGCTTTCGCCGGGATGACAAAGGAGGGGGGATGGCAACCGGACGGGAGGCGCCGCCGTGTCACGCGGTCCCGTCGGCGGCGCCGGGTAATCTGACCTGGTGACCACGGAACCGACTGTGCCTATTCGCCCCGGCGCGTATGACGCGCGCCACCTGCTCGTCCTCGAAGGGCTGGAGGCCGTGCGCAAGCGGCCCGCCATGTACATCGGGTCGACGGACACCAAGGGCCTCATGCACTGCCTCTGGGAGATCATCGACAACTCCGTCGACGAGGCCCTGTCCGGCTTCGGGACCCGCATCGACGTGACCCTCAACTCCGACGGCTCCATCCAGGTCCACGACTTCGCCCGCGGCATCCCCGTCGACAAGGAGCCCAAGACCGGGCTCTCGGGCGTGGAAGTCGTCTTCACGAAACTCCACGCGGGCGGCAAGTTCGGTTCCGGCAACTACAACGCGGCCGGCGGCCTCCACGGCGTCGGCGCGTCCGTCGTCAACGCGCTGGCGTCGCGCCTCGACGTCGAGGTCGACCGCGAGGGGGCGACGTGGGCGATGAGCTTCCGCCGGGGCGTGCCGGGAGTGTTCGACGGCGACGGCCCAACCGCGCCGTTCACTCCCCAGTCGGGCCTCCGCAAGGTGGCCAAGGTCGCCAAGGGCAAGACCGGGACGCGCGTCCGCTACTGGCCGGACCGCCAGATCTTCCTGCCCGGCGCGGCGCTCAACTGGGACCGCCTGGTCAAGCGCGCCCGCCAGACCGCGTTCCTCGTGCCCGGCCTGACGCTCGCCGTGACGGACGCGCGGACGCCCGAGGGCGAGGCCGAGACCTTCCGCTACGACGGCGGCATCGCCGAGTTCTGCGACTTCCTGGCGGCCGACCCGCCGGTCACGGACATCGTGCGTTTGCAGGGTCACGACCAGTTCAGCGAGATCGTGCCCATGCTCGACGAGTTCAACCAGATGACGCCGACGGAAGTCGAGCGTGACCTCGACGTCGACATCGCGCTGCGCTGGGGGACGGGCTTCGATACGACCGTCCTGAGCTTCGTCAACATCATCGCCACGCCCCAGGGCGGGACCCACGTCGCCGGCTTCGAGCGGGGCCTGGCCAAGGCGTTCGCCACCGGCCTGGAAGGGACGAACATCAAGAAGGCGTCCGACGAGATCGCCAAGGAGGACATCCTGGAGGGCCTGACGGCCGTCGTCACGGTCCGGCTGGCCGAGCCGCAGGTCGAGGGCCAGACGAAGGAGACGCTCGGTACGCCGGCGGTCACGAAGATCGTCGCGGCGGTCGTCGAAGCGGAGCTGGGCGCGTACCTGACGAGCCAGAAGGCGGCCACGCGGCCGATGGCCCGGGCGGTCATGGAGAAGGTCGTCCAGGCGGCCCGGACGCGCGTGGCGGCGCGGACCGCGCGGGACGCCCAGCGGGCCAAGAAGGCGCTGGCGTCGTCGTCGCTGCCGCCCAAGCTGTCGGACTGCCGCTCGAACGACTCGGACCGGACGGAGCTGTTCATCGTGGAGGGCGACTCGGCACTGGGGACGGCCAAGCTGGCGCGCAACTCGGAGTTCCAGGCGCTCCTGCCGATCCGGGGCAAGATCCTCAACGTCCAGAAGGCGTCGGTCACGGACATGCTCAAGAACGTCGAGTGCGCGGCCATCATCCAGGTGGTCGGGGCGGGCTCCGGCCGGACGTTCGACCTCGAGGCGGCGCGCTACGGCAAGATCATCTTCATGGCGGACGCCGACTCCGACGGCGCCCACATCCGCTGCCTGCTGGCGACGTTGTTCTTCAAGTACATGCGGCCGATGCTGGAGTCGGGGCGCGTCTACACGGCCGTCCCGCCGCTCCACCGTTTCGAGATCATCAACCCCAAGAAGGGGCAAGACAAGTTCATCTATACGTACTCCGACCCGGAGTACCAGCGCAAGGCCGCCGAACTGACGAAGAAGGGCATCCGCTTCAAGGAACCCCAGCGCTACAAGGGCCTGGGCGAGATGGACGCGGACCAGTTGGCCGACACGACGATGAGCCCGCGCCACCGGACGCTGCGCCGCCTCCGGATCGAGGACGCGGCCATCGCGGCCGCCGCGTTCGAAAAGCTGATGGGCAACGACGTCGGCCCCCGCCGCGAGTTCATAGTGGAAGGCGCCTACGCGCTAGACCAGGACAAGATCGACGCCTGAGCGGTCGGCCTGACGGTTAGGCGCGCAATCTGGTGTCGTTCTTGCGCAGGGTGGCCAGGATGGCGGAACCGCGTTGGTCGACGATCTTGCCGCCGGCCACTACTCCGATGGTTGCCATGGCCGCTCCCCAGACCAGGCCCAGCACGATGACCAGCCAGCCCAGCGACACCGGCAACAGCAATCCGGCGACCGTGATCGGCGCGCCCACGACGCACACCCCCAGCATCGTCCCGAACTGCGACAGCATCTGGATGCCGAAGTCGCCCGTCTTCATCGACATGGCGGACTCGCCGGGGAGCGCGATGGGGTAGACGATGAGGCCGGAGAAGACCGACGCCACGCCCAGGCTGGCCCCGTAGATGCCGAGCATCGTCCCGACGGCCGCCGGGGCCCGGTCCGCCGCGCCGACCAAGGTCGGGATGACGATCCCCGCCACGATGATTAGCGGCCCGCACCAACCCGCCTGCGCCAGCATCCGCCCCAGCCGGTCGGCGCGGCCGCGGACGGCGGCCGCCAGGTGGACCCACCAGGCCGTCGAGTCCGAGCCGATGTCGTTGCTGAGCGAGACCCCGGCCATGAACGGCAGCATGGCGCAGCCGCCCATGACCACAATCCGCCCGAAGTCGATCCCGGCGTCGTCGGGCGGCATGGCGCCGGAGAGCCCGATGATGGTGAAGACGACGGGGAACATCAGCATCAGCGGCAGCATGGCGGTGTACCGGGGGTCACGCCGGTAGTACAGCCAGCTCCGCGCCGCCACGGCCGCCGTCGGCCGGCTGAGCCGCGGCAGGCGTGACGACCAGCGGGCCACGGCGTCGTCGGCGGTCACGGCCGCCGGGCCCGTCGTGGTCAGCGGCGCCTCGAGCGCGCGGTCGAGGAGCCGCGCGAACGCCCAGAGGCCGAGCGCCACGTACGCCAGCGTGACCACGACGTGACCAGCCAAGAGGCCCCACGCGCCGGCCGCCGCGTCCGGCCCCCACGTCCAGGCGACGCCGAACGGCGTCCACTCGAGGACCTCGGCCACTCCGGCCGCCCGCGCCGCCAGCCGCTCGAACGCCGAGCCGGAGACCTCGGACGCGCCGGTGCCGAAGAGGATGTAGAGCGAGTAGCCGACGACGAACAGGACGACGGCGAGGAGGCTCATGACGTCACGCCCGCGCCGGGACGTCAGCTTGGTCGACAGCGCCGTCACGGGCAGGCGGCAGCACAACTGGCACAGCACCGCCCCGGCCGCCGCGCCGGCCGCCGCCAGGAGCGCCGGCCCGACGGCGGCGGAATAGGCGGCCAGCGAGCCGCCGACGGCGATGACGACGGTCAGGCCGCCCGGCACACCGACCAGGCCCGCCAGCGTCAGGCCGACGACGAGCGTCCGCCCGGTCACGGGGAACAGGACGAAGCGCGCCGGGTCGAGGGTCTGGTCGGCGCCGAAGAACAGGGTCGGGACGAGGGTCCAGGCGATGACGAGCAGGGAGCCGACGAGCACCGTGACGACGCGGGCGTTGTCCGGGTGGGCGGCGACGGCGCCGCGGGCTGCGGCCAGCGCGACGACGGCGATGAGCGCCATCAGCCCGGCGTACAGCACGCCGAGGATCCAGAGTACGAGGCGCAGCGTCGAGCGCTTGAGGAACGACTGCGTCAGCTTGACCTTCAGTTGGAGGAGGGTCGCAACCATGTCAACTCCTCGGCTGGGCCGGTCGCGCCGACCAACTGGAAGAACCGGGTCGTCAGGTCCTCGCCGGCGGCGACAGCCGCGACGGGCCCGGCGGCGCGGAGCCAGCCGTCCGCGATAATGGCGACGTGGTCGCAGACCCGCTGGACCGTGTCCATGACGTGGCTCGACAGGATGACCGTGCCGCCGCCCGTGACGAAGTTGCGGAGGATGTCCTCGATGTGCTTGGCGGAGACGGGGTCGATGGCCTCGAACGGCTCGTCGAGGACCAGGAGGTCCGGGGCGTGGAGGAGCGCGGCGGCCAGCGAGATCTTCTTCGTCATGCCGGCCGAGTAGTCCGCCACGGCCTTCTTGGCGTCCTGGTCGAGGCCGAGCGCGCGCAGGAGCTGGGCGGAGCGCTCCTTGATGACCGCGCGGTCGAGGTTGCGCAGCAGGCCCGTGTAGGTCAGGAGCTCCTGACCGGACAGGCGGTCGAACAGGCGCAGGCCGTCGGGCAGGACGCCGAGCTTGGCCTTGGCGGCGGCCGGGTTGGCCCACAGGTCGATGTCGCCGACCCAGACCTGGCCGGCGTCGGGGCGGAGCAGGCCGGTGGCCATCGACAGGGTCGTGGTCTTGCCCGCGCCATTGGGGCCGACGAAGCCGTAGAGCGAGCCGCGCGGCACAGCCAGGCTGAGCTGGTTGACCGCGATCTTCTGGCCGAACGCCTTCGTCAGCCCGCGCAGCGTGAGTGCGGGGTACGAAGGCGGAGCAGACGGAACGGGAGGCTGTGACATAGGGCCAAGCGTAGCGGCGGCCACGCTGGCCACGGGGTCGGGCACGCTGGCTACGGAGCGAGGCACGAGCGACAGCCAGCGGGCCTGACCCCGTGGCCCCAATGTCACGGTCGGAGTTGGCGGGTGCCGACTGCGGCGATGGGTTGCGGGGCCGGGGTGCCGCTCATGTCGCGGCGGCTGTCGGGGGTCGGCAGGGTGATCGGGGCGCCGCTGGCGGCGGCGGCGACCGCGGGCGCCGGGCCGACCCAGGCCAGGAGCAGCGTGTCCTCGCCCTTCAGGAAGCGCTGGCAGCGCACGCCGCCCGTCGCGCGGCCCTTCGCCGGGTACAGGTCGCACGGCGTTACCTTGACCGTCCCGGACTCCGTCCCCGGCAGCGCCTCGGACGAACCCGCCACGGTCACGACCTCGCTCGCCTCCGGCGCCACGGCGCCGAAGAAGACCACGGTGGCACCGGCGGCCAGGCTGATGCCTGCCATGCCGCCGCCGGACCGGCCCTGCGGCCGCACCTTGGCCGCGGGGAAGTGCAGCAACTGGGCGTCCGACGTGACGAACACGAGGTCCACGCCGTCCGACGTCAACTCGACCGCGCCGACGACCTCGTCGCCGTCGTCCAGCCGGATGAGGTCCCAGGCGTCCTTTGTCAGCAGCTCGGGGTTGGTCCGCTTGACGACGCCGCGCCGGGTCCCGAACGCCCAGCCGAACGTCGCGTCGTTCAGCGTCGTCAGGGCCAGGACGCGCTCCTTCGGCGCCAATGCGACCAGCTCCGCCAGCGGCGCCCCGCCCGACAGCGAGGCGGCGTCCGCGGTCGGCGGGATCGACGGCAGCTCAATCGCCTGGAGCCGGATGACGCGGCCGAGGTTGGTCAGCGCGCCCAGCTCGCCCCGCGTCGTGGTCCGGACCGACGACACGATGACGTCGTGCGTCGACCGGGGTCCGGAGGACCCCGGCAGGTCCGTCCCGTCGATCCGCGCGACCAGCCCGGCCGACGACAGCGCCACGACCGCCGGGCCGTCGGGGATCTCGATCGGCGCGGCCGCGGCCGCCGCGGCGGCCTGCTTCGCCGTGACCACGCCCGCCCCGGACAACAGCACCGTCCGCCGCGGGCTGCCGAACAGCCGGACGACCTCGTCGAGGTCGGCCGCCACGACGTGACGGAGCTTGTCCGGCGACTCGATGATCTGGCGCAGCTCCGCGATCGTCTGGGAGAGCTCGTCACGTTCGGCCTCGAGCTCGATGTGCGAGAGCTTGGTCAGGCGGCGCAACTGCATGTCGAGGATGTACGTCGCCTGGATGTCGTCGAGGTCGAACGCCTCCTTCAACCGCTCGCGCGCCTGGGCGGCGTCGTCGGACGTCCGGATGATGGCGATGACGTCGTCGATGTCGAGGATGGCGATGAGGAGGCCCTCGACCAGGTGGAGGCGGTCGTTGGCCTTGCGGAGCTGGAAATCGGTGCGCCGCAGCGTGACGGTCCGGCGGTGCTCCAGGTACACCCGCATCAAGGGCAGTAGCCCGAGCGTCTGCGGCTGGCCGTCGACCAGAGCCACGTTGTTGATTGAGAACGAGTCCTCCAGCTTGGTCTTCTGGTAGAGGAGCTCGAGCAGGGCCTCGGGGTTGACGCCGTTCTTGACCTCGATGACCAGCCGCGTCCCATTGGCCAGGTCGGTCAGGTCTTTGACCTCGGCGACGCCCTGGACCGCCTTCTTCTCGGAGAGCTGCTTGACCTGCTCGATGATCTTCTCGGGGCCGACCTGATAGGGCAGCTCCGTCACGACGATGCCCTTGCGGCGCGGCGACACCTGTTCGATCCGGGCCGAGGCGCGGATGCGGAACTGGCCGCGGCCCGTGGTGTAGGCGTCGCGGATACCGTCGAGGCCGATGATCTTGCCGCCCGTCGGGAGGTCCGGGCCGGGCACGAAGCGCATGATCTCGTCGAGCGTGGCGTCGGGGTTCTCCAGCAGGTGCTTCAGGCCCGCCACGACCTCGACCAGGTTGTGCGGCGCCATGTTCGTCGCCATGCCGACCGCGATGCCCGACGCGCCGTTGACCAGCAGGTTCGGGAACGCCGCCGGCAGCACGACGGGCTCCAGCTCCTTGCCGTCGTAGTTCGGCTTGAAGTCGACGACCTCGGAGTCGATGTCGGCTGTCATCGCCACGGCCGCCGGGCCCATTCGGCACTCCGTGTACCGCATCGCCGCCGCGCTGGCGTCGAGCGAACCGAAGTTGCCGTGGCCGTCCACCAGCGGCAGCCGCAGGCTCCACGGCTGCGCCAGGCGGACCAGGGCGTCGTAGATGGCCGTGTCGCCGTGGGGGTGGAGGACGCCCATGACGTTGCCGACGACGCGCGCGCACTTGACGTGGGGCGTGTTGGGGCGGATCCCCATCTCGTTCATCGAGTAGAGGATCCGGCGCTGTACGGGCTTCAGGCCGTCCCGCGCGTCCGGCAGCGCGCGCGCGTAGATGACCGAGTACGCGTACTCCAGGTAGCTCGCCTCGATCTCCTGGGACACCTCGATGTCGATGATCTTCTCGTCGAAGTCTTCGTCCAGCGTGGGCTGCTTGGAGGCCATGTGGCTGTTGCTCCTTGTCTCTGTCTCTCGGACGGTTTGTCTTCGGTGTCGGGCCCCGTGGAGTCGCTCGTTACTCGCTCCGTAGCCACGGTGCCCGACCCCGTTCCGCTGCCGGTGTCAGGCCCCGTGGCTGTCGCTCGTTCCTCGCTCCGTAGCCACGGTGCCCGACCCCGTTCCGCTGCCGGTGTCGGACGCCGTGGAGTCGCTCGTTCCTCGCTCCGTAGCCACGGTGCCCGACCCCGTCACAGGCCGGTTTGGCCCCGGGGCCCTGGTTTCTTGGTTCAGCGGGAGATTACCTCGCGGGGCCGATGATCGGCGCCAGCCGCGCCCACAGTTCGTCGCCGTCCGGCGCCCGCACTTCGGGCACCGCCGCCACCTCCGTCACGTTCGGGGCGGCCGTCACGCTGGCCGCGTCACGCTCGTCCGGAGCTGCCGGGCGGGTCGCCGCCCGCGTGACGGGCCTGGCCGTGTCGGCGCGTTCGCGCGGGGTGCCGTGGGCTAAGACCTGTTCGACGGGGCCGAGCTCGCGGATGGCGATGGCCAGGACGCGGCCGGGGAAGTCGGCGGCGAACTGGGCGTACAGGGCGGGGTCGTGTTGGCCGTCGTCGCCGACCAGTAGCCACGTCACGTTCGGGAAGTCGCGCGCCAGGGAGCGGAGGGCGCGGGCCTTGTGGGCGGGGCCGGAGCGGAACCAGCCCGTGTTGGTCGGGCCCCAGTCCGACAGGAGCATGGGGCCGGGCGGGAAGCCGTGGTGGAGCGTGAAGCGGTCGAGGAACGGCAGCGTATTCCAAGCCCCCGTCGACACGTAGAACACCGGCGCCCCGGGGAAGCGGCGCAGGATCTCGCGGTAGCAGCGGGCCATGCCGGGGACGGGCTGGCGGGCCGACTCGGTCACGAACAGGTAGTTCCACGCCGCCGTCAACGCCCGGGGCAGGTAGGAGGCGATGATCGTGTCGTCGATGTCGGAGATCAGGCCGACCGGCGCGTCGTCGGGGACCACGAGGACGCGGGCCTCGGTCTCGCGGCCGTCCTCCGTGTCGATCAGGACGTGGTGCCAGCCGGGCTCCAGGCCGTGGTCGGCGATGGCGACGTCGAGGTAGCCCGACCGGTCCGTCACGGCGTGGACCTCGATGGCGCCGACGCGGACGCGGGCGAGGCGGTGGACGCAGGACACCGACCAGAAGTTGCGCCAGCCGCGGCGCTCGCGCCACGCCTCGTCACGCCGGGGCCGGGGCGTGGCGCGCCAGCCCGGCGTCAGCACGACGCGGGCCAGGATGCGCAGATGCCTGGTCGTGCCGTAGCCCGTGTAGCCGATGACCGCGTCCCGCCAGCCCAGGCGCCGGAACAGCCCCTCGACACGCCGGTCGAACATCGCCTCCAAGCGAGCGGCAATGAACGGCCGATCCGACATAGAGACGAGCGTACAGGCCCAGGCCGAGGTGTCACCCAGGCCGAGGTGTCAGGCGCCCCCGCCTTGGCGAGGCACGAGCCCGGGCGGGGGCACCTGAGACCGCGGTCGGCAGAAGGACGTCATCCTGCGCGGAGGAACGTCATCCTGCGCGGAGGCGCGCCAGCGCCGGAGTCGCAGGATCTACCCGCCACCGAGTCAACTCCGTGGCGGGTAGATCCTGCGACTCCGGCGGCGGGGGGCCTCGTTCCTCGGCCCGCGCCGCCTACGCGCAGGATGACGGGGGAGCGGGGTGACAAGGGGGCGGGCTGACGGGCGGTCAGAGCAGGGGGAGTTGCGTCTTGGGTTTCGGCCGCCGCTCCAGCTCCTGGTACGCCAGCGCTATTGCCGTTGTTGCCGTGGTCTCGTCCCAGGGCCACTGCAGGTTGTCGTGCGTGTACACGTCACGTTCGGCAATGCCCTGGTAGAACGCCCACTCCGCCTGGCCCCAAATTGCCGCCAGGCCCGCCCGCTGGTGGCCCACGTCCCACGCGTCCGCCACGTCCCCGTGGCCAGGGACCACGAGCGTGGTGGGTTTGAGCAGCGCGTACAGCGAGTCCAGCGACTTGACCCAGCCGTCCAGGTCGGACGTCTCGTCGAACTGCGGCGGGCCGGACGTCTCGACCAGGTCGCCGGCGAAGATGACGCCGGCCGCCGGCACGGCCACGATCAGGTCGCCCTGCGTGTGGGCGGGGCCGAAGTGGGCGATCTCGACCGTCAGCCCGCCCAGGTCGCGCACGGCGATCGAACTGAGGGCGGTCGTGACGGGGAGGCCGGAGCTCTCGTGGGCGATCGTCTCGCTGTCGTTGAATGCTGGCAGGCCGTCGGCGTGGTCCCAGTGGTGGTGGGTGACGACGACGTGGCGCAGCGGCCGATCCGTCACGCGCGCCGCGGCCGCGCGCAACTCCGCGCCCTGGGCGGGGGACGTGCCCGTGTCCACGAGCAGGGCGGCTGTGTCGCCTGCGACCAGCCCGACCGTGACGGACTCCGGCTGAACAACCGCGCGCCAGACCTGGCCCCGGATGCCTGTGAACTCCACGGGGGTATCTTGCCATCCCCTTGGACGTGCCATCCCCGATCCTTGTCATCCCGGCGAAAGCCGGGATCTTTCCTGACGGCGAGTCGTCTACGTTCCTCTGTCATCCCGGCCCCCCTTGTCATGCCGACCCCCTTGTCATGCCGACCCCCTTGTCATGCCACACCCCGTGCCATCACACACCCTTGTCATCCCGGCGAAAGCCGGGATCTTTCCTGGCGGCAAGACAAGCACGGGCCAGAAGATCCCGGCTTTCGCCGGGATGTCAAGGATCGGGGATGACAAGGATCGGGGATGGCCAGGGGGCCAGGATGACAGGCGTTCGGGATGACTGGGGTTCGGGCTGTCCGGGGTGCGGGATGGCAGAGGACGGGAATGACTGGGGGGAGGGACTACACTGGCACTCAACTATCCCGAGTGCTAGGAGTTGGGCATGTTGGACGACCGGAAGCTCGCCGTGTTGCGGGCGATCGTGTCGGACTATGTCCGGAGCCGGGAGCCGGTCGGGTCGCGGGCGCTGGTGGAGCGCCACAAGCTGGACGTCTCGCCCGCCACGGTCCGCAACGACATGGCCGCCCTCGAGGAGGAGGGCTACATCACCCAGCCGCACACGTCCGCCGGCCGCATCCCGACCGACAAGGGCTACCGCCTGTTCGTCGACCGGTTGGCGCAGGTCAAGCC
>JAISTC010000233.1 GCA_031272805.1 Propionibacteriaceae bacterium
AGTCGTCGATGCCGACCATGACGTGGCTGGCCTTGATGATGGCGTAGGCCGAGTCGCCTTCTTTCAGGGCCAGGTCGGCTACGGCCTGGTTCGTGATCGTGGCCTGGATGACGATGTCGCCGGCCTTGATGGCGACGATGGTGTTGACGGCGCCGGGCGTGATCTTGGAGATGACACCCTTGATCTGGTTGCGGGCGGAAATCCTCATGCTGGTCTCCTCAGGGGGACGGAGTGGTGGCGCCCATCTTGCCACCCCCGCGCGACCGTGACTAGACCGCTTTGCCCAGGGACAGTTCCTCCTCGCGGCCGGGCAGGATGCGGCTGAGGAGGACCAGGCCGACGAGCAGCGCCGCCGGGACGAACATCGTCGGGCGGATGCCGATCGCCGTGATGACCGTGCCCATGAGCGCGGGGCTGATGAGGAACGTGGCGTAGCCGAACGTCACGACGACCGCCAGCCCGCGGCCGCCCGCGGCGTGGCCGGCCGCCCCGTAGACCTGAGGGAACACATTGCCGCAGCCCAGCCCGACCAGCGCCCAGCCGACGAGCAGAAGGGGGAACGGCGTGGCCAGCGCGGCCACGAGGTAGCCGGCCATGGCCGCGAACGCGCCCCAGAAGACCGTGGCGCGCCGGCCGATCCGCGTCACGATGAGGTCGCCGACGAGCCGGACGGCGAGCATGGCGGACGCCATCGCCGTGTACGCCAGCGCCGCCGTCGTCGGGCTGACCCCGGCCACGGTCTCCGCGTGGATGGCCGACCAGTCCGAGCCGACGCCCTCGCCGATCCCGGCGGCGACGGCCATGAGGCCGAACAGGTAGGCCAGGGGAGGGATGGGGGCCTTCTCGCCGGACGCCGTGACGTGGTGGACGGGCTCGGTCTCCGGCGTGATCCGGCGGGCCACGAACCAGACGGCGACGCCGACCACGGCGATGCCGAGGAACACCGTCACGAGCGTGCGCGTCGGGCTCCAGCCCGACAGGCGGCCGACGGCCGCGACGGCCGCCGCCCCCGCCATCGAGCCGACCGACCACGTCCCGTGGAAGAAGCTCATGACCGGCCGCCCGCCCGCCTTCTCGACGCCGACGGCGAGGACGTTCATCGTGACGTCGAGGGAGCCGTTGCCCAGGCCGCAGACGACGACCGCGGCCAGCAGCGCCGGGTAGGTCGACGCGCCCGCCAGCGCCAGCTCCGCCAGGATGGCCGGCACGATCGCCGCCAGCGCCACCCGCCGCGCCCCGTACCGGTCGGCCAGCCGCCCGCAGACCTGCATCGCCGTGATCGCCGCCACGCCCGTGACGATGAACACGAGCGACATCCGCCAGTCCGTCGCGCCGACCCGGGCCTTCGTCGTGGCCAGGCCGCCCGCGTACGCGCCCATGCCGAAGCCGTTGTAGAAGAACAGGACGACGACGGACCAGAACGCCGGGCGGGAGGCGAGGGGAGTGGGCATGGGACCTTACGCGGGCACGGCGTTGGTCGTCACCAACTGCTGGTACCAGCGCGCCGTGTCCTTCCAGATGCGGTTCTGCGTCGCGTAGTCCGTGTAGAACAGGCCGAAGCGCTTGGTGTAGCCGCAGGCCCACTCGAAGTTGTCCAGCAGCGACCAGGCGAAGTAGCCCTTGAGCGGCACGCCCGCGTCGAGCGCCTGGCCGATGGCCTCGATGTGGGCGGCCAGGTAGGCCACGCGCTGGGGGTCGTGGACCAGGCCGTCGGGAGCGACCGTGTCGTCCCAGGCCGAGCCGTTCTCCGTCACGACGAGGTCGAGCCCCGGATACGCCTCGGCCACGCGGACGAGCAGGTCGCGCAGGCCCTCGGGATGCTGCGACCAGCCCATCGCGGTCAGCTCGCCGTCGGGCGGCAGGGATTCGATCGTCTCCGTCCCGGGGTGGGGCCCCACCCAGCCGTTGGCCCCCGCCTCGGCCGCGGTCGGCGTGACGGCGCCCGGAATGCGCCGGACCCAGTTCGGCGAGTAGTAGTTGATGCCCAGGTTGGAGAGCGGCTGGCAGATGTCGGCCGGGTCGCCGTCGCGGATGAAGGACCAGTCGGAGACGTGGGCGGTGTCGGCGAACACCTGCTCCGGGTAGTGGCCCTCGAGCTCCGGCTCCAGCCAGACGCCGTTGGCGATCCGCCAGACCTGCTCGGCCGCCGCCACGTCCTCCGCCTGGTCCGTCGCCGGGTAGGTCATCGAGAGGTTGAGGGTGATCGAGGTCTTGGCCTTCTCGCCGGCGGCCGCGCGGATGGCCTGGACGCCGAGGCCGTGGGCGAGGTTGAGGTGGTGGACGGCGGCCAGGGCCTCGGGATGCGACTTGTGGCCGGGCGCGTGGGCGCCGCAGCCATAGCCCAGGTACGCCACGCACCACGGCTCGTTCAGCGTCGTCCACGTGTCCACGCGGTCGCCCAGCGCCCCGGCCACGATCCCGGCGTAGTCGGCGAACCGGAAGGCCGTGTCGCGCTGGGGCCAGCCGCCCTTGTCCTGGAGGTACTGCGGGAGGTCCCAGTGGTACAGGGTCACGACGGGGCGGATCCCCGCTTCCAGGAGCGCGTCGACCAGGCGGTCGTAGTAGGCCAGGCCACGCGGGTTGGCCGGGCCGCCGGCCGCAGGCACGATGCGCGGCCACGCCACCGAGAAGCGGTACGCCCCCACGCCCAGCTCGCGCATCAGCGCGATGTCGCCGGGGTAGCGGTGGTACTGGTCGCAGGCGACGGACCCGTTCGAGCCGTCGGCGATGTTGCCGGGGACGGCGCAGAACGTGTCCCAGATGTCAGGGGTCCGGCCGTCCTCGCGGCCGGCGCCCTCGACCTGGTAGGAGGCCGTGGCGGTGCCCCAGATGAAATCGGGGGGGAAAGTGCGGGTGGTGGTCATATCCGGGACCTTTCGCGGAAGACTCTGGCAAAGGACTGGAAGCGCTTCCAATCAGGGGAAGCGTAGCACGTCCGGCAGCGGGCGCAAGGGCCGCCGTCACGCGCTGCGCCGGCGCCGGCGGCCACCCAGACCCGGGCGCGGCGCCACGCTGGCGCGGGGGTGGCGCGGCGTGGCCAGGCGGGCGTGGCGGTCGCGCGGGCGGGGCCCGCCGGCGCGGGCCCGGGCTGGGTTCGGCGCCGGAGCTGGGGGGGAAGCCGGGGGAGAGGCAGGGCCAGTTCCGGACGGCGTCGGGGCGGATCCCGCCTGTCCCGCCTGTCCCGTGACCGTCGCCTGGATGTCCGCCGTCGCCGTCTGCAGGTTCAGCCCGGCGGTCTTGAGGGCGACCTGGGCCTCGACCGCCGAGTCGATGACCTCCTTCAGCTCCGGGTCCGCCATCAGCCGCGTCACGATGTGGCGCGGGTCGAGGTCGGCCGGGTCGATGCCCGTCTCCTTCTTGACCGACGCCTGGGTCTCGTTGACGACCCGCCGGAGGTAGGCGATGAGCCGGGCGGTCTTGCGGGCCAGGCCCGGTAGCTTGTCCGGCCCGAACAGGATGACGGCGATAACCAGCAGGACGACGATCTCGGAGAAGTTGATGTTGAACGGCATCGCTACCCCTCGTCCTTGGGGTGGCGCCGGTCGTGGAGCCGCGCGATGACCTCCGCGATGACATACAGCAGCACCATCGGCAGCGACAGGGCGAGCATCGAGAACGGGTCGGTCGAGGGGGTGGCGACCGCGCCGAAGACGAAGATGCAGAAGATGACGTAGGTCCGGATCTTGCCCAGCCGCCGGCCGGAGACCACGCCGAGGAAGTTGAGCGTGACGATGATGACCGGCAGCAGGAAGCCGACCCCGAACACGGCCATCAGGCCCAGCACGAGCGTCAGGAACTGCTGGACGTCGAGCAGGTTGACGATCGGGACCGTCGACGGCGTGAACGCCAGCAAGACCGAGATGCCCTTGGGCAGGATGTAGTAGCCGAGGACGACCCCCGCCAGGAACAGGGGGACCGAGACGGCGATGAAGATGATCGCGTAGCGCTTCTCCTTGGCGAACAGCGCGGGCGCGATGAACGCCCAGACCTGGTACAGCCAGAACGGCGACGAGGCGATGGTGCCCGCCATGACGCTGACCTTGAGCGACAGCATGAACGGGGCCGTCACGCCGGAGATGACGGTCTGCGGTTCGAGCGACGGGTGGGACTGGGCCAGCATCTCCACGGCCTTGAGGTAGGGGCGGAGCAGGATGGAGTAGAGCTCGTCGTACCAGATGGCGGCCACGATCGCCGCCACGATCAGGACGACGACCGACAGGACGACCCGGTAACGCAGTTCGCGCAGGTGGTCGCGCAGCGACATGACGCCGCCCGGGTCCCCCTTGGGCGGGCGGAGCCACGCGAACGACAGACGCCGGCGGGCCACGGCTACCCCGACTCCGCGCGCGCCGCCAGGCGGGCGGACAGGACCCGGACCGAGCCGAGGACGACCAGGGCGCCGACCCAGACGGCCGTCACGATCATCCAGAAGCCCGCCCGGTAGCCGGACCGGTCGATCAGCTGGCCCGCCAGGGCCGCGCCGGCGGCGAAGCCGAGGCCGACCGACGTCCCGACCCAGGCCAGCCCCTCCGTCAGGCGGGCGGCCGGGACGAGGCCGCGCATGAGGGCGTTGGCGTTGATCATCGTCGGGGCCATCGCCGCCCCGGCGACGAAGGCGCAGGCCGAGAGGGTGACGGGCCCGCCGGCCAGGAGGTACGCCGACACCCCGGCGGCCAGGATGAGGGCGATGACGAGGTAGCGGCGGGCCAGCGGGCTGGTCCAGTGGCGTGCCCCGTAGGCGAAGCCGCCGCAGGCGGAGCCGAGCGACATCAGGCCCAGCGCGATGCCGACCGTCCCCGGGACGCCCCAGGCCTCCGTCGCGGCCGTCATCGTCACGGAGACGCCGCCGAGGCCGATGGCGATGACCGCGATGGAGGCGATGACGAGGGCGGTCCCCGGGATAGCCGGCAGGAAGCCGGACGCCTTCTCGCCGCTCTCCTGGCGGCCGAAGCCGGGCTCCGGCTCGGTCCGGCGCTGGAGGTGGAGGAGCAGCGCGCCCGCCATGCTCGTGAGCGCGACCGCGGCCGGCGCCGCCACCGGCGCGACGCCGAGGGAGATGGCCGTGGCCAGCAGCGGCCCGACGACGTACGTGATCTCGTCGAGCGTCGACTCGAGCGACAGGGCCGACTGGAACTGATCCAGCCCCTGCGTGACGAAGGCCCAGCGGGCCTTGATGACCGCCGGGATGGAGATGCTCGTGAAGCCGCAGAGGATCTGGGGGATGAACAGGACCCAGGCCGGGACGTGGCGCCACGCCAGGACCACGAGGAGGAGCAGCAGCCCAGAGGAGACCAGGACGCTGGGCAGCATGACGCGGCGCTGGCCGAACCGGTCGGCCAGGTGGGCCAGGAACGCCGACCCGACCGCCCACGACGCGGAACTGGCCGCCACGAGCGCGCCGGCCAGGCCGTAGGAGCCGTAGAGCGAGCTGACCATGAGGATCGTGGCGATGGTCGACATCGAGCCGCCCAGGCGGATGAGAAAGCCCGTGGCGCAGAACGCGAGCGCGCCGGGCAGCCGGAGGATGGCGAGGTAACTCCGCACGATCGGCCCTTCGACGTCCGCCCCATCGGGGACAACTGTGGTCATACTGGCCCATCGGCGGGGCGACTTCAACCCCCCGGCGGCGGTTTCCGCCCGGCCAATGGTCACGGTTTGGACACAGATTCCGAGGGCGAGAATGTGATGCTTGACACGTATTCTCACCGGGCTTTAGCGTAAACGCAGACGCGCTGGGGAGCGCGAAACTTTCTCATCGGGCGGTGCTCTCACGGGGGCCCCAAGTCGGCGTCAAGGAGGACGTGTGGAGCGGGAGTGGCTGGACCTCGGGGGCCCCACCTGGACGGTCCAGGCGGAACCCGGCGACGCATGGGAGATGGTGCCCGCGGCCATCCGCGACCGGCTCCTGGACGGTATCCCGGCCACCGTGCCCGGCGTCGTCCACACGGACCTGATGGCCGCCGGCCTCCTGGCCGACCCGTACATCGGCGTGAACGAGCGCGACCAGGCCTGGGTCGGCCGCCAAACCTGGGTGTACCGGCGGGTCTTCGCGCTGGCGGCGGACGCGCCCCAGCTCACCCGGCGGCATGTCGACCTGGCCTGCGACGGCCTCGACACGGTCGCCGAGGTCACGCTCAACGGCGTTCTCTTGGGCCACTCGGCCAACCAGCACCGGCGCAATCTGTTCGACACGGCGGGCGCGCTGGCCGCGGGCGACAACACGCTGGCCATCCGGTTCCGCCCGGCCCTCGAGTACGCCGCCGAGATGGCGGCCCTGGTCGGCGCCCGGCCGCACACAGAGGCGCATCCCTTCAACCTCGTCCGCAAGATGGCCTGCAACTTCGGCTGGGACTGGGGCCCCGCGCTGATCACGGCCGGGGTCTTCAAGGCCATCGGGCTGGTCAGTTGGCGCGCGGCCCGCATCCTCGACCTCTCCGTCCTCGCCACCCTCGACGCCGACGGCCGCGGCCGGCTCCGCGTCTGCGCCCAGTTGACCGGCGAGCTCCGCTTCGCCGCGCTGACCGTCCGCGTCAGCGGCCACGGTGTCCGCGCCGAGCTGGGCGGCGACGCCCAGCAGGAGTGGACCGAGGTGGTCCTCCCGGTCTCGGGCGTCGAGCCGTGGTGGCCCCACTCCCTGGGCGGCCAGCCCTTGTACGACGTCGAGGTCACGCTGCACAACGACGTCGCCGTCCTCGACCGCGTGACGCGGCGGACGGGTTTCCGGACGGTCGAGCTCGACACGGCGCCCGACCCGGACGGCCAGGGCGCGACCTTCGGCTTCCGCGTCAACGGCACCGACGTCTTCGCCCGCGGCGCCAACTGGATCCCGGACGACTGCTTCCCATCCCGCGTCACGCCGGAGCGCTACCGCGAGCGGATCCAACAGGCCAAGGACGCCAACATCGACCTCCTGCGCGTCTGGGGCGGCGGCCTCTACGAGCAGGACGCCTTCTACGACGCCTGCGACGAGCTGGGGATGATGGTCTGGCAGGACTTCGCCCTGGCCTGCGCCGCGTACCCCGAGGAGGAGCCGTTCTGGTCGGAGTTCGAGGCGGAGGCCCGCGACAACGTGGTCCGGCTGTCGGCCCACCCTTCGCTGATCGTCTGGAACGGCTGCAACGAGAACATCTGGGGCCGGGCCGACTGGGCCTTCATGACCGAGGGCGACGCGGCCGACCAAACGTGGGGCGCCGGCTACTACTACGACCTGTTCCCCCGCGTCGTGGCCGAACTCGACCCGTCTCGCCCGTACTGGCCTGGCAGCCCGTCGTCGGGGCGGCCGGACCTCCACCCGAACGATCCCAACTTCGGCTGCGTCCACATCTGGGACGTCTGGAACGAGCGTGACTACCTCGCCTACGGCGAGTACTCGCCCCGGTTCGTGGCCGAGTTCGGCTACCAGGGGCCCGCGACCTACGCCACCTGGGCCCGGACGCTGGCCCCGGAGGACCGGTCGGCGACCTCGGACGCCATGCTGCTCCACCAGAAGGCGGCCGGGGGCAATGCGAAACTTAACCAGTGTATTAGAGATCATTTACCCACTCCCGGCGAGACCGCGGCCGATTTCGACGACTGGCTTTTCGCCATGCAGGTCCAGCAGGCCGAGGCGGTCCGTTACGGCATCGAACGTTGGCGCTCGCTGCGCGGCCGCTGCCGCGGGTCGGTCGTCTGGCAGATCAACGACTGTTGGCCCGTCACGTCGTGGGCCGCCCTCGACCTGGGGACCAACGCGGCGGGCCAACCGGTGGCCCGGCGCAAGCCCCTGTGGTACGCCCTGCGGTCGGCCTATGAGGACCGGACCGTGACGCTCCAGCGCGAGGGCGGGGCCTGGCGGCTGGCCCTCGTCAACGACGGCCGCGAGCCCTGGCCGGTGTGGGGAAGCGTCGAGCTGCGCCGCCTGACGGGAGAGGTCGTCTGGTCCCAGCCGCTCGACCTGGCCGTGCCGGTCCGGGACCGCGCCGACCTCGCCCTCGACCCCGGCGCCGACGGCCCCGGCCTGGCGTGGGCCGTGACCGTGGACGGGGCCGAACGCTACGTCAAGCTGCTCGCCCCCGACGTCGCCCAGGACTTCGGCGCCCCCGGCTACGCGGCTACGGTGGCCGTGACGCCGGAAGGCGTGGCCGTGACCGTCGAGGCCGAGACCTTCCTGCGGACCCTCTGCCTCTTCCCCGACCGGGTCGCCGAGGACGCCTGGGCCGACACGTGCCTCGTCGACCTGTTCCCCGGCGAGATCCACACCTTCCGCGTCACCGGCGCGGACGGCGTGGCGCCGGCCGACCTCGCCGAGTTCACGGCGTGGCGGGCACTCCGCTGCGTCACCAATCCTTTACACCACCCAACCCCTCGACCGTGAGGGCCACAACTCATAGGAGAACAATGTCCGATTCAGTTTTCGAGAAACCATCACGCCGCTCCTTCCTGAAACTCGGCGGCGTGGCCATCGGCGGCCTGGCGCTGGCCGCCTGTACGGGCGGGACCAGCGGCTCGTCCACCAGCAGCTCGGCGGCGGGCGCGTCGTCGGCCGCCGGCGGCGCGTCGAGCGGGGCGGCCGCCGTCACGATGCTGGGCGTCGGCAACAACGGCCAGGTCGGCACGGGCCGCTCGGGTACGTCCGGCGACACGCTGTTCATCTGCGGCCACCAGTGGGGCCCGCCGGCCAACTTCAACCCGCTCTCCCCGACGGCCGCCTGGCCGGCCACGGGCAACAACAACCAGTACATCTACGAGACGCCGCTGCGCTGGAACATCCTGACCGGCGAGATCATGCCCGGCCTCTGCAAGGCGTACACGGTTGACGGGCTGACGATCACGCTGACGATGCAGGACGGCGTGACCTTCTCCGACGGCTCCGCCTGCACGGCCAAGGACGTCGCCGGCACGTTCAACCTGGGCAAGCGCAACGAGGGCCTCTCCATCGCCTCCTTCTTCAGCGACGCCGTCTCCATCGAGGCGACCGACGACAAGACCGTCGTGGTCGAGGTGTCCGACGTCACGAAGAACACGGCCCAAGTGCTCCGCAACCTCTGCGAGAACTACGTCCTGCCGATGGCCGTCTTCGACGCCATCGCCGACGACGCGCTCCCGACCGAGCAGATGGACAACCCGATCGGCACGGGCCCGTTCCCGCTGAGCAAGGCCGACGCCACCCAGGTCATCATGCAGCGCAACGACAACTACTGGGGCCAGACGTTCTACGGCTCCCTGCCGTGCTTCTCCCAGTTGATCCACCCGATCTTCAACACGAACGACGACTCCCAGATCAAGTTCCAAAACGGCGAGATCGACGTCGCCCAGGCGTTCTTCGCGCAGATCTGGAAGATGTGGGAGAACGGCGAGCCGGTCGGCACGTTCTTGAAGGACAAGCCGTACTTCGTCCCCGGCTCGATGCCGATGCTGCTCATGAACACGACCAAGCCCGGCCTCGACAACCCGGTCGTCCGCCGGGCCATCGCCACCGCGATCGACTACGCGGCCATCTCAGACACGGCCATGTCCGGCTACTCGGGCGAGGTCCAGCCGTCGCTGATCATGCCGTCCGGCGCCGAGGAGAAGTACTTCAACGCCTCCGACGCCGCCGCCAACGGCTGGAAGTACGACGCCGCCGCGGCCGAGAAGCTGCTGACCGACGCGGGCGCCACGAAGGGCTCCGATGGCATCTACGTGCTCGACGGCACCCGGCTGGGCCCCTGGTCGATGATCACGCCGACCGGCTGGACCGACTGGGAGGCCGCCTGCGAGATCGTCGCCAACAGCCTCAAGGCCATCGGCATCGACTGCTCGACCAACTTCCCGCAGCAGGCCGACTGCACCAACGACATCCAGGGCGGCACGTTCGACATGGCTTGCTGGTATGTCTCGGGCGTCAACCCGGCCACGCCGTGGGCCCGCTTCAAGGACGTCATGAGCCAGTCCGAGATGAAGCCGGTCGGCACGACGACGTTCGCCAACTACGGCCGCTGGACCAACGACACGGTCGAAGCCCTGCTGACGGAGGCCTCCTCGGCCGCCGACGACACGGCCAAGAAGGCCGCCTACGACAAGCTCGACGCCCTGTACCGCTCCGAGGTGCCGGCCTGCCCGCTGATGTACCGCCCCGACGAGTTCTTCGAGTACAACGCGACGAACTTCTACAACTTCCCCGACGAGGACAACGCCTACGCCCCGCCGATGCTGCGCGGCGCCGGCAACACGTGGTTGTTCAAGCTCCAGAAGGTCGCCGGCTAACCACCGGGCGATCCCGCGTGGTCGGCCGGGTCAGCCGGGCCGGTCGGCCACGCGGGGTGGGCAAGCCATGGGTCTACGCCGATATCTGACGAGAAAGACCGTGTGGTACCTGGGCGCGCTGGTGGTGGCGGTGGTCCTCAACTTCCTGCTACCGCGGCTCGTCCCGGGCAACCCGGTCGACGTGATCGTGTCCTCGATGGGATCGGGCGGCGTCAGTTCGGGCGCGCGCCAGAAGATCTACGAGGCGTACATGCAGGAGTTCGGGCTGAACCAGCCGCTCTGGCAGCAGTTCTTCTCCTACCTGGGCAACGCGTTGCACGGCAACCTGGGCGAGTCCTTCTCGTACTACCCGGCCCCCGTGTCCGGGCTCATCGGGTTCGCCCTCCCGTGGACCCTGGCCCTCCAGATCCCGGCCATCCTGATCGGCTGGATCATCGGCAACGTGATCGGCGCCATCGCCGCGTACAAGGGCGGCGGCTGGGACAAGTCGGTCTTCACGGGCGCCCTGTTCCTCTCCTCGATGCCGTACTACTGCCTGTCGATCCTGCTGCTCTACGGGCTGGCCGTCGGCCTGAAATGGTTCCCGGTCGGCGGGTCGTATTCCCTGGGCCTGTCGCCCGAGCTGACCTGGTCCTTCCTGGGCGACGCCTCCCACTACTACTGGCTGCCCTTCCTCTCCCTGGTCGTCATCAACATCGGCACGCAGGCGACCGGCATGCGCGCCATGTCCATCTACGAACTGGGCTCCGACTACGTCAACTACTCCCGGAGCCTGGGCATCGGCGACGCCAAGATGACCCGCTACATCTTCGGCAACGCCATGCTGCCGCAGATCACGGGCCTGGCCCTGTCGCTCGGCACGATGGTCGGCGGCGCGCTCGTGACCGAACTGGTCTTCAACTACCAGGGCATGGGCACGCTCTTGTTCAACGCCATCTCGTCGTCGGACTACCCGGTCATCCAGGCCGTCACGCTGATCATCACGTTGGCGGTGCTGCTGGCGAACTACGTCGTCGAGGTCCTGTACGGCTTCATCGACCCGCGCATCCGCGCGGCCAAGACGGGGGAGAGCTGACATGTCCGACACCCTGGCTCCCGCCCCGGACCAGCCCAAGGCCGCCGGCCGGTCGGCCCTGCGCAGCCTCAACTTCACACCCCGCTTCTGGGTCTCGATCGTCCTCATCGTCCTCGTGGCCCTGTTCGCGTTCGTCGGCGACATGCTGTACCCCTACGGCTCCAACCAGCGCGTCGGCTCCCTGTTCGACGAGCCCACCCCCCAGCACATCCTGGGCACGGACAACTTCGGCTACGACGTCGTCGCCCTGCTCATGGCGAGCACCCGCAACTCCCTCTACAACGGCCTCCTGGCCGGCACGATCGCGACCTTCCTCGGCGTCTTCATCGGCATCCTGGCCGGCTACATCGGCGGCTGGTTCGAGGAGTTCTTGATGGGGGTCACGAACATCGTGCTGGCGATCCCCGCCATCGTGGTCCTCATCCTCATCTCCGTGTCGATCCAGGGCACGAACCTCCAGTTCCTCAAGGGCATCATCGGCATGTCGCTCGTCATCGGCTTCACGTCGTGGCCGTGGACGGCCCGCTCGGTCCGGGCCCAGGCCAGTTCCGTGGCCACGCGCGAGCACATCGACGTGGCCAAGCTGTCGGGCGCCCGGACCTTCGGCATCCTGCTGCGCGACGTGCTGCCGTACCTGGCCAGCTACGTCGTGATGGCGTGGGTGCTCCAGGTGGCCAGCGCCATCCTGGCCGAGTCGACCCTGTCGATGCTCGGCCTGGGCCCGTCGGGCACGGCGTCGCTCGGCGTCGAGCTGCACTGGGCCCTGGCCTTCAACGCCGTCGCCAACCGGGCCTGGTGGGCGTTCCTGCCGCCTACGGCCGTGCTGACGATCATCTCGTTCGCCCTGCTCTACCTCCAGTCGTCGCTCGACGAGGTGTTCAACCCGCGGCTCAGGCGGGGCAAGAAGAAGAACCTGGCCAAGGCGGCGGAACGCCGGGCCGAGGCGGCGCGGCGGCTGGCCGCCGAGATCGAGGCGGAGGTGGCGCCATGAGCGAGAAGATCCTGATGCGCGCGACCAACGTGACCGCCGTGTACGCGGGCGAAGAGGGCGCCGACGTACCGGCCGTCGACAACGTCACGCTGGAAGTCCCGGAGGGCGAGATCCTGGGCCTGGCCGGGGAGTCGGGCTGCGGCAAGTCGACGCTGGGCAACGCCCTGGCGATGATCGCCAACCCGCCCCTGTACGTCCTGGGCGGCCAGATGGAGATCGACGGCCAGTCGATCGGCCTGACAACGCTCGGCAAGTCGGCCAACGCCCGCCACCGGCCCTACCGCGGCCAGGTCGTGTCCATGCTGCCGCAGGGCGCGATGAACGCGATCAGCCCGACGCTGCGCATCCGCCGGCTCGTCTGCGACGTCGTCCACGCCCACCACAAGGACATGCCGCGGTCCGAGATCCTGGACCGGGCCTCCGACCGGCTGGACATGCTCGGCATGCCGAAACGGGTCCTCGACCAATACGCCCACCAACTGTCCGGCGGCATGAAGCAGCGCATGGTCACGGTGATCTCGACCCTGCTCGACCCGCACCTGCTGATCGCGGACGAGCCGACCTCGGCCCTCGACGTGTCGAGCCAGAAGCAGTTGATCGAGATGCTGCTGGCGATGGTCGAGGCCAAGATCATGCGCGGCGTCATCTTCATCACGCACGACCTGCCCGTCCTCTCGATGGTGACGGACCGGCTGGCCATCATGTACGCGGGCAAGATCGTCGAGACCGGCCGGACCGAGGACCTCGTCCACCAGGCCCGCCACCCCTATACGTCGGCGCTCCTGGCGGCCGTCCTCGACCCGACCGAGGCGACGCGGACCAAGCACGTCCTCGGCATCCCGGGGGCGCCGCCCAACCTCGGCCACCCGCCGACGGGCTGCCGCTTCCATCCGCGCTGCGCGTTCGTCAAGCCGCGCTGTTCGGCCGCCGAGCCCGCGTTCCGCGACGAGGACGGCCACCTCGTGGCCTGCTGGTGGGCCGAGGCCAACCCCGGTGTGACCGTCCCCGTGGAGGTGAACCTCGCATGACCGAGACAGCCCCAGCCCCGGCCGGCGCCGCGGCCGCCCCCGTCGTCCTGGCGGCGGACCACGTGACGAAGCAGTTCCGCGTGGCCGGCGGCAAGCTGACCGCCGTCGACGACGTCAGCGTCGAGTTCCGCGAGGGCCAGGTGCTGGCCGTCGTCGGCGAGTCCGGCTCGGGCAAGTCGACGCTGGCGCGGATGCTGCTCCGCCTGCTGCCCGTCACGAGCGGCGCGGTCTTGTACCGGGGCCGCGACATCACCCGGATCAAGGGCGCGGACCTCAGGCGCTACTGGCACGACGTCCAGGCCGTGTTCCAGGACCCGTTCGCCTCGTTCAACCAGTTCTTCACGGTCGGCCACATGCTGCGCCGCAGCCTGCAGACCGCCGACCTCGGCGGCGAGACCGCCGAGCAGCGGATCGAGCGCTGCCTCGGCTACGTCGGGCTGAAACCGGAGGACGCCGTCTACAAGTACCCGCACCAACTGTCCGGCGGCCAGCGTCAGCGCGTCATGATCACGCGGGCGCTGCTGGTCGACCCCAAGGTCCTCGTGGCCGACGAGGCCACCTCCATGCTCGACGCCTCGCTCCGCGTCAGCGTCCTCAACGTCCTCCAGGACCTCCGGCGCGACCTCGGCCTGACGGTCCTGTTCATCACGCACGACATCGGCCAGGCCTGCTACTTCGCCGACCAGGTCGTCGTCATGGAACACGGCCAGGTCGTCGAACACGGCCCGACCGACGACGTCATCTTCAACCCGCAACACTCATACACGAAGCGGCTGCTGGCCGACGTGCCCAACCTGAAGGGCAGCCTGAAGTCGCAACGGCTAGGGTGACTACCACACCCTGGCAGAAGAAAGGGGAACCTCATGATCGGTCTTCTGATCCCGAGCCTCGGGGGCTGGGAGTGGGTCATTCTCGCCGCGGCCGCGCTCATCTTGTTCGGCGGCGCCAAGCTGGCCAACTTCGGCAAGAACGCCGGCAAGGCCATCCGGGAGTTCAAGGAAGAGACTTCCGCCATCAAGAAGGAAGAAGCCGAGGCGGCGGACGACGCCGAGAAGCCCAAGTAGGCCGGAGCCGGAGGGAGCTGGGCGATGTCTGAGATCCCTGACGGCCTGCGGGCCAAGGCGGAGGCGCTGACCGGGGCCGGCCTGTGGTCGACCGTCGACCGGCCCGAGGTGGGCGTCCGGCCCGCCGTCGTCACCGACGGGCCCCACGGCCTGCGCCTGGCGGCGGGCGGCCTGGCCGAGATGGGCCTGGCCGACGCCGTCCCGGCGACCTGCTTCCCGCCCGCCTGCGGGCTGGCGGCGAGCTGGGACCGGGACGCGGCCGGGGCGGCCGGCCGCGCGCTGGGCGAGGAGACGCGGGCCAACGGCGTGTCCGTGGTGCTCGGCCCGGCGGTCAACATCAAGCGCTCGCCGCTGTGCGGGCGCAACTTCGAGTACTTCTCCGAGGACCCCCTCCTGGCCGGCGAGCTGGCGGCCGCCCACGTCGCGGGCGTCCAGAGCGCCGGCGTCGGCACGTCGGTCAAGCACTTCGCCGCCAACAACCAGGAGACCGACCGGATGCGCGTCTCGGCCGAGGTCGACGAGCGGACGCTGCGGGAGATCTATCTGGCCGCGTTCGAGCGCGTCGTGACCCGGGCCCGCCCGGCCACGGTGATGTGCTCCTACAACCGCATCAACGGGGTGCCCGCCTCGGAGAACCACTGGCTGCTGACCGAGGTTCTGCGCGAGGAGTGGGGCTTCTCCGGGCTCGTCATGTCGGACTGGGGTGCGGTCACGGACCGGGTCGCGGCGCTGGCCGCCGGGCTCGACCTGGCCATGCCCGGCCCGCGGGAGGACTTCACGGCGGCGATCGTGGCGGCGGTCGCGACGGGGGCGCTGCCCGAAGCGGCCGTCGACGCGGCGGTCACGCGGGTGGCGGCGCTCCGGGTCGTCGACCCGGCGGCGCGCCAGCCCTTCGACGTCGACGCCCACCACGAGGTGGCCCGGGCCGTGGCGGAGGAGTGCGTCGTCCTGCTCCGCAACGAGGGCGGGGTCTTGCCGCTCGGCGCGGCCCGGGTGGTCGTGACGGGGCCGCTGGCGGAGGCGCCGCGCTACCAGGGCGGCGGGAGTTCCCACGTCAACGCGACCCGGGTCGACTCGCCGCTGGCCGAACTGGCCGCCCTGGCGCCGGCCCACGGGGCGTCGGTCGAGTATGTCTCTCCGGACGACGTGGCGGCCGCCGCGGCGGCGGCCGCGGCCGCCGATGTCGTGGTCGTGTTCGGCGGGCTGCTCGAGGCCGACGAGTCCGAGGGCTTCGACCGGGCCACGATGGACTTCCCGGCCGACCAGGCGGCGCTGATCGAGCGGCTGGCGGCCACGGGTACGCCGGTCGTGGTCGTCGTGTCCCACGGCGGCGCCGTCCGGCTGGAGCCGTGGCATGACTCGGCCGCCGCGATCCTCGACGCCGCGCTGCTCGGCCAGGGCGGGGGCCGGGCGCTGGCGCGGGTCCTGTTCGGCGACGCCAACCCGTCGGGCCGCCTGGCGGAGACGATCCCGCTGCGGCTCGAGGACCACCCCTCGTGGCTCAACTTCCCCGGGGAGCTGGGCCAGGTCCGCTACGGCGAGGGCGTCCTGGTCGGCTACCGCTACTTCGCCACGGCCGACGCCGCCGTGCGCTACCCGTTCGGCCACGGCCTGTCCTACACGTCGTTCGCCGTCGAGCTGGTTGACGCCGCCGCCACCGGGCCGGACACGGCCTCGGCCACGGTGCGCGTGACCAATGAGGGGCCGCGCCCCGGCGCGTACGTCGTCGAGCTGTACGTCGCGCCGCCGCCCGGCGGGCCGGTCCGCCGGCCGGTCCGGGAGCTGCGCGACTTCGCCAAGGTCCGGCTGGCGCCGGGGGAGACGGCCGAGCTGGCGTTCACGCTGGACGACCGCGCCTTCGCCTACTGGGACGTGGCCCACCAGCGCTGGACCGTCGCCGCGGGCGACTACGGCATCGAGGTCGGCGACTCCTGCGTCGACATCCGCTCGGCCCGGACGGTCACGCTGTCCGGCAACGCGCCCGCCCCGCACGTCACGCTCGACTCGAGCCTGGCCGAATGGCTGGCCCACCCCGCCATCGGGCCGCAACTCTCGGCCCGGCTGATCCCCGCCCTGGGCGGCTTCGACGTCCGCATGATCGACTCCGCCCCCATGACCACGCTGATCCACATGTTCGGCGTCCCG
>JAISTC010000235.1 GCA_031272805.1 Propionibacteriaceae bacterium
GACTCCCCCTGCCGGCCACGGTGTCAGGCCCTGTGGCTGTCGCTCGTTCCTC
The DNA here is from genome assembly GCA_031272805.1 of Propionibacteriaceae bacterium. Taxonomy (GTDB): domain Bacteria; phylum Actinomycetota; class Actinomycetes; order Propionibacteriales; family Propionibacteriaceae; genus WQYJ01. The sequence goes on from JAISTC010000235.1 coordinate 53, forward strand.
GCTCCGTAGCCAGCGTGCCCGACCCCCTGGCCTCACGCTGCCCGACCCCCTGGCCTCAGCCCGCCCGACCCCCTGGCCTCACGACGCCCGACCCCCTGGCCTCACGACGCCCGAGGCCCCTGGCCTGGGGCATGATGGGGCCCGTGGGCGCACTGGACCTGTTCTCCCCTGCGACCGGGACGTGGTTCCGGGAGAGCTTCGCCGCGCCGACGGCGGCGCAGGCGGAGGCGTGGGCGGCCATCGCGTCCGGGGACCACACGCTCGTCATCGCGCCGACCGGCTCCGGCAAGACGCTGGCCGCGTTCCTCTGGAGCCTGGACCGGCTGCTGGGCGGCCAACCGGGCCGGGTCCTGTACGTCTCGCCGCTCAAGGCGCTGGCCGCCGACGTCGAGCGGAACTTGCGCGCCCCGCTGGCGGGGATCCGGGCCGTCGCCGCCCGGTCCGGTGACGCCCTGCCCGGCGTCCGCGTGACGCTCCGGTCCGGCGACACGCCGCCCGACGAGCGCCGCCGCTTCGCGCGCGAGGGCGCGGACATCCTCATCACGACGCCCGAGTCGCTGTACCTGGTCCTGACGTCGGCCGCGCGGGAGCAGTTGCGCGGGGTGCGGCTGGTCATCGTGGACGAGATCCACTCCCTGGCCGGCACCAAGCGGGGGGCCCACCTGGCCCTCTCGTTGGAGCGGCTGGACGCCCTGCTGGCGCGGCCGGCCCAGCGGGTCGGGCTGTCGGCGACCGTGCGGCCGCCGGAGACCGTGGCGCGGTTCCTGGCCGGCGGGCGTGACGTCACGGTCGTGGCGCCGCCGAGCGTCAAGGAGTGGGACCTGACGGTCGAGGTGCCCGTGCCGGACCTGGCGGACCTGGGGAACGCGCCGACCGCGTCGGAGGGCGGCCGATCCGGCCAGCCCGGCCAGCCCGGCCAGGCGCCCGCGCGGGCGTCCATTTGGCCGCATGTGACGGAGCGGCTGGTCGACCTGATCGCGGCACACCGGTCGACCATCGTGTTCGTCAACTCGCGGCAGGTGGCCGAACGCCTGGCCACGCGGATCAACGACATCTGGGAGACGCGCTCGCTGGCGGACGCCGGCCCGGGCGAGGGCCCCGACGCCGCCGTCCCGCCCGAGGTCCGGCACCAACAGCTCCCGGCCGGGTTCATCGGCGCGGACTCCGTGGCCGCGGGGTCGCCGGCCGTGGCCATGGCCCACCACGGCTCGATGTCCCACGAGCGCCGCGCCGCCATCGAGGCCGCGCTCAAGGCCGGGGCACTCCGGGCGGTCGTGGCCACGAGCTCCCTCGAACTCGGCATCGACATGGGCGCGGTCGACCTTGTTATCCAGGTCGAGGCGCCCGGCTCCGTCGCCTCCGGCCTCCAGCGCATCGGCCGCGCCGGCCACCAGGTCGGGGCCATCTCCGAGGGCCGGTTCTTCCCCAAGTACCTGGGCGACCTCGTGACGATGACGGTCGTCGTGGACCGGATGCGGCGGGGCTGGCTGGAGGAGTTGCGGATCGAGGAGAACCCGCTCGACGTGCTGGCGCAGCAGGTGGTGGCGATGGCGGCCATGGACGACTGGGACGTGGGCGAGCTGTGGGCGGTGACGCGGCGGGCGGCGCCGTTCGCCACGCTGACGCGGCGGGCGCTGGACGCCGTGCTCGACATGTTGTCCGGGCGTTATCCGTCGGAGGAGTTCGCCGAGTTGCGCCCACGGTTGGATTGGGACCGGGCGGCGGACCGCGTGACGGGCAGGCGGGGCGCGCAACGCCTAGCGGTCACGAACGGCGGCACGATCCCCGACCGCGGCCTGTTCGGCGTGTTCCTGGATTCGTCGCTGGCCGCGTCACCGCCCGCGGCTATGTCAGCCTCCCTCGCGTTGTCATCCCGGCCCCCCACACTGTCATCCGGGCCCGCCACACTGTCATCCCGGCCCGCCACACTGTCATCCCGGCCCCCCACACTGTCATCCCGGCGAAAGCCGGGATCTTTCCCCGAGGTAGCCGACAGCGCTCCGGGGAAAGATCCCGGCTTTCGCCGGGATGACAATCGTGTGGGGAGCCAGTCGGACTCGGTGGCGGGGGAAGATCCCGGCTTTCGCCGGGATGACAAGGGGATATGGGATGACAAGGGGGAACGGGACGGCAAGGGGACCTGGGACGGCAAGGGGACCTGGCATGACAGGCGCGGCCCGCGCCGGGTGGGGGAACTGGATGAGGAGATGGTGTTCGAGTCGCGGGTGGGCGACACGATCACGCTCGGGTCCAGTTCCTGGTTGATCACGGCGATCACGCCGGACCGGGTGCTCGTGACGCCGGCTCCCGGGGCGCCGGGGCGGCTGCCGTTCTGGAAGGGCGACGGGCTCGGCCGGTCGGCGGAGCTGGGCGAGGCCGTCGGGGCGTTCACGCGCGAGCTCGGGGCGGCGGACGAGGCGGCCAACCGGGAGCGGCTGGCCGACTTGGGGCTCGACGAGTGGGCGGCCGACAACCTGTTGGCGTACGTGGCGGACCAGCGCCAGGCCACGGGGGCCGTGCCGGACGACCGGACGGTCGTCGTGGAGTCGTTCCGGGACGAGCTGGGCGACTGGCGGATCGTCGTGCTGACACCGTGGGGCTACCGCGTCCACCTGCCGTGGTCGATGGTCATCGCCGCCCGGCTGGAGCGGGCCTACGGACTCGACATCCAGGCGATGCCGACCGACGACGGCATCGTCTTCCGGCTGCCCGACACGGCCGAGGGCTGGGACCCGGACGCGCCGCCCGCGTGGGCGCAGGACGGGCTGACCGCCCACCTCGTGGTCGACCCCGACGCGGTCGAGTCCCTCGTGGCCGCCGAACTCGCCCACTCCGCCCACTTCTCCGCCCGCTTCCGCGAGGCCGCCGCCCGGGCGCTGTTGCTCCCCCGGCGCCAACCGGGCCGGCGGCAACCGCTCTGGCAACTCCGCAACCGGTCCGCCCAACTCCTCCAGGTGGCGTCGCGCTACCCGGCGTTCCCCGTCATGCTGGAGGCGGCGCGCGAGTGCCTGCACGACGATTTCGACCTGCCCGCCCTGGCCGGGCTGATGGGGCGGATCGCGCGGCGCGAGGTCCGGGTTGTCGAGGTCACGACGCCGCGGGCCTCGCCGTTCGCGCGCAACGTTCTGTTCAACTACGTCGGGCTGTTCATGTACGAGTCCGACACGCCCCTGGCCGAGCTCCGCGCGGCCGCCCTGGCGGTCGACCCGGCGCTGTTGGCGGACCTGCTCGGCTCCGGCGCGGGCCTGGACCCGGCGGACCTGCTGGACCCGGCGGTGGTGGCGCAGGTCGAGGCGGAGCTGCAGTGCCTGACGGAGTCCCGGCAGGCGCGTGACGCCGAGGACCTCCACGATCTCATCCGGCGCCTAGGCCCGGTCACGCTGTCCGCCCTGCAAGCGCGCACGCGGGCCGACGTGCGGGCCGAGGTCCCCCGTTGGCTGGAGCAATTGAGCCCGTACGTGACACTGTTGTCCCGGCCCTCCCCGCTGTCGGCCCCGCCCGCCCCACTGTCGGCCCCGTCCGGCGCCCTGTCGGCCCCCCTCTCTTTGTCATCCCGGCGAAAGCCGGGATCTTTCCCTGAGTCAGTCGACAACGATCCCTGTCATTCCGGCGAACGCCGGAATCCCTCCGGGCTGGTCGACTCGGCGACGGGGGAAGATCCCGGCGCTTTGTCATCCCGGCGAAAGCCGGGATCTTTCCCTGAGTCAGTCGACAACGGTCCCTGTCATTCCGGCGAACGCCGGAATCCCTCCGGGCCGGTCGACTCGGCGACGGGGGAAGATCCCGGCTTTCGCCGGGATGACAATCGAGTGGGGGACGGCGAGCGCCTGGCGGATGGCAGTCGTGGGGGGGACGACAATCGTGTGGGGGACGACAGTCGTGGGGGGGACGACGAGGTCCGGTGGGTCACGCGGGAGCAGGATCTCTCGCCTCACGCCCTGGTGGCTCGGTACGCGCGGGTCCACGGGCCGTTCCTGGTGGGGGAGTGCGCGGCCTGGGCCGGGCTGGACACGGCGGCCGTGACGGCGGTGCTCGACTGGCTGGTCGGCGACGGGCGACTCGTCCAGGGGAACCTGCGGCCGGGGGCCGGGGGTGTGGTGGCGTATTGCGACCCGGCGGTCCTGGCGCAGCTCCGGCGGCGGTCGCTGACCAAGCTCCGGGCCGAGGTCGAGCCCGTCGCCCAGGCGGCGTTCGCGGCGTTCCTGCCGGCCTGGCAGGGCCTCGGCGACCCGGCGCAGCGCGGGCTGGACGGGTTGCGCCGGGCGGTCGACCAACTGGCGGGCGTGGCCGTGCCGGCGTCGATGCTGGAAACATTCGTGCTGCCGGCGCGCGTGGCCGACTACCGGCCCGGGCTGCTGGACGAATTGTTGAGCACGGGCGAAGTGGCGTGGGCCGGCCGCGGCGAACTCTCCGGCGGCGACGGCTGGGTGACCCTGCTACCGGCCGACCTCGTAGACGTCTTCAGCGTGACGACTGCGGCGCCGGACTTGTCCTCCCCACTGACTGCGTCCTCCCCAGTGAGTGTGTCATCCCGGCGAAAGCCGGGATCTTTCCCCGAGTCAGTCGACAACGGTCCCTGTCATTCCGGCGAACGCCGGAATCTTTCCGGGCGGGTCGACTCGGTGACGGGGGAAGACCCCGGCTTGCGCCGGAATCTTTCCGGGCTGGTCGACTCGGTGGCGGGGGAAGATCCCGGCTTGCGCCGGGATGACAATCGTGCGGGGGATGACGAGCGCGTTGGGCGTGACGAGCGCGTTGGGGACACGGGCCTGGAGCGCGCGTTGTTCGCGGCTCTGGCCGGGGGCGGGGCGTATCGGGTGGCGGAGTTGGCGCAGATGGTGGGCCATTCTCCCTCCGAGGTGCATGAGGCGCTCTGGCGGTTGGCCTGGGATGGGCTGGTCACGACCGATACGCTCGCGCCGCTGCGGGAGCGGCTCGGCGGGGTCCGGCCCACTCTCCGCGCCCGACCGCCGACGCCGCGGCAGCGCGCCGGCCGACCCCGGCTCGGCCTGGCGCGGCCCGTCGCCCGGCTGGGCGTGACCGACCCGGGCGGGCGCTGGTTCGCCCTGCCCGGCGCCAGCCTGACCCCGGACAGCGCCCCGGAACAGGAGGCGCGGCGGGCCGTGGCGCGGGCGGAGGTGCTACTCGACCGGTATGGCGTCGTGACGCGGGGCAGCGTGCGGGCGGAGGACGTGCCCGGCGGGTTCGCCGGGGTGTACCGGGTGCTGGCGCTGGCGGAGGAACAGGGGCGTGTCCGGCGGGGCTACTTCGTGGAGCGGCTCGGCGGCAGCCAGTTCGCCGCGGCCGGGGCGGTGGACCGACTGCGCGACGCCGGCCAGACGGCCACGGGAGGCCATGGGGTCGGGCACGCTGGCTACGGAGCGAGGAACGAGCGACAGCCAGCGGGCCTGACACCGTGGCCGGACGACGACAAGACCCCGGGTTCGGGCGCCGCGACCGCTGGGGCACACGCTCCCCTCGTCCTGGCGGCGGCGGACCCCGCTAACGCCTATGGGGCAGCCGTGCCGTGGCCCGTGGCCCGGGTGTGGGGCGAGGCGGCGGACGCGCCCGGTCGGGGGCATCAGCCCGCGCGCAAGGCCGGCGCGCTGGTCGTCCTGCTGGACGGGACCTTAACCGCGTTCGTGGAGCGCGGCGGAAAAACGATTCTTTCATTCACGGACGACGCGGCCGACCTGGCCGCGACCGCCACCGCCCTGGCCGGCACCGTCCACGACGGCCGCGTCGACGCCCTCACCGTGACCGCCATCGACGGCCGCCCCGTCCTCACCCCCGGGCCGCGCCACCCGCTCGTGACCGCGCTGGAACGGGCCGGTTTCGTCCTGGGCCCGCAAGGCTTGCGGCTGCGGCGCTGAGGAGCGCCAGGCCGAGGTGTCCCCCCAGGCCGAGGTGTCAGGCTCCCCCGCCTTGGCGAGGTACACGTCATCCTGCGCGGAGGCGCGCCAGCGCCGGAGTCGCAGGACCCGGCGGGGGAACCTGATGCCGCGGCCGACAGAAGACGCACGCCCGGCGGAGGTATCTGACGCCGCCGCCCGGGCTCGTTCCTCGCCAAGGCCGCGGCATCAGACACCTCGGCCTACCTGTCTGTGACGACGTCTACCGTGCGCTGGGATTGCAGGGTCCACTCGCGTTCCGTGGCGCCGACGTAGACCTGGCGCGGGCGGTAGATGCGGCTGGGGCCGGTGGCGTAGCCGCGCGGGCCGGAGTGGACCTCGGCCCAGTTGGCGATCCAGCCGGGCATCCGGCCGATGGCGAACAGGACGGTGAACATGTCGAGGGGGATGCCGAGGGCCGTCAGGATGATGCCGGAGTAGAAGTCCACGTTCGGGTACAGCCGCCGCGACGTGAAGTAATCGTCGGACAGCGCCGCCGCCTCCAGCTCGCGGGCGATGTCGAGGCGCGGGTCCGTCACGTGCAACTCGTCCAGCAGGTCGTCGACCGCCCGCTTCAGGATCTGGGCGCGCGGGTCGAAGTTGCGGTAGACGCGGTGGCCGAAGCCCATCAACCGGATGCCCGCCGACCGGTCCTTGACGCGGGCGATGTACTCAGTGACGGTCAACCCCGACGCCCGGATCTCCGACAGCATCTCCACGACCGCCTGGTTGGCGCCACCGTGCAGCCGCCCCCACAGCGCGCAGACGCCCGCCGCCGCCGACGCGTACAAATTGGCCTGACCGGAAGCGACCATTCGCACGGTCGACGTCGAGCAGTTCTGCTCGTGGTCCGCGTGGAGGATGAGGAACAGGTCGAGCGCCCGCGTCGCCGCCTTGGTCGGCACATACTCCTTGTACGGCTTCGACTTCATCATGTGGAGGAAGTTGTCCGTGTACGCCAGGTCGTACCGGGGATAGATGATCGGCTCCGAGCGTGACGACTTGTAGGCCGCCGCCGCGATCGTCCGGACCTTCGAGATGAGCGACGCGGCGACGCGCTCGAACTCCTCGTGGTCGTCGATGATGAGGCCGGGGAGGTCGTAGCTCTGGAGCGCGTTGATCATCGCGGAGAGGATCGACATCGGGTGGGAGTGGGCGGGGAAGCCGGCGAAGTGGGAGCGGAACTCCTCGGGCATGGACGAGTTCTCGGTCAGCAACTCGGAGAACCGCATCCGCTGCTCGGTCGTCGGCAGCTCCCCCCAGATGATGAGCTGGGCGGTCTCGATGAACGTCGATTTCTGGGCCACGAGCTCGATCGGGTAGCCGCGGTAGCGGAGGACGCCGCGCTCGCCGTCGATGTACGTGATCGCCGACAGGCAGGAACCGGTGTTGCCGTAGGCGTCGTCCAGGGCGACGTAGCCGGTCTCGCTGCGCAGGTGGGAGATGTCGATGGCGCGCTCGCCCTCCGTGCCGACGACGACGGGCAGGTCGAGCCGACTCCCGTCGGGCAGAATCAGTGTTGCGGTCTCCGCCATGTTCCCATCCCTTCAGCCGGTTGTCGGATGATAGCGGAGGGACGTGTCACGAGGGTGTCGGCGGACGGCGTGACCACGTCACACCGCGTCACGGTGTGAGCAAGTCCCCACGGAACGGGCCGGTGGCGCCGTGTCGGCGCCGTCGTGGCGCCGTGTCAGCGCTGGTCGGGGTGGTCGATGATCGGCTCGTCGCCGCCCAGCAGGTCGTCCAGGCTGGCGTCGTCGTCGGCGGAGCGGCCCTTGCCGAAGTCGGAGCCGAAGCCCCGGCGCTCGTCGGCGGCCAGGCCGCGGCGCTGGCGGGAGACCACGCCGATGATGAGCAGAGTGCTCGTCGCCAGGGCGGCCACGATGATGAAGATGAGCGCCACGACGAACAGGCGCGAGCCGCGCTCCCACGGCGGCGTGACGGCGTCCGGCGACGCGGTCGCGGTCGGCGCGGCCGCCGCCGGGCTGGGCGACGGGGTGGCCGACGGCGTGGCCGACGGCTGGGCCGAGGCGGAGGCCGATGGGCTGGCCGTCGGCGCCGCCTCGACGAAGACCGACACGGTCTGGCTCGTCGCGGTGTAGAAGCCGTCGCCGGGGTACGTCACGGTCAGGGTGACCTGGGAGCCGCCCTGCGCGGGGCCGACCACGAACTGCTGCCAGGTACCGTCGGCGCCCGTCAACGCCGTCGCCTGCTGGCTGTTCTCCCACGAGCCGGTAATCGTCAGCACCGCCTCGATCGGGGTGCCGCGGCTGACCAGCTTGCCGGACAGGTAGATCTGCTCCCCCGCCGTGACCGTCGGCGTTCCGAGGTCGACGCTGAGGTCGACGAACGCCTCGACCGTGACGGTCTTGCTGGCCGTGGCCTGGTTGCCGCACGCGCTCGACACGGGCGTCGACGCCGTCACCGTGTAGTCCCCGCCCTTCGGGATCTGGAGCGTCACGGAGTAGTTGCCGTTCTTGTCGGTCACGCCGGAGCCGGAGATGTCGTTGGCCTTGACGGCGACCGTGGCGCCAGAGACCGCGTGGCCGCCCGCGGTCAGGGTGCCGGAGGCGATGTAGGCGGCGGTCGGGCTGGCGGCGACGTCGAGGGTGAGGGCGCACTGGTCGGCAGCCACCGCGCCGGTGGTCGGGGCAGCCGGGGCGGGGGCGCCGGGCCCGACGGCGCAGGCGGCAGCGAGCAGTCCGGCGGCGACAGCCAACCGGACGGCTTTGACGGACCACCGCTGTCCGCTCACAGTCGCCCCCTTGAGTCTTGAAGATCAGGCGCCAGCCTACCCATTCCACACAACACCTGGCCACGCCGCCCCGCCGAACGGCGTCGTCACGGGCCGATCCGGGGGTCACGCGGGGCTGGGCCGAGGCGCAACCGCCGTTTGAGCGCCCGCTCAGTTCAGCCGCACCGGCACCCGGCGGCCGCCAAAGCCGCCGGGCGCGGCGTCGAACCGGCCGGCGATCGGGCCGCCACACACCGCGCAGGTCCCGTCCGGCGTGACGCGGTACAGCGTGACGTCGTAGCCCTCGCGGGCGATGACGGAGGCGCCGCAGCCCGGGCAGGTGGTGGTGGCGCCGGCGGCGTCGAGGACGTTGCCCGTGTAGACGTAGCGGAGGCCCTCGCCGAGGGCGCGGGCGCGGGCGCGGCGGAGCGTGGCGAGGGGGGTGCGGGGGACGTCGCGGAGGCGGTAGTCCGGGTGGAACGCGGTGAAGTGGAGGGGCACGTCGGAGCCGAGTTCGCCGGCCACCCACGCCGCCAGCGCCCCCAGTTCCGCGTCCGAGTCGTTGTAACCGGGGATGACGAGGGTCGTGATCTCGGTCCAGACGGCGGTCTCGCGGACGAGGTAGCGCAGCGTGTCGAGGACGGTCTCCAGGCGGCCGCCCGTCAGCCGCCGGTAGAAGTCCGGGTTGAAGCTCTTGAGGTCGACGTTGGCGGCGTCCATGCCGGCGAAGAACTCCTGGCGCGCTGCAGGCTCGATGTAGCCGGCCGTGACGGCGACGTTGGCGAGGCCGCGGGCGTGGCAGGCGGCGGCCGTGTCGATGGCGTACTCGGCGAAGATGACGGGGTCGTTGTACGTGTAGGCGACCGAGCGGCTGCCGGTGGCGGCGGCGGCCGCGGCGATCTCGTCCGGCGTGGCGGCGTCCATCAGCCGGTCCATCGCGCGCGCCGCCGAGATGTCCCAGTTCTGGCAGAACTGGCAGGCCAGGTTGCAGCCGGCCGTGCCGAAGCTGAGGACGGCGGAGCCGGGGTAGAAGTGGTTGAGAGGCTTCTTCTCGATCGGGTCGACGCAGAAGCCGGAGGAGCGGCCGTAGGTCGTGAGGTCCAGGGCGCCGCCGCTGTTCTGGCGCACGAAGCAGAAGCCCCGCTGCCCCTCCCGGAGGCGGCAGTGCCGCGGGCACAGGTCGCACTCGACCCGCCCGTCCGGCACCGTGTGCCAGAACCGGGCGGGCGAGGCGGGCCGGGCGGGCATCGTGACTACTCCGCGCCCTCGTGGAACGCCGTCACGCCGTAGCGGTCGAGGCGGACCGAGTCGTCCCAGAAATCGGGCCGGAGACCCGCCTTGCGCTTGAGGTGGGCCAGAAAGAGGCGTTTGTCGGGGAGGTCCTCCCAGACCTGGGGGAGGAAGGTGGCGCGGTGGCCGCCGGCGACGAGGATGACGCCGTCGACGCCGGGGCGGAGTTGGTCGAGCGCGTCCTGCTCCGACGTGAACGTCATCGGCTGGGGCGGCGCGAGAACCGACACCTCGATGGCGACGCGGTTGAACTCCGCCCTGGTCAGCGGCGGAAAGCGGGGGTCGCGGAAGGCGGCGGACTGGGCGTTCTGGGCGACGTCGTCGCCGAGCGGCTGGTAGGCCTGGAGCGAGCCGATGCAGCCGCGCAGGTCGCCGTCGATGGTCAGCGTCACGAACGTGGCGCCGTCCGCCAGCAGCCAGTCGGGCGGCCGCTGGGGCTCGTCGGCGGAACCGTCGGCCAGGCCGAGGCGGCGGGCAATGGCCTGGCGGGCCAGGCGGGTGAGGGTGGTTCCGGCCTCCGGCGGCAACTCGGACATAGGGGGCTCCTTTGCTCGCCCTCCAGCCTACGCCGGGCTGAGCCACGGGGTCGGGCACGCCGCTGAGCCATGGGGTCGGGCACGCCGCTGAGCCATGGGGTCGGGCACGCCGCTGAGCCATGGGGTCGGGCACGCCGGCTACGGAGCGAGGAACGAGCGACAGCCGGCGGGCCCGACACCGTGGCGAGCCACCAAGCACCGCCGTCTCCGCGCGGACAAACAACGATACAGTGGTACCGGTACTTTACAGTTAAGTACCGGTACCACTGTATCGTTGTTTTCTGGGCGAAAAAACAACGGTACACCGGTACCGGTACTGTGGATCGTTGTCGGGAATATTCCGGGGCTGCGTAACGTTTCAACCTGTGAAGCCGGTGACCCGCTCTGGGCGCGTTCCCAACTTGCACTTGCTGCCCGCCGGGTCTGGCTTCCGCGTGGCGACTACCCATGGGGTCTCCTCTGACCCGTACTCCGAGTGGTCTCCACAGGTCGCGCGGCGACCCGGCGCCGCCCTGGCGTCTCCGAAAGCCCAGGGCGGCGCTGCCGCGGCGCGCCAGTCGGCGCCCCCGGTGCGCACCACCCCTGGCCACACCTGTAATGTAAGTCCAGGCAAGGCCGCCAGGCCCCGTCGCCGCCTCACCGACACCTCCGGACCCCCGGATAAGGAGGTCGCCATGCACATTCGTCCCGCCGCCGTCGCCGGGTTCTTCTACCCGGCCGACCCCGCCGTCCTGCGCGACACCGTGGACGGCCTGCTCGCCGCCGTCCCCGACCCGCGCCCGGCGCCCCGCGCCGTCATCGCGCCCCACGCCGGCTACGTCTACTCCGGCTCCACGGCCGCCCTGGCCTACGCCACCCTGGCGGGCGCCGCCTTCCAGCAGATCGTCGTCCTCGGCCCCTGCCACCACGTCGGCATCCGCGCCCTCGCCACGCCGCAGGCCGACGCCTTCGCCACCCCCCTCGGCGAGGTCACGGTGTGGGCCGAGGGGGTCCGCCGGGCGGAGGCGTTCGAGCAGGTCGTGCCGGCCGCGGCCGTCCACACCGAGGAGCATTCCCTCGAGGTCCAGCTCCCCTTCCTGCAACGGGTCCTGCCGGACCGCCCCGTCCTGCCGCTGGCGGTCGGCTGGGTCACGCCGGAGCAGGTGGCCGAGGTCATCCAGGCGTTCTGGGACCCGGCGACGCTCATCGTCGTCAGCTCGGACCTGTCCCACTACCACCCGTACGACGACGCCCGGCGCCGCGACCGCGTGACGCTCGACCAGATCCTCGGCCTCGACGGGCCGCTCGACCACGACCAGGCCTGCGGCGCGACCCCCATCAACGGGCTCCTCGCCGCCGCGCCCGCGCTCGGCCTCCAGGCCACTCTGCTCGGCGCCTGCAACTCCGGCGACACCGCCGGCGACAAGCGGCGCGTCGTCGGCTACGCGGCCGTGGCGTTCGACGCGGCCGGAGAGGCCGGGGCCCCGGGCGGGCCAGGGGGTGCGGCATGACGTATGTCAAGCCCCTGCACCTGGCCAAGTACGACAACCCGGCCGCGTTCGAGCCGGCCGAGGGGCCGATCTACCGGCGGCTGGCCGACGGCCGCTACGTCCTGGCGCTCCGCCTCGAACTGGAGAAGGGCGAGCGGGCGTACCTCGTCATCGAGGACATCATGATCGAGTACCGGGTCTCGGCCACCGGCGACACGTGGGTCGAGGCCAACGGCGACCTGGCCGTCCTCAACCTGGAGGTGGAGGGCAGCGAGGTCGAACCCGAGGTCAACCTGGCCAACCTCCGCCGGATGGCCGCCACGATCGGCTCGCGCGCCCACGAGGTCATCGTCAGCCCCCACGAGATCAAGCTGGTCTTCCAGCGCCCCGACGAGTCGGGGGAATGGGTCACGCTGTACGAGCGTTGGGTGGACTCCGGGCTCCACAAGCGGATTCTCGAATGAGCCGGTCACGGCCGGCCGCGGGCGTGACCAATGTCACATTCCCCGGCTGTTCGGTTAAGTGGACGGGTCGACTATCGTGACATTCATGACCGACAAGATGATTTACCTCGCCGGCGGCTGTTTCTGGGGCGTCCAGAAGTACCTCGACCTGATTCCCGGCGTGACCGCGACGCGCGTCGGCTACGCCAACGGGTCGACCGAACGGCCGACGTACGAGGCGGTCTGCTCGCAGACGACCGGTCACGCGGAAACGGTCGAGGTCGCGTACGACCCGGGCGTGCTGGCCCTCGGCGACCTCCTGTTCCTGTTCTTCGAGATCATCGACCCGACCTCCGTCGACCGGCAGGGCAACGACCACGGCCCGCAGTACCGGACGGGCGTCTACTGGTCGGACCCGGCGGACGAGCCGGTCGTGACGGCGGCGCTGGCGGAGTTGCAAGCCCGCAGCCACGGGCCGGTCGCCGTCGAGGGGCGGCCGCTGGCCGGGTTCTGGCCGGCCGAGGACTACCACCAGAAGTACCTGGACGCCCACCCGTCCGGCTACTGCCACCTGCCGCGGACGGCGTTCGCGGGCGTGGCGGCGAAGGCGGAGCGGGTCACGGCGCTGCGCGGGCTGACGCGCGAGCAATACGCCGTGACGCAGCGGGACGCGACGGAGGCGCCGTTCGCCAACGAGTTCGCCGACCGGTTCGAACCGGGCATCTACGTCGACGTGGTCTCGGGCGAGCCGCTGTTCGCGTCGTCGGACAAGTTCGAGTCCGGCTGCGGCTGGCCGGCGTTCGCCCGGCCGATCGCGGCGGCCGCCGTCGTCACGCGGCCCGACCACAAGCTGGCGCGCCCGCGCGTCGAGGTGCGGTCGGCGGCCGCGGACTCCCACCTGGGCCACGTGTTCCCCGACGGCCCCGCCGAGCTCGGCGGCCAGCGCTACTGCATCAACTCCGCCGCCCTGCGCTTCGTGCCCCTGGCCGACATGGCGGCGGAAGGCTACGGCCACCTGGTCGACCGCGTGACCCCGGCGGCGGTGGTGGCGTAAGCCGGCAGTCGCCAGCGGCCGCGGCATCAGGTGCCCTGGCCCGGGCTCCTTCGTCGCCAAGGCCAGGGCGCCTGACACCTCGGCCTGGCCTGGTGCCTCGGCCTGGTACCTTGGTCCCCGTGACTTCGCCTGAGACTGTGGTTGCCGGAGACTTCATTGCCGATGCCGTGCGCGCGGACAACGCCGCCGGGACATACGGTGGGCGGGTCCAGACGCGGTTCCCGCCGGAGCCCAACGGCTACCTCCACATCGGCCACGCCAAGGCCATCACGGCGGACTTCGGCATCGCCGAGCAGTTCGGCGGGACCTGCAACCTGCGTTTCGACGACACGAACCCGGAGACCGAGGAGACCGAGTACGTCGAGTCGATCATCGAGGACATCCGCTGGCTCGGCTTCGAACCCGACCACGTCTTCTACGCCTCCGACTACTTCCAGGCCCTGTACGACTGGGCCGAGGACCTCATCACGGCGGGCTACGCCTACGTCGACGAGCAGGACGCCGAGACGATCTCCGCCCAGCGCGGCGGCTACGGCAAGCCCGGGATCGAGTCGCCCTACCGCGACCGGCCGCCGGCCGAGTCGCTCGACCTGTTCCGCCGCATGAAGGCGGGCGAGTTCCCCGACAACTCGCTGGTGCTCCGCGCCAAGGTCGACATGCAGGCCGAGAACATGCAGCTCCGTGACCCCGTCATGTACCGCATCCGCCGCGGCCACCACCACCGCACGGGCGACGCCTGGGTCGTCTACCCGACCTACGACTGGGCCCACGGCCAGTCCGACGCGCTGGAGGGCGTGACCCACTCGATGTG
>JAISTC010000001.1 GCA_031272805.1 Propionibacteriaceae bacterium
ACTTGTGGCGTCCCCACCGGCGTGTCGCACGCCAGAAGTGCAGTCTCGCGGGGCAGATCGCTCGGGCAGCAACTGACCTCACTGGTTCTGGGCCAGGTGCTCGCAGGCCCGGGCGGTGAGTGCCATGATCGTGAGAGTCGGGCCGACGGCGCCGTTGGAGACGTAGCAGCTGCCGTCGGTGACGTAGAGGTTGGGCACGTCCCAGGCTTGGTTCCATTCGTTGAGGACCGAGCGGGCGGGGTCGGAACCCATGCGGGCGCCGCCGCACTCGTGGATGGCCGCCCCCATCGCCAGGGCCATGGGGAAGCCGAAGCGGAAGATCAGCCGGCTGATGGGATCCGCGTCGGGCCAGAGCTTGCCCCGGCCGATGCCGAGGGTCGATCCGACGAAGTTGACCTGGTAGCCGGCCGCCTCGCCCATCTCGCGCAGGCCCTGGACCTGGGCCTTCATCAGGGCGCGTTCGTTGTCGCCGACGCGCATCCGGATGACGGGGATCGGGATGCCCCAGGCGTCCTTGCGCCGCGGGTGGAGTGTGACCCGGTTGTCGTAGGAGGGCAGCATCTCGCCGAAGCCCATGAGGCCGACGACCCCGGGGGCGCCGGGCGGCGTGGGCAGCCGCCCGACCGTCCCCTGGACCGCCCAGCCGCGGGCGAAGGGTGAGCCGTCGGGGCCGTCGACGTTCGCGAACTGGGGGATGTAGCAGCCGCCGACCGGGGCGTAGAAGGGGTCGTCGGGGGCGGGGTTGATGACTTCGCTGCCAGGGTAGTTCGGGTCGGAGCCAAACAGCAGGCTGGGAGTCTGGTCCATGAGGTAGTGGCCGAGCAGGCCGGACGAATTGGCCAGGCCCTGGGGATGAGCGGCGGTGGCCGAGTTGAGGAGCAGGCGGACGGACTCGATGGCCGAGGCGCACAGCACGACCGTGTCGGCGTAGACCCGCGATTCCCGCTTGGTCAGCCGGTCGGTGAAGACGGCGCCGTCGGCCCGCCCGGTCCGGGCGTCGACCGTGATCCGGCTGACCACGGCGTCGGTCTGGGTCGTCAGGCGGCCGGTGGCGCGGGCGGCGGCGATGCCCAGGGGGACGCGGCCCAGGTTGGGGGCGGCGTAGCGCCAGGGCACGACGTGGCGGCCGGGCCAACGGGCTTCCACCGTGGCCTTGAAGTGTTGTTCGGCCTGGGACAACTCGGCTTGGCCGCAGTAGTGGCCGTCCGGCAGATTGTCCAGCCCTTCGGCCGAGCCGTAGACGCCCATGAACTCTTCGACCCGATCGTAGTAGGGGGCCAGGTCGGCGTACGAGATGGGCCAGTCCTCGCCGTGGCCGTCGCGACTGGCGGCCTTGAACTCGTGGTCGGAGCCGCGCAGCAGGACGCGGCCGTAGGAGTGGAGGCGGCCGCCGAGGATGCGGCCGCGGATCCACAGGAAGTCGTCCCCATCGCAGGCGTAGGGCGCCTCGATGTCGTTGACCAGAAAGCGGCTCTTCTGAGTCTGGAACATCGCCCGGCGGGCCTGGCGGTATTGGCCGCGGAGCATGTCGCGGGCCCGGCCCCACAGATCGATGCTCATGGCCTTGGGCGGCCTCGGTTTAGGGGGCGTGAAGTCTTCCGGTGTGAGGTCGCGGCCGGCCTCCAGGAGGAGGACATCGAGGCCGCGTTCGGTCAGTTCCTTGACGGCGATGGAGCCGGCGGCGCCGGAGCCGATGACGAGGGCGTCGTAGTGTTGGTCAAGGTTGGTGGTCACGGGTATCAACTCCCTTGTTGATCGGTGGTTAGAGGGGTAGGACGAAGGCGGGTTGGGGGACGGCGGCGCGGGCCCGTTCGGTCAGCGCGCCCGTGGCCGGGTCGACGGCGTAGGCGATGATGGCCTCGGCCGGGCGGTCGGCCACGAAGAGGTGGGCGCCGGCCGGGTCGAAGCGGAAGCTGCGGGCGGCCAGACCGGCGTGGATGGAGCCGGCCAGTTGGGCGTGGGCGGCGTAGGCGAGGGCGCCCGTGGCCGCGTCGAAGCGGAGCACGACGACCGTGTCCTGGCCCCGGTTGTTGACGACAACGAACCGGCTGTCGGGGCTGAGTTGGATGTCGGCCGGCTCGTTGTACCGCGAACCGCCGGGGGCCAGCGTGGACACCGTGGCCAGTTCGGCCAGGGCGCCGCTGGCGGGGTCGAAGCGGTAGCTGGTCACGGTCGAGGCCAGCTCGTTGGTCACGACCAGCCGGTCGCCGGCCGGGTGGAAGGCGGCGTGGCGGGGGGCCGTGCCGGGCGCCGCGGCATGGCGGGCGGCCTCATCGAGGCGGCCGGAGGACACGTCGTAGACGTGGATCGTGTCCGTGCCCTTGTCGCAGACCACGACGAAGCGGCCAGAGGGGTCGAACTGGGCGCAGTGGGCGTGGGCGCTGGCTTGGGCATGGCCGCCGGCCTGGGGCGAGGCGCCCGGGTCGGGGCCGTGGCCGGCGAGGACGACGAGGTCGGCCAGCGGGCCGATGGCGCCGTCGGGGCCGAGCGGGTAGAGCGAGACGGTCGAGTCGTCGTAGACCTGCTCGACCGTCCAACCTCCAGCGGTGGCGACGACGCGCTCGACGTGGTCGAACGAGCCGTGGGCGGCGACGGCCAGCCAGCGGCCGGCCGGGTCGGTGGACAAATAGGTGGGGAAGGGCCCCAGGGCGGGCTGGCCGCCCAGGAAGGACAGGCCCGAGGCATCGAGGCGGAAGGCCTGGATGGAGGCGGCTGGGCCGACCGGCCCGCGCCCGTCGTTCTTGCGCTCGTCGACCGTGTAGACAGTCCGGCCGTCCGGGGCCAGGGCGAGGTAGCCCGCCTCCTGGCCGGGGGCGTGGCTGGTCCGCGACGAGAGCGCGCCGGCCGTGGCATCGAAGCTCAGGAGGTGGAGCCCACCGGGATAGTTCTGCGGGTCAGGGCCGTAGCCGTAGGCGCCGGCCAGGAGCGTTGTCGTGGCCATGGCTACTCCCCTGCTTCGGTCTGGGCGGCGGACAACTCCAGGCGCGTCACGAGTTCGCCGCGGCGCTGCTTGAAGAACAGGAGCCAGACGGTCGACGTGATGGTGGCGCTGATGATGCAGATGAGGAAGACGGGCCACCAGGCCGTCGGGCCGGCGGCGTCGGCCACGGGGGCGACGAAGTGGCCATAGACCGCGCCCGACAGGGAGGCGCCGATCAGCGCGCCGACGCCGGAGATGACGAGGATGAGCATGCCCTGGGCCTGGGCCCGGACCTGTTCGGGGGCGACCCAGTCGATGTACATGGCGCCGAGGATGAGGAAGAAGTCGTTGCAGATGCCCTGGAGGGCGACGGCCAGGATGGCCCACCAAGGGGCTGTGTCGGCGGCGACGATGAACAGGGCGAAGCGGACGCCCCACATCATCATGCCGGCCAGCAGCGACCACTTCATGCCGATCCGCTTGAGGACCCAGGGGATCGTGAGGATGAGCAGGACCTCGCAGGCCTGGCCGATGGCGAGGACGCCGGCGACGTTCTCGATGCCGAGCGCTCCGAGGTAGGGCGAGGCCCACGTGTTGTAGACGCCCAGCGAGACCGAGGTCAGCGAGGCGCAGATGAAGAAGACGCGGAAGTCGTGGTGGCGGAACAGGACGAACGCGCGGGCGCCGACCACGTCGATGAGGGAGAACTTCTTGCCCTTGGCTGGGGGCGGCGTGTTGGGCAAGGTGAAGGCGTAGACGCCGAGGAGGACCGAGGCGATGGCCGTGACGATGAAGATGTTGGACGAGGCGGACAGGCCGAGGGCCCCGACCAGCAGGCCGGCGATGACCCAGCCCAGGGTGCCCGTGACGCGGATATAGGGGAAGAGCTGGGTGTCGCCGCCAAGGTGGCGGAAGGCGATGGCGTTGGCCAGGGACAGGGTCGGCTGGAAGAAGACCATGTAGAGGAAGGCCACGCCCAGGACGAGGGCGCCGTTGGCGGCGTTGACCAGGCCCGGCAGCGTGAACATGATGGCGCCGCCGGCCAGGTGGGCGATGCCCAGGACGCGCTGGGACGGCATGTAGCGGTCGGCCAGGGCGCCCAGGAACATGGGCGACACGATGGCGGCGACGGCCGCCAGCGAGTAGATCGGGGCGATGGCGTCGGCCAGGCCGTTGCTCGAGAGGACGAGGCCGACCGTGGCGAACCACGAGCCGAAGACGACGAATTCGAGCAGCATCATGGCGATGAGGCGGGTGAACAGGACGGCTCGCCGGGGCGGCGTGGCGATGGCGTCGACCGCGGTCGGAGGCGTCTCGCCGTTGTCGGTGTGGATATATGTGGGGGCCATTTCGGAAACTCCTTCTGTAGTGGTGGTAGCGGGGTGGGGCGACTCAGTCGCGGTAGGCCGTGCGGCCGAAGCCCTGGGGTTGGATACCCAGGCCGGGCAGGATCTGGTGGTGCAGCGCGTACATGCTGGCGGCGGCCGCGTCGATCGCCCGGACGAAGCTCAGCGAGCCGGCCAGGACCGGGCGCAGGGCGGCGGGGTCCTGGATCCGGGCCGGCGGGAACTCGTGTTCGACGATCAGGGGCATCGTCGCGAGGTCGACGTCGAGGCACTCGCGCAGGGCCAACTGGTGGTCGAGCCAGTCGACCGTCCGGTTCTGGAGGTAGGCCAACGGGTCGTGGCGGGCGGTGCCGGGGAGTTCGTGTTCGGCCAGGACGGTCTGCTTCTTCCAGGCGTGGCCCCAGTCGGCCGGGTTGGCCGAGACGTGGCCGCCGGTCCAGTCGCCGCGCTGGATGGTCTGTCCGCCGTAGCCCCAGGCGGCCACGCCCTTGGCGTCGACGACCTGGCCCTTGACGTGCAGCCCGGCGATGAGGAAGGGGTAGCCCTCGTCTTTCAGGTACTGGAAGACCGAGCGGGTGTC
>JAISTC010000022.1 GCA_031272805.1 Propionibacteriaceae bacterium
GGCGGTGGCAGCGTTCGCCAACACCACGGACCTCCGGAACATCGGGCTGGACACCACCGAGCTGTCCGAACCGGGTGGCGGCGCGGGAGTTGAGGGGGGTCCGGACGCGACGGCCAGTGTGACGCCGGCCGGCCCGACGGAGTCCAGCGGACCAGGTGGCGAGGGCGGGTCGACGGTCACGCCGGGCACCGGGTCGACGGTCACGCCGGGCACCGGGTCAACGGTCACGCCGGGCGCCGGGGCCGGCGCGACGGCGGGACCTGGCGGCGGGTCCACGGCGGCCGTGCGCCCGGAGGCCGAGGCCACCGGCCCTGCTGAGGCCGGTGCGACGGCCGGACCCGCCGCGACCACTCGCCCCAGCGTGACGGCATCGCCCCGCCCGCTGGCGGCCGCGGGCACGGCGGCCAGCCGTGTGGTGTTCTTCGTCGCGGCCGCCTTGACCGTCTGCGGCGCCGTACTGATGGGCGTGGCGGGCCAACACGACAGAAGGCAGTGAGACAGCCGAGGTGTCAGGCAGGGCCACGGGGTCGGGCACGCTGGCTACGGAGGGCCACGGGGTCGGGCACGCTGGCTACGGAGCGAGGGACGAGCGACAGCCAGCGGGCCTGACACCGTGGCCGGGCCAGAGGAAGCCTCACCCGCCGGCCACGGTGTCAGGCCCCGTGGCTGTCGCTCGGCCCTCGCTCCGTAGCCACGGTGCCCGACCCCATGGCCTTCGTTCCTCGCCAAGCCCGCGGCACCTGATACCGCGGCCGACCGCAGACAACCGCCCGGTGGCGGCCTGGGCTGGCATGATTTCGCCCATGGACAATCCGTTTGATCCCGCCCTCTGGGACGTGGTACCGGGGTTCGACTTCACGGACATCACGTACCACCGCGCCAAGGCCGTGCCCGCCGTCCGGATCGCGTTCGACCGGCCCGAGGTCCGCAATGCCTTCACCCCCCACACCGTCGACGAGCTCATCGCCGCGCTGGACGACGCGCGGCAGAGCGCGGACGTGGCCTGTGTGCTGCTGACCGGCAACGGGCCGTCGCCCAAGGACGGCGGCTGGGCGTTCTGCTCCGGCGGCGACCAGCGCGTGCGCGGCAAGGAGGGCTACGAGTACCGGGACGGCGACGGCGACGCCCCCTCGCCGGCCCGCCGCGGCGTGACCCCCGGCGACGGCGCCACGCCCCGCCGCAGCGTGACGGCCGACGCCGACAGCGTGACCGCGTCCCCCGTGACGGCGCGGGCCCGCCTGGGCCGGTTGCACATCCTCGAAGCCCAGCGCCTCATCCGCTTCATGCCCAAGCCCGTCATCGCGCTGGTCAACGGCTGGGCGGCGGGCGGCGGCCACTCCCTCCACGTCGTCTGCGACCTTACCCTGGCGTCGCGCGAACACGCCCGCTTCAAGCAGACCGACGCCGATGTCGGCTCGTTCGACGCGGGCTACGGCTCGGCCTACCTGGCCCGCCAGGTCGGCCAGAAGGTGGCCCGCGAGATCTTCTTCCTGGGCCAAACGTATGACGCCGAGAGGGCCTATGCGATGGGCACGGTCAACGCCGTCGTGCCGCACTCGGAGTTGGAGGTGGTGGGCCTGGAGTGGGCCCGGTTGATCGCCGGCAAGTCGCCGACCGCCATCCGGATGCTGAAATACGCGTTCAACGCCGTCGACGACGGCTTCGTCGGACAACAGTTGTTCGCGGGTGAGACGACGCGCCTGGCGTACATGGCGGACGAAGCCCGGGAGGGGCGTGACGCCTTCCTGGAAAAGCGGCCGCCGGACTGGTCGGATTTCCCGTACTACTACTGAAGTTTCCGGGAATGGCGCGCCACCCAACTTGCGCCCGGGAGGTACGCTGGTAGACGCGCCGGAGCCGGTCCGCCGGTTTGGGCGTGACCAGGAGCAAACCTAACTTGGAGTGTCAGTGAACCCGACGCTCGACAACGACCTCATCGTCTTGTCGGACGAGGACGGCTGCGTCAGCCCCGCCTCGCCTTTGGAAATCCACCATCCCTTCGACCACCCGCAGTCCGTCCACGTCGGCGGCGCGGGCGGCGCCACGTGTCCCGTGGCCCCCGGCAGCCACCCCGTCACGGTCGTGCGGGCCACGGCGGGCCCGCTCGGCGAGGCGCTGGTCGAGACCGACCTCGGGCTCCAGGAGGAGGTCTACGTGCGGTCGGTCGGCGCCGTGCGGCCGGGCGACCGGCTGTTGGTCAGGGCCGGCTCGGCGGTGGCGCGGCTGTAGGCGGCTGGGCCGGCGTCGTGGTGTCCGGCGCGTCCAGCACACACTTGAGCACGATGCAGCGGCCGAACTCATCCGCGTACGCGCACATCTCCCGCCGTGACCGGCAATAGTTCCAGCCGTCCCCTTCGGACGTGAACGCCCTACTCATGCGAGCGAGTGTACCGAGGACCAGGCCGCCCTGGGCGCCGCCTCTGCCATGCTGAGTCCTCTCGCAAGCTCAGGACAGGCTCAGGACAGGCTCCGCGCAGGATCTCTCCGCCGCGCAGTCGTCCGCGGTCCCAGCCCCGCGCGATAATGGCCCCCGACGTGACATACCCGAAAGGCGCACCATGAAGGGCATCATCCTGGCCGGCGGCGCGGGCACGCGCCTGCACCCCCTGACGCTCGGCTCGAGCAAGCAGATGCTGCCCGTGTACGACAAGCCGATGATCTATTACCCCTTGTCGACGCTCATGTTGGCGGGCATCAGGGAGATCCTCGTGATCTCGACGCCGGTGGACTCGCCGGCGTTCCAGCGGCTCCTGGGCGACGGCTCACAGTTCGGCCTGGAGCTGACGTACGCGATCCAGCCGAGCCCCGACGGGCTGGCGCAGGCGTTCATCATCGGCGCCGACCACGTCCGCGGCTGCAAGTCGGCGCTCATCCTCGGCGACAACCTCTTCTCCGGCCCCGGGCTGGGGACGCGGCTGCGCGCGCTGACGGAGGTCGAGGGGGCGGCCGTGTTCGGCTACTGGGTGGCGGACCCGACGGCATACGGCGTGGTCGAGGTCGACGCCGCAGGCAAGGCGCTGTCGATCGAGGAGAAGCCGGCGGACCCGAAGTCGAACTGGGCCGTGCCGGGCCTGTACTTCTACGACGAACGGGTCACGGAGTTCGTGGCCGAGCTGCGGCCGTCGCCGCGGGGCGAGCTGGAGATCACAGACCTCAACCGGGCTTACCTGGAGCGCGGCGAGCTGTCGGTCTCCCTGCTGCCGCGCGGCACAGCGTGGCTCGACACGGGGACCTTCGACTCCCTGGCCGAGGCCGGCGACTTCGTCCGCACGGTCCAGAAGCGCCAGGGCCTGCTGATCGGCTCCCCGGAAGAAGTGGCGTGGCGCCAGGGCTTCATCACCACGGACCAGTTGCTGGCCCGCGCGGCCGCGCTGGGCAAGTCCGGCTACGGCGACTACCTCCGCCGCCTGGTCACCCGCAGCCAACCCCTCCCCTGAGCCGACCCACCCCCGAGGCCGAGGTGTCGGATGCCGCGGCCTTGGCGAGGAACACGTCATCCTGCGCGAAGGAACGTCATCCTGCGCGGAGGAACGTCATCCTGCGCGGAGGCGCGCCAGCGCCGGAGTCGCAGGATCTCGCCCGCCAGGCCGCCACCCCTATTACCCGAGTTATCCACAAGGGCCACGAAACAGCCCAAGTTATCCACAATTCGCCAACTGCCCCGACACTTTCGGCCGATTCCGCACATGGTCATGGGTAGAAGGTCACGCCGGCCTTCTTCCGGCCGAGCGCCGGGCAACCCGGAAGGGACCACCCCATGGATTGGACGGTCAAACCGACCAACGACCTGCTGTTCCACAAGTGGCTCGGCTCACCCGAGCACATCGACGTCACCGTCGGGTTCGTCAACGACTTCTACCCCGAACTCCACGTGACCGAAGACCAAGTCCAC
>JAISTC010000030.1 GCA_031272805.1 Propionibacteriaceae bacterium
TCCGCCACAGTGGACCCACCCGCTCCACCCGAGGAGGTCTCCATGCCCGAGCCGATCATCGCCCGCCTGAACGCCGACTGGCAGTCCCTGGCCCACCAGCCGCCCGACTGGCCGACCCGCCACGGCCCCACACTGGCCGCCGTCCTCGCCGCCATCCCCAGCGCGCCCGACCAGGTCCTCGGCGAGCTGATCGGCGCGGCCCAACACGGCTCGACCCTGGCCGGCCGGACGGCCCTGCAATCGTTCCTGGGCAAGGCCGTGCGCCTGGCCCGCGACCACCGTGACGTGGCGCTGGACGACGCCGTCACCGCCTTCTGGCTCCACCTCGTCAACTACCCGCTCGACCGCCGCCCCGCCAAGATCGCGCTCAACCTGCGCCTGGACGTCCTGCGCGACCTCCGCCGTGACCAGCGCCCCCTCCGCCCCCTGCCGCCCGCGCTGCCGGCCGACGACGATCCGGCTGCCGTGCTGGCCGCCGCGCGTGACCTCGACTTGGCCCCACCGTGCCTGATCGACGTCGCCACGAGCGTCTACAGCGACGGCCTGACGAGCGCCCGCGCCGCCGTCCGCCACCGCCTCACCCCCCAGGCCGTCCGCTGGCGCTGCCACGAGGTCATCCGCCGGCTCCGCGCCCACCGTGACCTCCTCCTCGACGCCCCCGCCCACCCCGGCGTCTGGGCCTGACCGCCTGCGACATATTCCTCAGCCATCACGGGTTGCCCACATCCGTTTGATACCGTGAGCGCCAATCGACGGAAGGGGTCGCGTGTCAGTTCTCGGTGGATTGCGCCAGGTGTGGCGCCAGCCCCGGTTCCGCCGCCTCCTCCTCGTCAAGCTGTTCTCGCAGTCGGCCGACGGCATGGTCCAGGTCGGCGTCGCCTCCTACACGCTCCTGGCGCCGGAGCGCCAGCCCAACGCCTGGGCGATCGCCGGGGTTCTGGCGGTCACGATGCTGCCGTTCTCCGTGCTCGGCCCGTTCGTGTCGGTGGTCATCGACCGGTGGGACCGCCGCCGGACGGTCCTGCTGTCGGACACGGTGCGGCTGGTCTTGACCCTCCTGCTGGCCACGCTCGTCTGGCTCTCCGGCCACGACGTCGCCCTGCTCGCGCCCATCATGGTCGTCGCGCTCGTCGTGATGAGCCTGGAGCGCTTCCAGATCGCCACGCTGATGGCGGGCCTGCCGCACACGATCGAGGAGGGCGAGTACCTGGCCGCCAACACGGCGCTGCCGGTCATCGGCCCGCTCGGCATGATGGTCGGCGCGCTGGTCGCGGCGGTGGTCCGGCTGACGGTCGGCAACATCGTGTCGGCCACGCTGGCCGACGCCTTGATCTTCACGATCGCGGCGGCCTGCTTCCTCGCGTCCGTCACGGTGTGCCGGGGCTTCACGCGGCGCTCGCTCGGGCCGGATACCGCCGTCGTCCACCGCGTCGGCGAGACCTTCCGCGACCTCGGCGCGGCGTTGCGCCACCTCCGCCGCCGCGGCCCGGCGGCGCTGGCCATCGCCATGATCTTCGCCATGCGGCTCGTCTTTGGCTTCGTCATGGTCGCCACGATCCTCATCTTCCGCAACCGGTTCCACAACGCCGCCGAGATCGACGACGCCGTGGCCGACCTCGCCATCTGGGTCGTGGCCACGGGCGCGGGCTTCGTCCTGGCCTCCGCCGTCAACCCCGTCCTGGCGCGCCGCCTCAGCCTGCGCGTCACGGTCGTGGCCGTCCTCCTCGCCGCCGCCCTCAACCAGGCGCTGCCCGGCTCGATCTTCACCCGACCGACGCTGATCGCGGCGTCGTTCCTCCTCGGCCTGTGGGCCCAGTGCCTCAAGATGAACGCCGACACGCTGGTCCAGGCGCACGTGGACGACAAGTTCAAGGGCCGCGTCCTCGTCATCTACGACATGGCGTTCAACCTGCCGCTCGTCCTGGCCGGCGTCCTGGCCGCGCTCATCCTCCCCGACGACGGCGCCTCCCGCCCGGCCTTCCTGGCCTGCGCGGCGCTGTACCTCGTGATCGCGGCGGCCTTCGCCATCAAGTCCCAAACCATGGGCCCAACCCGCTTCGCCCGAGGCACAGAATCCCTCACCGACGAATAACCCGACCCCCTTGTCATCCCGGCGAAAGCCGGGATCTTTCCCGTCAGTTCGACTAACCACAGGTTCAAGATCCCGACTTTCGTCGGGATGACAAGGGGCCGGGATGACAAAGAGGGTGTGACATTGGGGACGGTTCCTTTTGTCACACCGACGCGCGCGCAGCGTGACAAAAGGAACCGTCCCAATGTCACAGTGGCGTCACGGTGGCCCGGTACTACGCTCATCACCATGACTCAGCTTGAGACCCTCGCCGTACACGCCGGCCAGGAGACCCCCGACCCCGCCACGCACGCCCGCGCCGTGCCCATCTACCAGACGACGGCCTATGTCTTCGACGACACGGAGATGGCCGCCGACCTGTTCGCGCTCCGCCGGCCCGGCAACATCTATTCCCGCATCATGAACCCGACCGAGGACGTGTTCGAGGCCCGCGCCAACGCGCTCGAGGGCGGCGTCGGGGCCCTCGCCACCGCCTCGGGTGCGGCCGCCGTGACCTACGCCGTCCTGACGCTGGCCGGCGCCGGCGACAACATCGTGGCCCTCTCGACCCTCTACGGCGGCACGTTCGCCTTGTTCACCCACACCCTCCACCAGTTCGGCATCGAGGCCCGCCTCGTCGACCCGGACCGCCCCGACCTCCTCCCCGGCCTGGTCGACGAGCGGACGCGCCTGGTCTTCGGCGAGTCCCTCTGCAACCCCAAGATCAACGTCATCGACCTCGACGCCTGGTCCGCCGCCAGCCACGCGCTCGGCCTGCCGTTCCTCGTCGACAACACGGTCCCGACCCCGTATCTCTGCCACTGCTTCGACCACGGCGTCGACGTCGCCATCCACTCCGCCACGAAGTACATCGGCGGCCACGGCACAACCCTCGGCGGCGTCCTGGTCGACTCCGGCAACTTCGATTGGGCCGCTCACAAGGACCGTTTCCCGATCATGAACGAGCCCGACTTCTCCTACCACGGCGTCGTCTGGACGGAGGCGGCGGGCCGGGCGGCGTTCGTGACGCGGGCGCGCACCGTGCTGCTCCGCAATACCGG
This sequence comes from Propionibacteriaceae bacterium, assembly GCA_031272805.1. Taxonomy (GTDB): domain Bacteria; phylum Actinomycetota; class Actinomycetes; order Propionibacteriales; family Propionibacteriaceae; genus WQYJ01. Next base: position 3,133 of record JAISTC010000030.1, read on the forward strand.
GGCCACGATCGCGCCGCTCAACGCGTGGCTCCTCCTCCAGGGCCTGGAGACGCTCCACGTCCGCATGGACCGCCACTGCTCGAACGCCCTGGCCGTGGCCGAGTACCTGGAGGCCCGGCCGGACGTGGCGTGGGTCAACTACCCCGGCCTGGCGTCGAGCCCGGACAAGGCCGTGGCCGATCGCGTGTTCACGGGCAAGGGCTACGGCGGCCTGCTCTCCTTCGGCCTGAAGGCGGGCCGGGCGGCGGGCGCCCAGTTCATCGACTCGCTCGAATTGTTCAGCCACCTCGCCAACATCGGCGACGCCAAGTCCCTCGCCATCCACAACGCCACGACCACCCACTCCCAGTTGAACGACGAGGAGCTGGCCGCAGCGGGCGTGCCGCCGGAGATGGTGCGCCTGTCGATCGGCATCGAGCACATCGACGACCTGCTCGCCGACCTGGACCAGGCACTGGCCAAAGCGAAGTAGCCGTCACGCGGTCCGCCGGGTCACGCGGTCCCTTCCGGTCACGCGGTCCCTTCTGGTCACGCGGCCCCTTCTGTCATCCTGAGCGCAGCGAAGGATCTCTCGGTGTGACATTGGGGACGGTTCCTTTGTCACACTCTGGCCGCTCGGGTGTGACACAGGAACCGTCCCCAATGTCACACCCGGACGCGGCCCCGTTCGATAGTCTCCTCCTCCATGGAATATCTCCTCCTGTCCGCCACGGGGCGCCTGGCCCGCGCCACCCTGGCCGAGCCCTATCCCGCCGCGCGCGCCGCCCAATCCGCCCAGCCGCGGGCCGCCCATGACGTCATCCGCGCCGGAGTTCCGACCGACACCCCGGTCGCCGCCGTCACGTCCGCCGGCCGGGCGGTCCTCGTGACGCCGGCGGACCTGCCGGAGATCAACCCCGGCGCCTGGTCGCTGGCGGACGCCCCGGCCGCCGCCGCCGTGCTCGGACTCGCGGCGGACGAGACGGTCGTCACGCTGGCCGCGGCCGATCCCGACGGCCCGCCGCTCGCGCTCGGGACGGTCCAGGGCGTGGTCAAGCGGGTCGTGCCGGAGTACAAGGGCTGGGCGGAGTGGGAGGTCATCGCGCTCAAGGACGGCGACCGGGTCGTCGGCGCCGGGCCGGCGGCGGACGCGGACGAGTT
>JAISTC010000044.1 GCA_031272805.1 Propionibacteriaceae bacterium
GACACCGCGGCGCCCTCAGGCACATCAGGTTCCGCTGCCCCCTCCGTCTCCGGGCCGGCCACGGTGTCCGGCCCTGCGGCCCCCTCTGTCATCCTGAGCGCAGCGAAGGATCTCTCCTCGGGTTCTTCGTCTTGACCGGCCGCGGTATCAGACACCGCGGGCCGCGCTCCTTCGTCGCTGGCCGCGGCGTCTGACACCTCGGCCTCTGTGACTTCCTCAGCCGCCACAGGCTCCTCGTCGATCAGCTCGGAGTACGTCACTTCCACCTTGGGGGCACGGGGCACGATCGGGTACTTGGGGGCAGGCGGCACCGGGGCCCCGAGGGGGGGCTCTGACGGCGGTTCCTGACTCACGGACCAGCCCACTTTCTTGGCAGGGCGACGGGCACGAACCGGGCCATTGTAACGATTCGCCTGGCCCGCCCGGATTTCCGCCACGCGCCGGGCCGGCGGACCGCGTGACCCCGCCCGCCGGTCCCGCCGAAACGTGACCGACACCACACCGCCACGCCGCGCCCGGGTCGTGGGCGCGGGTTGATTCCCGGCGCGCAAAATGGCAGGGTTCCCTACATGGCTTCACTGGCGAACGCAGCAGATGTGTCCCCGATCCGCAACGTCGTGTTGATCGGCTCGAGCGGATCGGGCAAGACCACTTTATTCGAACACCTCATCAAGTCGCGCGTCCCGGCGTACCGCGGCGAGAAGGCTGACCCGGAGCGCGCGGCGGCCCTGGCCGTGGCGGCGATCGCGGTCGGCCCGACGACCGTGACGCTCCTCGACGCGCCCGGCCACCCCGACTTCGTCGGCGAGCTCCGGGCGGGCTTGCGCGGCGGCGACGGCGCGGTGTTCGTGGTTTCGGCCTCCGACGGCATCGACGCCGTCACGGCCTCGCTGTGGCGCGAGTGCGAGAAGGTCGGGATGCCGCGGGCGATCGCCCTGACCAAGCTGGACGACGGCCGGACGAACTTCGCGGCCGCGCTCGACGGCCTGCAGGAGGCGTGGGGCACGGCGGTCCAGCCGGCCTACGTCCCGATCATCGACGGCGAGGCGATCAAGGGCAACCTGTCGCTCGTCTCCCAGACGGTCCACGACTACTCGACCGGTAAGCGGGTCCGCCGCGAGGCGACGGCCGCCGAGCTGGCCACGATCGAGGACTACCGCGCCGCGCTCATCGAGGGCATCATCCAGGAGTCCGAGAACGAGGACCTCATGGAGCGCTACATGGAGGGCGACTCCCTCAAGGCGGACGACCTCCTGGCCGACCTCATGAAGGCCGTCTACAAGGGCCACTTCTACCCCGTCGTGCCGGTCAACTCGCTCGACGACGTCGGCCTGGAGGAACTTCTCACTGTCATCAAGAACGCCTTCCCCGTGCCGTCCCGCCACCACCTGCTCGTGGCGTCGGTCAAGGGCGGCGCGGTCGAGGAGGCCGAGGCGGCGGTCGGCGACCCCAACGGTCCCCTGCTGGCCCAGGTCATCCGCTCGACCTCCGACCAGTTCTCCGGCCGGCTGTCGCTCGTCCGCGTGTTCTCCGGGACGCTCAAGACCGACGACGTCATCACGGTGTCCGGCCACCGCTCCCTGTTCACGGGCCGCGCCGACACGGCCCACCCGGACCACGACGACACGGAGAAGGTCGGCCCGCTGTCCGTCCCCGACGGCGTCGACTCCAAGCCCGTGGCGCAGGTCGAGGCCGGCCAGATCGCCTACGTCGGCAAGCTGTCGCACGCCGAGACGTCCGACACTCTCTCCCCGCGTGACAAGGCCGCCCTGATCCGGCCGTGGGACCTGCCCGAACCGCTCCTGCCCGTCGCCGTCGTGGCGGCGACGCGCAACGACGAGGACAAGCTCCCCGCCGCGCTGGCCCGCCTCGCGGTCGAGGACACGTCCGTCCGCGTCGAGCGGACGGTCGAGACCGACCAGACGGTCCTGTGGACGATGGGCCAGGCCCACGTCGATCTGTTGATCAACCGGCTCCAGAACCGCTACGGCGTCAACGTCACGCAGCAGCCGATCAAGGTGGCCTACCGCGAGACGTTCGTGGCCAAGGGTGCGGCCGAGTACACGCACAAGAAGCAGTCCGGCGGCCACGGCCAGTACGGCAAGGCATCGATCGAGGTCGAGCCGCTGCCCCGCGGGACGGGCTTCGAGTTCGTCGACCAGGTCGTCGGCGGGGCCGTGCCGCGGCAGTTCATCCCGTCGGTCGAGAAGGGCGTCAAGGCGCAGATGGCCAAGGGCGTGCTGGCCGGCTATCCGGTGGTGGACATCCGCGTCACTCTGTTCGACGGCAAGGCCCACTCGGTCGACTCGTCCGATGCCGCCTTCCAGATGGCGGGCGCACTGGGCCTCAAGGAGGCCGCCAAGAACGGCAACGTGCAGCTGCTGGAGCCGGTCATGGCGATGTCCATTGTGGTGGGCGACGAGTACCTGGGCAACGTCATGAGCGACTTGCCGTCGCGGCGCGGCCGCCTGACGGGCACCGAGTCCATCGGCAACGGGCGCACCCTGGTCAAGGCCGAGGTACCCGAGTTCGAGATCACCAACTACGCCGTGGACCTGCGGTCCATGTCCCGCGGTACCGGCTCGTTCACCCGCGAGTACATCGGCCACGAGCCGATGCCGGCCCACCGGATCGACGCCGTGCTCGAGGCGGCCAAGGACCAGTAGGCCAGCCAGGCAGGCCGCCCACGCGAAGGGCGCGGCCCCACCGATGAGGTTGGTGGGGCCGCGCCCTTCGCTTGTCTGTGGGGCCCGGCCGGTTCAGGACAGCCGGTG
>JAISTC010000128.1 GCA_031272805.1 Propionibacteriaceae bacterium
CGTAGCCCGATCCCCGCCCCCCGGCCGCGCACCTGGGACTCGCCGCGGGCCGTTTGGTAGGTTGCTCCGGTGAGCGCCCTGGCCGTGGATTCCGCCTTGCCGATCGCCGCGCACGCGGAGGAGATCGCGCGGCTGGTCCAGGCCAACCCCGTGGTCGTCGTGGCCGGCGAGACCGGGTCGGGCAAGACGACGCAGCTCCCGAAGATCCTCCTGGCCCTGGGCCGCCGCCACATCGGGCATACGCAACCCCGCCGCCTGGCCGCCCGGAGCGTGGCCACGCGCATCGCCGACGAGCTGGCTGAGCCGCTCGGGGCCACGGTCGGCTACCAGGTCCGCTTCACGCGGACGACGTCGGCCGCCACTCAGCTCAAGGTCATGACCGACGGCATCCTCCTGGCGGAGATCGGCCACGACCGCCAGCTCCGGCGCTACGACACGATCATCATCGACGAGGCCCACGAGCGCAGCCTCAACATCGACTTCCTTCTGGGTTACCTCAAACAGTTGTTGCCGAAGCGGCCGGACCTCAAGGTCGTCATCACGTCCGCCACGATTGACACGGCCCGCTTCGCCGCCCACTTCGGCGACGCGCCGGTCGTCGAGGTGTCGGGCCGGACGTACCCGGTCGAGGTGCGCTACCGGCCCCTGGCCGCGGACGAGGCCGACGACGAGGCCGAGGATCTCGACCAGGCCGGCGCCATCGTGACGGCGTTGAGAGAGCTGCGGCGAACGGAGCGGGGCGACGTCCTCGTCTTCCTGTCGGGCGAGCGGGAGATCAAGGACGCGGCCAAGGCGATCGCGGACGCCCGGCTGCCGGACGTCGAGGTCCTGCCCCTGTTCGCCCGGCTCAGCCTGGAGGAGCAGAACCGGGTCTTCACGCCCCACGGGGGCCAGCGCGTGGTCCTGGCGACGAATGTGGCGGAGACGTCGCTGACCGTCCCCGGCATCCGCGCCGTCATCGACCCCGGCACGGCCCGAATTTCCCGCTACTCCGCCCGGACCAAGGTCCAGCGCCTGCCGATCGAGCCGATCTCCCGGGCCAGCGCCAACCAGCGGGCCGGCCGCTGCGGCCGCGTCGCCCCTGGCGTCTGCGTCCGGCTCTACTCGGAAGACGACTTTCTCGCCCGCCCCGAGTTCACGGAGCCCGAGATCCTCCGGACCAATCTGGCCTCGGTCATCCTCCAGATGGCCGCCGCGCGCCTCGGCGACATCGCCGACTTCCCCTTCGTCGAGGCCCCCGACCGCTCCCACGTCGTCGACGGCCTGCGGCTCCTCGAAGAACTGGGCGCCATCGCGGGGACCGGCCCCGTCCGCCTGACGCGCCTCGGCCGCCAGCTCGCCGGCCTGCCGATCGACCCCCGGCTAGGGCGGATGATGATCGAGGGGGCCAAGCGGCGCTGCCTCAAGGAGGTCATCGTCCTCGTCGCCGGCCTGACGATCCAGGATCCCCGCGAGCGCCCGGCCGACCACCGCGAGGCCGCCGACGCCTGCCACGCCCGCTTCGCCGACGGCCCGGGCGGCGACTTCGGCGCGCTGCTCCGGTTGTGGCGCCACCTGCGCGACCAGCGCAAGGCCCTCAGCTCGTCCCAGTTCCGCAAGCTCTGCCGCCGCGAGTACCTCAACTACCTGCGCGTCCGCGAGTGGCAGGACCTCGTGACCCAGCTCCGCGGCTTCGCCAAGGACCTGGGGCTCCGCCTGAACGGGGCCCCCGGCGCGCTCGACGACATCCTCCAAGCCTGCCTCTCCGGCCTCCTCTCCCACATCGGCGCGCTGCTCGAACCCAAGGCACCGGTCAACGGCCGCAAGGCGCGCGGCCCGCGCGAGTACGAGGGCCCGCGCGGCGCCCGCTTCGCGCTGTCCCGCGGGTCGGTCCTGGCCAAGACGCCGCCGGACTTCGTCATGGCCGTCGAGCTGGTCGAGACGACGCGGCTCTGGGCCCACACGGCCGCGGCCATCGAGCCCGAGTGGGCCGAGCGGCTGGGCGGCGACCTGGTCAAGCGGTCCTACTCGGAACCGCGTTTCGTGGCCGAGTCCGGCACAGTCGTGGCCGACGAGAAGGTCACGTTGCTCGGCGTCACGCTGGCCGCCGGCCGGCGCGTCGGCTACGCCCGGATCAACCCGGCCGAGGCCCGGCAACTGTTCCTCCAGGCCGCGCTGGTCGAGGACCGCTGGCGGCCGCTCCGCGGCACGCCCGGCGCCGCCCTCCAAGCCCAGCACAGGGCCGTCCGGCGCGACATCGCCGACCTGGAGGACAAGGCTCGGCGCCGCGACCTCCTGGTCGACGACTGGACGCTCTACTCGTTCTTCGACGCCCGGGTCCCGGAGTCCGTGACGTCGGCGGCGGCGCTGGACCGGTGGCTGCGGGCCGACCCGGCGAACCCCCGGGCCCTGGAGCTGACGCTGGCCGACCTGCTGCGGCCGGGAGTGGACGAGGCGACGACCGACGACTACCCGCTGGTCTGGACGTCGGGGCCCCACCTGCCCCTGACCTACGAGTTCGCGCCGGGGGAGGAGCGCGACGGCGTTACGGTGACCGTGCCGCTGGCGCAACTGGCGGCGCTGCGGCCGGCGCCGTTCACGTGGGGCGTGCCGGGGCAGCGGCGCGAGCTGGCCACGGCGCTGATCAAGTCGCTGCCCAAGTCCGAGCGGACCCGGTTCGTGCCGGCGCCGGACTGGGCGGCGCGGGCCGTGGCCTGGCTGGACCGCGACGGCGACCCCGCCCAGCCGTTCCCCGACGAGCTGGCCCGGGCGCTGGAGGCCCTGTCCGGCGGGGCCGTGACCGGGTGGGACTGGGCCGCCGTGCCCGACCATCTGCGCGTCGGCTTCCTCGTCCGGGACGGGCGCAAGGAGACGTTCGGGCGGGACCTGCCCGAGCTCCAGGCGACGCTCGTCCGGAAGGTCGAGCGGCGGCTGGCGCAGGTGTCGGACCGGCCGCGGCGGTCGGGGACGACGTGGCTGTTCGAGAAGCTGCCGGAGCGGGTCACGGTGCGCGACCGCGGGGCGGTGGCGCCGGCCTTCCCCTGTTTGCGGGACGACCGGACGGCGGTGTCCGAGGTCTTGCAGGCGACGGAGGCGGCGGCGCGGCGGCTCCACCCGGGCGGCCTGGTCCGGCTGCTCTGGTTCGCGCTGCCGGACCCGACGCGCTGGTGCGTCGCCCACCTGTCCAACACCGACAAGTTGAGTTTGGCGACGGGGCCGTACCCGTCGGTCGCCGAGCTGGTCGCGGACGCGCGGTTGGCGGCGCTCGGCCAGCTCGTGGCGGCGGCGGGGGACCCCTGGACCGTCCGGGACGCGGCGGCGTTCGCGGCGCTAGCCGACGCCATCCGGCCGGAGAACCCGGAGCGGGTCCAGAAGATCGTGGGGACGGCCGCCACCGTCCTGGCCAAGCAGGCGGCGGTCGAGCTCAAGCTGGCGCCGTTCGCCGGCACCGACCTGGGCGACGACGTCCGCGCCCAACTGGACGACCTCGTGTTCCCCGGGTTCCTCCGGGTCATCCCGGAGCCGTGGTTCTGGCGCCTGCCCGTCTACCTCCAGGCGATCGACGCGCGCCTCACGGCGGCGGCCCAGAACCC
>JAISTC010000131.1 GCA_031272805.1 Propionibacteriaceae bacterium
TCCGCCAGCGCGTCCTCCGCCACGACCACGGGCAGCACGGCGACCTCCCCGAACGCCGCTTCCCCGACCGTCCCGCGCCCCGCCCACGCGTGCACGGCGTGGTCGAAATCCCCCCAGACCCCATACGGCACCCGCACGACGACCCGCCGCGCCGCCACGTACCGGACGACCGCCGTCGCCGCCAGCGCCGCCGTCACCGCGTCCGTGTACGCCCGGATCAGCCCGCCGACGCCGAGCAGCGTCCCGCCGAAGTAGCGCGTGACGACCGCGACCACGTCCGTGACCCCCGCGTGGCGCAGCACCGCCAGCATCGGCGCCCCGGCCGACCCCGCGGGCTCGCCGTCGTCGTTCGACCGCTGCATGTCCGCGTCGGGTCCGAGGATGAGCGCGGTGCAGTGGTGGCGGGCGGAATAGTGCTCCTTGCGCCGCGCGGCCACGATGGCGTCGGCCGCCGCGACCGTCGCCGCCGGCGCGACCAGCCCGAGGAACTGGGACTTCTTGGCCTCGACGAGGCCCGTCCCGGGCCCCGCCACGGTCGCAAACCCGCTCGCCATGCCCCTGACCCTACCGGCCTCGGGGCGGCGTCACGCGGGGCGCCGGCTCAGGCGGCCGGCAGCGGGTCGGCCGTCCCCCGAGTGACGGTCACGGGCTGGCCCAGCGTCGGCGGTTCGATGACGAAATCGCCGGTCGCCCCGGTGCGGTCGGTGGGCCGGAACCGAGCCCGCCCGCCACAGTTGGCGGACAGAAAACGGATATTGCGCAAGGCGATGTCGGGGCTGGCGCCGCAGCCCTCCAGGTCGAGGTCGAGGACGGTCCGGCCGTCGACGGCCTCGTGGACGTCGCACGACACGACGTTGACGCGGTGGCTCGACATGAGGCCGCGCAGGACGTCGCCCCGGTCTTCGTCGGCGTCGAGGACGAAGCGCAGCCCGAGCCGGTATGTGCCGCCGGGCCGGTAGAAGAACACGCCGCCGCCCCGGGGCTCGAAGACGTCCCGGTCGGCGTGGGCCTCCCACGCCAGCGGCCTGATCTCTACCATGCCAGTCACCCCTGTGCGGTCCAGACGGGCATCCCATGAAGCGCCCGCCTGTGGCCCATTCCACCACGTCGGCCCCTCCCGTAGGTGTCGGCCAGGTGAAGGTTGCCGCAAGTTCCTGTGAGCCCCTGCGGGGGGGGGCGTAAATGCCCTAGTCAAAACCAAATAGAGGCCAAGGTGTCAGATAGAGGCCGAGGTGTCAGATGCCGCGGCCTTGGCGAGGCACGAGCCCGGGCGGCGGCATCTGATACCGCGGCCGGCACCCTCGGCCTCTGTCGTGGAGCCACCTATCGGATTCGAACCGATGACCTGCACGAAGCGGCAGGCCATCGCTGGTCATCCCCCACCGCTGGTCATCCCCCACCGTTGTCATCCCGGCGAAAGCCGGGATCTTTGACGGGTCAGAGGATCCCGGCTTGCGCCGGGATGACAACGGTCGTGGAGCCACCTATCGGATTCGAACCGATGACCTGCACGAAGCCGCAAGGTCGCCCGCTGGATGGCCGATGGGCTGAAACCAAGACAGAGCCACCTGCGAGATTCGAACTCGCGACCTGCCGCTTACAAGGCGGCTGCTCTGCCAGCTGAGCTAAGGTGGCCGACCCACGAAGGGTATTACACGCCCGGCGCGCTGACGAACAACGTGGCGGAGCCCGTGGCCGTGACCCGCTCGCCGTACGGGATGAGCGCGGCCTCGCCCACATCCAAGTCCAAGACCCCGGCGTCGCTGCGCAGCTCCGCCTCGCCGTCGGTCGCGAGGGCAATGCGGCAGGTCTTCGTCGCGGGCACGGTCACGACCTTGTGGTTGAGCTCGCCGCGCCAGGCCGTGAACTGCGGCGTCGGCGTCACATACCGCCAGAACCCGTCCACCGCCTCGCGCTCAACCGGCGCGGCCACGGACGGCACGAACTCGACCACGTGGATCAGCTCGTCGACGTCGATGTGCTTCTTGGTCAGCCCGCCGCGCAGGACGTTGTCCGACGACGCCATGACCTCGACGCCGACGCCGTGGAGGTAGGAGTGGAGCGTCCGCGGCGGCAGGTACATGCCCTCGCCCGGCTCCAGGTGGACCCGGTTGAGCAGGAGCGCGGCCAGGATGGACGGCTGGTGCGGGAAGTGGGCGTCGAGTTCGACGGCGGTCCGGGCGAAGTCGCCCAGCTCGTACGGCGCCGCCACGTGGGCCCGCGCCGCCTGGACGGTCCGGGCGACCATGGCGTCGTCGTCGAGGCTGAGGATGTCGAGGAAGACCTGCGCCAACGCCGCCGAGCCGCGCCGTTGGGTCAGCGGCTTGAGGACGGAGTCGAGCTCGCCGTACACGCCGAGCCGCCGGAACAACTCGACGGTCGCGGCCGGCTCCCGGAAACCGCAGAGCGCGTCGAACTCCGTCAGGGAGATGATGAGCTCGGGCTTGGGCCAGTCGTCCTTGTACGTCCGCTGGGGCGCATCGCGGTCGAGCCCGGCGGCCTCCTCGCGGGCGAAGCCCTCGCGGGCCTGGGTCTCGTCGGGGTGGGCCTGGAGCGACAGCGGCTTGTCGGCCGCGAGGATCTTCATGAGGACGGGGAAGCGGTCGCCGAAGACCTGGCGGCAGCGCTTGCCGACCCACTCCGGGTGCTCCTTCATGAGCGCGTTGAGCGGCTGTCCGCCGATGGTCGACGGCGCTATCGGGTGCGCCCCCAACCAATACTCGGCCTGCGGCTCGCCCGTCGGGTCCGTCCCCAAGATGTTGGGAATGGCCGTCGGCGAACCCCAGGCGTAGTTCCGGACTTGGCCAGCCAGTGGGAGCATCCTGATCCTTTCAGTCGCACGGCTTTGTGCTGCCCCGCGCAGACCCGATCATACCGACCCCCGTGGCCGCAACGGCAGATTGCCGACGACGAGGCTCCCGTCGGGCCGCTCGTAGCTGACGCGGAAGACCCATTCCGCCGCCTTGCCGGGCGGTTGTGCGAAGAGGTACGGCGCCTCCTGGCCGGGTGCGAGCAGGGGGATGGGGGAGCCGACGAGGGTCTGGCCGGCGAAGGGGCTGCCCAGGCCGGCCACGACGAGGTCCCGCATCGGTTCGTCGGACTCGTTGACCACTGCGATACCGCGCCGGGTGAACAGCCCCGGCACGATGCCGCCGGATTGGCTGGTCGGCCGGATCGCCACGCCGAGGGCGGGCCGTGCTGGACCGTCCGGCGCCGTCACGCGGGGGGCGGGGGAGCGGGCTGCGTCGGCCTGGCCGGTACCGGGCAATTCGGTCATGGTCTCCTCCCGGAACGGCGGCGCCGCGGGCCGCGACACGCCGACCATCGTACTGTCAGTCGGCCTTCCTACCCTGGAGGCATGAGCGATGGAATGACGGCGACCCCGGGCCTCCCGCCCGAGGCCGCGGCGATGCTGGACTTGGAGCGGCGGACGTGGCGGCGGCCCGTGGCCAAGCAGCAGGCGATCCGCGCCGCCTTCGGCTGGACCCCGACGTCCTACTACCAGCGCCTCAACCGCCTGATCGACCTCCCGGCCGCCTGGGCCGCCGACCCGATCACAGTCAAGCGCCTCCGCGCCCGCCGCGACGCCTGAACCACCAGGCCAGGCGAGGCCAGGGGGTCGGGCACCGTGGCTACGGAGCGAGGCAGAAGGCCAGGGGGTCGGGCACCGTGGCTACGGAGCGAGGAACGAGCGACAGCCAGGGGGCCCGACACCGTGGCCGTCCCCGTCACACCCGTCACCCCCGCCACAGCGCCCGAATCGGCACCTCCTCATACCCCCCGTCGGCCAACCCCGCGCCTCGCTCGAACACACACCGCGCCGCCCGGTCCCCGGTCAACGCCAGCGACCACACCACGGTCACGCCATACGCGGGGAAGAACAGCAGCCCCAGCCACGCGAACTGCGTCGCGTGGCGCGCCTCGTGGTCCAGTAGCCGGGGCAGCCGCAGGCCGAGCGACGCGAAGTCGGACCGCGTCACGACAACGTTGCCGAGCGTGAACGCGGACCCCGTGGGAAAGCGCCAGCGGTAACCCTCGGCCAGGATCAGCCCGGCGGGCCCGGGCCGCCGGGCCGCGCCGCCCAGCCGCGCCACGAGCAGCCCGAACAGGGTCGTCAGGTTGGCCCAGTTGACCCGCCGCCGCCACCGTTCGCCCGCCGTCATGACCCCACTGTAATGTGGCCGATCTCACACGTCCCGCGACGCCCGCTCCGAGCGTGACCCCGGCGCCCGCCCTGGATTTGCCCAGATGGCCTTTCCGTGGCAGGATTCTCGGGTTGCTCCGGCAGGGGTGACGCTGTGTGGTGGGGTCAACACCCGGCCGCCCGGAACCCAACCATCCCTGCTGATCCGGACCGGGGTCCGGGACCACAGAAGAAGAGCGTGTCTGTGGTGCGGTCTGAACCGCGCGACACGCCCGACCGCGTGGGTCGGAGGAACGAGGAGGCCACCCAGGCCTCGCACGAACTACCGGGCAACCGGCAAGAAGGCAGGAAGGAACGCCATGGCGGGTCAGAAGATTCGCATCAGGCTGCGGGCCTACGACCACGAGGTCATCGATTCCTCGGCGCGCAAGATCGTCGACACGGTGACGCGCACGGGGGCGAAGGTGGCCGGGCCGGTGCCGCTGCCGACCGAGAAGAACGTCTACTGCGTGATCCGGTCTCCCCACAAGTACAAGGACTCGCGTGAGCACTTCGAAATGCGGACCCACAAGCGCCTGATCGACATCCTCGATCCGACGCCGAAGACCGTCGACTCGCTCATGCGCCTCGATCTGCCTGCGGGCGTCGACATCGAGATCAAGCTTCCCTGAGGTCAGTTATGAGCATGAGAGAAGTCAAAGGCATCCTGGGCACGAAGCTCGGGATGACCCAGGTGTGGGACGAGAACAACAAGGTTGTTCCCGTCACGGTCGTCCAGGCCGGTCCCTGTGTGGTGACGCAGGTCCGGACGCCGGAAATCGACGGCTACTCGGCCGTCCAGATGGGTTTCGGCGCGATCAAGGCCAAGAAGGTGACGAAGCCGGCCCAGGGCCACTTCGAGAAGGCGGGCGTGACGCCGCGCCGCCACCTGATGGAGCTTCGCACCTCCGACGCCAGCCAATACACCCTCGGCCAGGAAATCACGGCCGAGGTTTTTGCTGCTGCGGACGTGGTCGACGTCATCGGCATCACGAAGGGCAAGGGCACGGCGGGTGTCATGAAGCGCCACGGTTTCCGCGGCCTCGGCGCCGGCCACGGCGTCCACCGCAAGCACCGTTCGCCGGGCTCGATCGGCGAGTGCTCGACGCCGTCACGCATCTTCCGCGGCCTCCGCATGGCCGGCCGGATGGGCGTGGAGCGGAAGACGATCCAGAACCTCGTGGTCCACGCGGTCGACGCCGAACGCGGCCTCATCCTCGTCAAGGGTGCGGTCCCCGGCCCCGCCGGCGGCCTCGTCGTCATCAAGACCGCGGCCAAGAAGGGCGCGTGATAAACCATGGCTGATTCCATCCAGATCGATGTCCTGAGCTCCGGCAAGAAGGCCGGCGCCCTCGACCTCCCGGCCGACCTCTTCGACGCGCCGGCCAACATCCCGCTGATCCACCAGGTCGTCGTCGCCCAGCAGGCCGCGGCCCGCCAGGGGACGCACGCGACCAAGACGCGCGGCGAGGTCTCCGGCGGCGGCAAGAAGCCGTGGCGCCAGAAGGGCACGGGCCGCGCCCGCCAGGGCTCCCGCCGCGCCCCCCAGTGGACCGGCGGCGGCACGGTGCACGGCCCCCAGCCGCGCTCCTACGCCCAGCGGACGAACAAGAAGATGATCGCCGCGGCGCTCCGCGCCGTGCTCTCGGACCGGGTCCGGGACGGCCGCTTCTTCGTCCTCGACGAGGTCATCGGCGGGGATGTCCCCAACACGAAGACGGCGCTCCAGGCGCTGGCCGCGATCGGCGACTACACGTCGGCCATCGTCGTGCTGAGCCGGGACGAGGACGTGGCCTGGCTGAGCCTGCGCAACGTGCCGAACGTCCACGCCATCGCCGTCGACCAGTTGAACACGTACGACGTGCTGGTCAACCAGACCGTGGTCTTCACCCAGCCGGCCCTGGCCGACTACCTGGCCCGCTACGGCGTGACCGTGGACGAGCCGAAGCCGGCGCCGGCCAAGGCCGAGAAGCCCGCCAAGGCGGAGAAGGCCGAAAAGGCCGAGCCCAAGGCCGAGAAGCCCGCCAAGGCGGAGAAGCCCGAGGCCGAGAAGCCGGCCAAGGCGGACAAGCCCGTCAAGGCCGAGGCCGAGCCCAAGGCCGAGAAGGCCGAGAAGGCCGAGAAGGCCGAGAAGGCCGACGAGACGCATCCCTACGGCAAGGGCTCCTACGCGGGCCCGAAGCCGCCGAAGGGCTACGACATCAAGGGCAACGAGGACTCGAAGAAGTTCCACACGCCCGAATCGCCCTACTACGAGCAAACCGTCGCCGAGGTCTGGTTCGACACGGTCGAGGCGGCCGAAGCGGCCGGCTTCGCCGCCGTCCAGGGCGACGAGGGCGCCGATGAGGAGGAAGCCAAGTGAGCCCGCTGAAGATCAAGGACCCGCGCGACATCCTGCTCGCGCCGGTCGTGTCGGAGAAGAGCTACGGCCTGATCGACGAGAACAAGTACACGTTCATCGTCGACCCGAGCGCCAACAAGACCGAGATCAAGATCGCCGTCGAGAAGGTCTTCGGCGTCCACGTCCTCGGCGTCAACACGTCCAACCGCGTCGGCAAGCGCCGCCGGACCCGCTGGGGCTACGGCCGGCGTCCCGACACCAAGCGGGCCATCGTCACGATCGCCGACGGCGAGCGCATCGACATCTTCGGCCAGGCCGGGGTCTAGGGGGTTAAGCCATGGCAATCCGCAAGTACAAGCCGACCACGCCGGGCCGCCGCGGCTCGTCCGTGGCCGATTTCGCCGAGATCACGCGCTCCACGCCGGAGAAGTCGCTGCTCGTGCCGAAGCCGAAGACCGGCGGGCGCAACAACGCCGGCCGGATCACGACCCGCCACATCGGCGGCGGCCACAAGCAGGCCTACCGCCTGGTCGACTTCCGCCGCTACGACAAGGACGGCGTGCCGGCCAAGGTGGCCCACATCGAGTACGACCCGAACCGCACGGCCCGGATCGCGCTGCTCCACTACGCCGACGGCGAGAAGCGCTACATCATCGCGCCCAAGGACCTGCGCCAGGGCGACGTGGTCGAAGCCGGCGCCGACGCGGACATCCGCCCCGGCAACAACCTGCCGCTGCGCAACATCCCGGT
>JAISTC010000181.1 GCA_031272805.1 Propionibacteriaceae bacterium
CAGCTCCAGAACAAGGCCGCCGCCCTCCGCGTCCTCCAATCGCGGCTCCTGGAGCGGGCGCGGGCCGAGAAGGAAGCCGAGATGCGCCAGCACAAAGGCGACGGCGGGAACTCGTGGGGGTCGCAGATGCGGTCCTACGTCCTGCACCCGTACCAGATGGTCAAAGACCTGCGGACCGAATACGAGGTCGGCAACCCGGCCGCCGTCTTCGACGGAGATCTGGACGGCTTTATCGACGCGGGAATCCGGTGGCGCAAGCAGCAGGAAGTGGCCCAGTAGCGCCGTTTCTCCCGGGCGGGAGGCGGGTTGTCGGCTAGGGTGGCCGGCGTGGCACGGCTGGCCGGGCCATGGTAGCCTGAGCAAAAGCTGAGGTTTTCTCAGGAAGTTTTCAGATTCGAGCCAGGTGACGGCAGTGATCAGATTTGAGGATGTCTCTCGGATCTACGACGGGATGAAGCGCGCGGCTCTCGCCAACATCAACGTCGAGATCGCCAAGGGTGAGTTCGTGTTCCTCGTCGGCGGCTCCGGCTCCGGCAAGTCGACCTTCCTGAAACTCATCCTGCGGGAGTTCCGGGCCACGACCGGCCGGGTCTTCGTGGCCGGCAAGAACGTCGGCGAGCTGCCGGAGCGCAAGATCCCCGGGCTGAGGCGGGAGATCGGGATGGTGTCCCAGGACTTCCGGCTCCTGCCGGGCAAGTCGGTCTTCGAGAACGTCGCCTTCGCCCTCCAGGTGATCGGCAAGTCGAAGTCCCAGATCAAGCGCGTCGTGCCCGAGACTCTCGAACTGGTCGGTCTGGGCGACAAGCGTGACCGCCGGCCCGACGAGTTGTCCGGCGGCGAGCAACAGCGCGTCGCCATCGCCCGCGCCTTCGTCAACCGGCCCAAGATCATCCTGGCCGACGAGCCGACCGGCAACCTCGACCCCGAGACGTCGGTCGGCATCATGAAGCTCCTCGACCGCATCAACCGGGCCGACACGACGGTCGTCATGGCCACGCACGACTGGGCGATGGTCGACCAGATGCGCAAGCGCGTCATCGAGCTGGAGAACGGCCACATGGTCCGCGACCAGGTCCGCGGCATCTACGGGGCCCGGGCCTAGGACAGGGGGAAGAATGCGCCACGCTTTCTCGGAGATGCTCTCGGGCCTCCGCCGCAACACGGGGATGACCCTGGCGGTCATCGTGACGATGTGGGTGTCGCTGTCGCTGTTCGGCGCCGGCCTCCTCGCCGCCCAGCAGGTCAACCTGCTCAAGGGCGAGTGGTACGACAAGATCGAAATTTCGATCTTCCTCTGCACCTCCGCCTACTCGACCGGCAACTGCACGGGCGAGGACCTGACCGACGAGCAGCGTGACGTCATCCGCCAGGCCATCGAGACCAACCCGGAGGTCGACAAGGTCTACTACGAGACCAAGGCCGAGGCGTACGAGAACTTCAAGGAGGTCTTCGCCGGCACGACCCTGGAGGAGTCGCTGACCGAGGACACGATGCAGGACTCGTTCCGCGTCCGGCTCAAGGACCCGACCTCGTATCTCGGGCTCAAGTCCCAGATGTCGTCGATGCAGGGCGTCCAGCTCTTCCAGGACCTCCACGAGATCCTCGACCCCATCTTCAAGTGGCTGTCGGCCCTCCAGTGGGCCACGATCGTGCTCAGCGTCCTGCTGCTCCTGGCCGCCGCGCTGCAGATTTCCAACACGATTCGGATGGCCACGTACACGCGCGGCCGGGAAATCGGCATCATGCGTTTGGTCGGCGCCTCGAACTTCTACATCATGATCCCGTTCCTCCTGGAGTCGCTCGTCGCGGCCCTGGTCGGAGCCCTGTTCGCGGTCGGGACGCTGTGGCTCGGCTGGTGGCTGATCATCCGCCGAAATGCTCAACCCAGCCTTGAGAGTATTCAGTGGATTGGGCCACAAGAAGCCGGATTCGCTTCCGCTTGGGTGTTTGTCGTGGCTATTGTGCTGTCCGTTATCCCAACGCTGCTCTCTTCTCGCAGGTACCTCCGGGTCTAGAGGAGACCAGCCCTTCCCCAGGGATCGGAGTACTGCCATGGCAGGTGTTCGGCCGCTGCGCCGACCCCATCGATGGGTCATCGCGACCTTGTCCGCTACCCTCGCCACCTTGTCCCTCGCCCTGCTGGCCGGCCCGGCGCAAGCCGACGACGACCTCGAGCAGCGCAAGGACGAGCTGGCCGGCCAGGCGACGGAGGCGCAGGCCTACGTCGACGGCCAGGCCGCCCTGTTGGCCGACGCCAACCAGCGTGTGGCCGACGCGGAGGCGCGGGTGGCCGCGGCCGAGACCGACGTGGCCAACGCGCAGGCGCGCGTGGCCGCCGCCCAGGACGAGGTGACCAAGGCCCAGGAGGCGCTGAAGGCCGCCCAGGCCGCCGTCGCGCTGGCCAAGGCCCACGACGACCTGAAGGCCGAGGAACTGGCCGCCGCGCAGCAGGACCTGACCGCCGCCCAGGCGCGGGAGAAGCAGGGCGAGGCCACCCTGGCCGAGGAGCACCAGCGGCTGGCGGAGCTCGTGGCCGCCAGCTTCCAGCAGAACAGCTCGCTGATCTCGATCGCCACGGTCCTCGACTTCACGGGGGACATCTCCACGCTGGGCAACCGCATCCAGTGGGCCCAGACCTCCGCGATGAGCCAGCAGGAGAGCCTCGACCGGCTCAAGGAGGTCCAGCGTCAGCTCATCACGGCCCGCGGGGAGACCCAGGTGGCCGAGGCCCGGGCCGACGACGCCAAGGCCGCCGCCGCCGCGCAACTGGCCCAAACCCAGGAACTCGAGGCCCAAGCCGAGGCCGCCGAGGCCGCCGTCGAGGCGGCGCTGGCGTCGCAGCAGGCCGCCCTGGCCGACGAGCAGACCGCCCTGGCGGCCCAGCGTGACGCGCTGGCCGGCGAGGAAGCCGCCAAGGCCGACGCCGCGACCGAGTTGGCCGCCGCCGAGGACCAGCTCGCCGCCATCCAGAGAGAGCAAGAGGAAGTCAACGCGGAGATCGCCCGCCGCGCCGAGGAGGCCCGCCTGGCCGCCGAGGAGGCCGCCCGCCAGGCGGCGTCGTCGGCCGCCGGCGCGTCCGGCTCCGGCTACACGGGCAGCACCTCGTGGTCCGGCCTGATCCGCCCGATCTCGGCGTCCGAGAGCTGGATCTCGTCGCCCTACGGCTGGCGCTACAACCCGATCGGTGGCTACTCGGAACTCCACGACGGGACCGACTTCGCGGCCAACTGCTGGACGCCGATCCGCGCCGTCGCCGCCGGCACGGTCATCAAGAGCTACTTCGGCGACGGCTACGGCAACCGCGTCTTCGTCGACCACGGCTGGGTCAACGGCCACTACCTGATCTCGGCCTACAACCACATGGTCCAGCCGGGCCTCCCGGTCGGCACGTGGGTCAACCAGGGCGACATCGTCGGCTACGTCGGCACGACCGGCTATTCCACGGGCTGCCACCTGCACTTCCACCTGTACGTGGACGGCGTCCTGGTCGACCCCATGGGGTACCTGTAAGACGGAGGGGGGACGACCCCCCTGAACCCCCCGCGCTCGCCGCGCGCGCCGTTCCGTCATCCTGCGCGAAGGAACGTCATCCTGCGCGGAGGCGGCGCGGGCCGAGGAACGAGGCCCCCGCCGCCGGAGTCGCAGGATCTGCCCGCCTGCTCAGACGCGATGCCGTAGACTCTTCACCTTGCCAGGAGAGGAGGGACCATGCCCAAGGAGAAGGGCCGCAAGCTCGTCGCGCAGAACAAGCGCGCGCGCCACGACTACCACCTGCACGACACGTTCGAGGCCGGCCTGGTCCTGACGGGCACGGAAGTGAAATCCCTGCGCGCCGGCCGGGCGTCGCTGCAGGACGCCTACGTCACGGTCGACGACGGCGAGGTCTGGCTGCGCGGCGCCAACATCCCCGAGTACGCGTTCGGCACGTGGACCAACCACGCCCCGCGCCGCGTCCGCAAGTTGCTCCTCCACAAGAAGGAGATCGCCAAGCTTTTCCGCGAGTCCTCCCAGGCCGGCCAGACGATCGTGCCGCTGTCGATCTACTTCGCCGACGGTTACGCCAAGGTCCAGATCGCCGTGGCCAGCGGCAAGAAGGAGTACGACAAGCGCCAGACCATCGCCCAGCGTGACGCGGAACGGGAGATGCAGCGCGAGTTCCGGGCCCGCCAGAAGCGCTAGCCGCCGTCCTGCTCCAACACGGGCGCCATCTCCGGCAACCGCCAACTCAGCCCCGCCGTGGCCACCAGCCCGAGGCCGCCGCAGGCCAGGAAGAGCGCGAAGATCGAGATCCGGTCGGCCAGCGGGCCGAAGACGAGGAGGCCGAGCGGGGCGGCCAGCGCCATGACGAGGTTCGCCAGGGCGAGGACGCGGCCCTGGAAGTGGGGCTCGACGGTCTCCTGGACGGCGGTCATGGCGGTGGTCCAGAAGAACGGCGTGACGAGGCCGAAGAGGGCGGTCACGGCGACGAGGAGCCAGAGCCAGTACGACAGGCCGAGGGCGACCGTGGCGACGCCCATGGCGTAGGTCGAGACGAGGATCATGACCATCCGCCGCTTCAGCCCGCCCCAGACCGCCAGGAGCGCGCCGCCGGCCATCATCCCGCCCGACCAGGCGATCTCGACGGCCGCCAGCTTCCACGTGTCGCCGCCGAACTCCTGCTGGATCGCCACGGGGAGGAGGTTGCCCGCCGGGACGAGGAGGAGGAAGGTGACGATGAGCAGCCACATGATGCGGCGCAGGTCGAGGCGGCGCCACGCGAACGCGAGCCCTTCTTTGAGGTCACGGCCGTAGGCGGGCGGCGCGTCGGCGTCGGGCCGCGTGACCTTGTTCAGGGGGATGGTCAGGGTCAGCGCGATGGCGATGGCGGCGCCGGCCGGGTCGATCAGGAAGATCCACTTGAGGTCGATGGCGTCGAACAGGACCGCGGCCAGGGCGGGGGCGACGAGGAAGATGATGGGCTGGAGGGTCGCGTTGATCGAGTTGACGCGCATCAGGTGGGCGAGCGGCACGATCTGGGCGACCATCCCGCCGACGGCCGGGGTCTGGATGCCGGCGCCGAGGGACCGGAGGACGAGGACGGCGAGGATGGCCACGAGCGGGGCCGTGCCGCGGAACATGAGGACGGCCAGCCCGACCGTGGCGAGGGCGATGGCCCCGTCGGCCCCGATGACGAGCCACTTGCGGTTGTGGCGGTCGGCCCAGACGCCGCCGAAGATGGCGATGAGGCCCTGGGGGAGCATGGCCGCGACCATGCCGAGCGAGTAGACGGCGGCGGAGGCATTGCCGACGAGGTACCAGATGACGGCATACCCGACGATGGACGACCCGAACAGGGAGAAGGCCTGCGCGGCCAGGAAGCAGGCGATGTCCCGCACCCAGCGCGGCCGCACCCCGGCGTCGGGAGTGGCACTGTCAGAAGGAGGCTCGGCGGGGGAGGCGGGCATGGGCCCTATTCAACCATGAACCCCCCAGCCCGCGCGGTCATCCCGCCAGCCATCCCGCGCGC
>JAISTC010000190.1 GCA_031272805.1 Propionibacteriaceae bacterium
CTGCTCGCGGCGGACCCGGACGATCGACTCCACGACGCCCTGGCCGACGTTGCGGATCGCCGTCAGGCCGAAGCGGACCCCCTCCGCCACGGGGGTGAACTCGGCGTCCGACTCGTTGATGTCCGGCGGCAGGACCCGGACCCCCATCCGCCGCGACTCGGCCAGGTAGACGGCCGACTTGTCCTTGTTGCCCTTGACCGACTCCAGCAGGGCGGCCATGTACTCGGCCGGGTAGTGGGCCTTGAGATACGCCGTCCAGTAGGAGACGATCCCGTAGCCCGCCGTGTGGGACTTGTTGAACGCGTACTCGGCGAACGGGCCCATGACCCCCCAGAGGGCCTCGATCGCTGCCTCGGAGAACCCGTGGGCGGCCATGCCGGCGGCGAAGGAGGCCCGCTCCTTCTTCATCTTGGCGGCGTCCTTCTTGCCCATCGCGCGCCGCAGCAGGTCGGCCCCGCCGAGCGTGTAGCCCGCCAGTTCGCGGGCCACGGCCATGATCTGCTCCTGGTAGACCATGAGGTGGTAGGTCGGGCCCAGGATCGGTTCGAGGGCCTCGGCCAGTTCCGGGTGGATCGGCTTGATCTCCTGGCGGCCGTTCTTGCGCTCGGCGTAGTTGACGTGGGCGTTGGCTGCCATCGGGCCGGGCCGGTAGAGGGCGAGGACCGCGGCGATGTCCTCGAAACGGGTCGGCGCCATGAGCTTCAACAGCGACCGCATGGGCCCGCCGTCGAGCTGGAACACGCCGAGGGTGTCGCCCCGGGCCAGCAGCTCGTAGGTCGGCGCGTCGTCCAGCGGCAGGGTCAACAGGTCGATGGCCTCGCCCGTCGAGTCCTCGATCAGCGCCAGGGCGTGGTCGAGGATGCCGAGGTTACGCAACCCCAGGACGTCCATCTTCATGAGGCCCATCGCCTCGCACTGCGGGAACGCGAACCCGGCGATGCGGGCGCCGTCCTCGCGCATGTGGAGCGGGATGAGGTCCATCAGCGGCGTCGAGCTCATCAGCACGGCGGCCGCGTGGACGCCCGTGCCGCGCGTCAGGCCCTCCAGGCCCATGCCCGTGTCGACCACCCGCTTGACGTCCGGGTCATTCTCGTAGAGGTTCCGGAACTCCCCGCCCTCCTCGTAGCGCTCGGCCTGCGGGTTGAAGATGTCCGGCAGGGAGACGCCCTTGCCCTGGATGTCCGGGGGCATCGCCTTGACGATGCGCTCGCCCATCGAGAAGGGGTAGCCCAGGATGCGCGAGGAGTCCTTGACGGCGGCCTTGGCCTTGATCGTGTTGAACGTGTTGACCTGCGCCGTGTAGTCCGCGCCGTACGTGTCGGCGATGTACTGGACGACCTCGTCCCGCCGGCGGTCGTCCACGTCCAGGTCGACGTCGGGCGGCGTGACCCGTTCCGGGTTGAGGAAGCGCTCGAAGATCAGGCCGTGCTCGAGCGGGTCCAACTCCGTGATCCGCGTCAGATAGGCGACCATCGAGCCCGTGGCGGAGCCACGGCCCGGGCCGATGCGGATACCGGAGTCACGCGCGAAGCGGCAGATGTCGGACACGATCAGGAAGTAGCTGGAAAAGCCGAGGGGCTCGATGACGTTCAACTCCGTGGCGACCTGGTCGAGAACCTTCTGCGGCGGGTTGTCGCCGTAGCGGAGTTTCAGGCCCTCGTCCAGCTTGTGGCGCAGCCACGATGTCTGGGTCTCGCCCTCGGGGACCTTGAACTGCGGCATCCGGTCGACGTGCTCGAACACCTCGGCGTAGCTCTCGACCCGCTCGGCGATGTCGAGCGTGGCGTCGCAGGCCTCCGGCAGGTCGCGGAACAGGTCGCGCATCTCCTGGGCCGAGCGGAGGTAGTAGCCCGTGCCGTTGAAGCGGAAGCGGCGCTCGTCGTCCTTGTTCTTGCCCACGCCGATGCAGAGCAGCGAGTCGTGCATGTCGGCCTGGTCCTCGGTCACGTAGTGCGAGTCGTTGGTCGCCAGGAGCTGGAGCCCGACGTCCTTGGCCAGGCGCAGCAGGTCGGCCCGGACCTCGCGCTCGATCGGCACGCCGTGGTCCATCAGCTCGACGAAGTAGTTGTCCTTGCCGTACACCTCGGAGAAGCGGCCGGCCAACTCGACGGCCTCCCGGTACTGGCCGAGCCGGAGCCTGGTCTGGATCGCGCCGCCGGGGCAGCCGGTCGACGCGATGATGCCCTCGGAGTATTGGGCGAGGAGCTCGAAGTCCATGCGGGGCTTCATGTAGTAGCCCTCGATCGAGGCCAGCGAGGAGAGGCGGAACAGGTTGTGGAGGCCCGTGACGTCGCGGGCGAGGAGGGTCATGTGGGTATAGCGGCCGCCGCCGGAGACGTCCTTGCCGGCGTCGGCGTCGATGTCGCCGGCCTCGCGCAGCCCCTTGCCCCAGAACTCCTGGACGCGCGAGAACCGGCTCGACGGCGCCACGTACGCCTCGATGCCGATGATCGGCTTGACGCCCGTCCCCTGGGAGACCTGGAAGAACTCGTAGGCGCCGAACATGTTGCCGTGGTCCGTCATGGCGATGGCGGGCATCTCCTGGCGGGCGGCCTCGGCGAACAGCGCCTTGTTCTTCGCGGCCCCGTCGAGCATGGAGTACTCGGTGTGGACGTGGAGATGGACGAAATCCGCCTGTGACAAGGCACACCTTCCTGTTGAGGCGCCCGGCTCAGGGGGGAAGTCCAGGCCGGCGCTTGAGGGTCCAAGCCTAACCCCGCCGATCAATCCCGGTCGCCTCCGACACGACCGGCGAACCATGCCGCGTCCTTGCCTGGGCCGCCGCGACCAGGGAGACTGGACACCGTGACGGATGCGGTGTCCACCTTCGACCTCTTCTCTGTGGGCGTTGGCCCCAGTAGTTCCCACACGGTCGGCCCGATGCGGGCCGCCCGCGACTTCGTGGCGGGCCTCGGCGAGTGCCGCGGGTCCGTCACGTCGGTGCGGGTCGAGTTGTTCGGGTCGCTCGGGTCGACGGGCCGGGGCCACGGGACGGACCGGGCGGTCGTGGCGGGCCTGCTCGGCGCGGACCCGGCGACGGCCGACCCGGACTGGATCGCCGCCCAGGCGGCGGACTTCGCGGTCACGGGGACCGTCACGTTGGGCGCGACCGCGGCGGACGGCGTGACGGCGCCCCGCCCGGTCCCGGTCGCCATCGAGTTCTGCCCGGCCGCCCGGCTCCCCTACCACCCGAACGCGCTGCGGTTCACGGCGGTGACGGCCGACGGCGCGACGGAGCGGGTCTTCTACTCCGTCGGCGGCGGCTTCATCGTGGCCGACGACGGGACCGGCGCGCCCGTCGCGGAATCGGCGGACCCCGTGACGCTCCCCCACCCGTTCCGGACCGGCGCGGAACTCGTCGCCCAGTGCGCCGCGGCGGGCGTCGGCGTGGCGGAGCTGATGTGCCGCAACGAGGTCGCGCGCGGGCTGACGCGGGCCGAGTGCCGGGCCAAGCTCCAGGACCTCTGGACCGTCATGAGCCAGTGCATCCAACTGGGCTGCCACACGGAAGGCGTCCTGCCGGGCGGCCTCGGCGTGCGGCGGCGGGCGCCCCGGCTGCTGCGCCACCTCAAGCACCAACCCGAGGGCGGCCGGCTCTCGGACTTCGACTGGGTCAGCCTCTGGGCGCTCGCCGTCAACGAGCAGAACGCGGCGGGCGGCCGCGTCGTGACGGCGCCGACCAACGGGGCGGCGGGCATCGTGCCGGCCGTCCTCAACTACGCCATGCGCTTCCTGCCCGGCTCCGACGAGGACACGGTCGTCGACTTCCTGCTGGCCGCCGGGGCGGTCGGCGCGGTCTACAAGGCGACGGCGTCGATCTCGGGGGCCGAGGTCGGCTGCCAGGGCGAGATCGGCGTGGCCTGCTCGATGGCGGCGGCCGGCCTGGCGGAGGTCCTCGGCGGCTCGCCCCAGCAGGTCGCCAACGCGGCCGAGATCGGGCTCGAACACCACCTCGGCCTGACCTGCGACCCGGTCGGCGGCCTCGTCCAGGTCCCCTGCATCGAGCGCAACGCCGTCGGCGCGACCACGGCCATCACGGCGGCGCGACTGGCCCTGGCCGGCGACGGCCAACAGATCGTCAGCCTGGACCAGGTCATCGCCACGATGATGGCCACAGGCCGCGACATGCAAACCAAGTACAAAGAAACCGCCGAAGGCGGCCTGGCCCTCAGCGTGGTGGCCTGCTGACCGTGATGCCCAAGGCCGAGGTGTCAGGCGCCCCCACCTTGGCGAGGCACGAGCCCGGGCGGGGGCACCTGATACCGCGGCCTGATCGAGCCCGCCGGCCGGAGCCGTGACTGCCGTATTTCTGCTTCCCTGCTATTCTGCGGGTATGAGCAGCGAGGTCTACTTTGTTCCCGTTTCCAAGCGTGGGGTCATGTCCATTCCGGCCGCCCTCCGGCGGCGGTTCAAGCTCGACACTCCGGGCGCGCAGGTCAAGGTCACGGTCGACGAGGCCAACGAGCAGATGGTCCTGGCGCCCCACGTGGCCATCCCGGCGGATCAGGCGTGGTACTGGACGCCAGAGTGGCAGGCCGGGGAACGGGAGGTCGACGCGGACATCGCCAACGGCCGCGTGACCACCTACCTGACCGATGAGGAGTTCCTGGCCTCGTTCAAGGACGAGTAGATGTCACCAACGTATGCCAAGCCCTCCGGGTTCATCCGCGCTTTCCGGAAACTGTCCCCGGCCGACCAGACGCGCTTCCTCGAAGCGGTTCAGCAGTTCGTGGAGGATCTGAAGGAGGGGCGCCAACCCCGCCCCGGCCTGCGCGTCAAGCGGGTCCAGGGCACGGCGGACATCTGGGAGTTGACGTGGGCGCCGGACGGCCGGGCCACGTTCCAGTACGGCCAGGCACTGCGCCCGGGCGACCCCCACATCGTGTGGCGCCGCATCGGCGCCCACGAGGTCTTGGACCGCCCCTAACCCGCCCCCACCCGCGCCGTCAGCGAACGGCTGCTGGCAGCCACCAGATGAAGCCCGGATAGGCCAACGCGGCAGGAGGGTCGGCCGCGAACGCCACCAGGGCCTCCGCCAGCCGAGGGAGGGCGTTGATCGAGCGGGGGAACCGCTCGCTGTCGCAGTAGATCACCCCCGCGTGGCCGGGCACGGCGGCAATGGCCGCGGGGAACGTCGTCACGTCCGCCGTCACGGTGATCCGGCCCTCGCGCGCGGCCGCCGCCAGCACCACTGTGTCCGCCTGGCCGCGCAGGTCGTCCCGGGCGATGACCGCCTGCACATCAAGGCCCCGCGCCCGCAGCGTGTCGGCCAGGGCTGGCGGGTAGTGCTCGTCGAGGAGGAAGGCGAGGTCAGGCATAGAGCAACTGCCGCTTCTCCCAAGCCTCCCTCGCCTGGCGCTGCGCCGCGTGGACCCGGGCCACGTCCGCGTCGACCTCATCGCGGAAGTCTGCCCAGTAGCCGAGCGCGCACTCGACTTCCCGCCGCGTCAGACCGGTCGCGGCGACCACGTTCTCCACGGTTCGGTCGGCGGGTTCGTGCTGGTTCCACGACTCGGCCACGGTCCAGACCTCGGGCCCGTCGACCAGGGCCGCAATCCGCGTGCCGTACGGCGTCGCCACGAACCGGATACCGGGATGGGCCTGGAGGCGCAGCCACTCGTCAACGGCGGTGTTGACCAGGGACGACTTCGTCCAACCGCTGACGGCTAGAAACTGCGACGCCGCGGTCTCGACGTCGTCCCCCAAACGCACGCTCACGGGCACACTCATGTCCACACCGTAACACACTGTGGACG
>JAISTC010000005.1 GCA_031272805.1 Propionibacteriaceae bacterium
GATGCCCGCCCAGTGGTCGTTGAACCACCAGGCCGCGCCCAACTGGAGCCGCCGCCCGGACTGGAAGTTGCCCAGCAGCGTGGCGATGACCGGCCAGTCGGCCGGGTTGAGCGGGTAGACGACGAGCGGGGAGAGCCGGCCGGCCGCGTGGACGTCCTGGAGGAACCGGCGCAGGTTGTCGGCCAGGTCGGGCTGGGTGCCGATCGAGTCGTAGCCCGTGTCCCGGCCGAGGGCGGCCGTGCCGGGCAGGTTCTGGCCGCGGGCGGCGCCGAGGTGGAGCTGCGCGGTCCAGCCGAGGTCGCGGTTGAGGCCGATCAACTCCCGCAGCAGCGCCGTCTGGAACACGCCCACCTCGGCCGCGGACAGCGTGACCCCGGACAGGCGCCGGCGCAGGACGGCGTCGACGTCGGCCGGCGGGGCCGGGGTGTGGTGGAACGTGTCGAGGGCGTGGTCGGAGAGCCGGCCGCCGCGGGCGTGGAAGAACTCCATCCGCTGGCCGATGGCCTCGACCAGGGCGGCGAATGAGTCGAGGCCGCGGCCCGTCACGGCCGCCGCCCGCTCCACGTAGGCGGGGAAGCCGGGGTCGCCGATCGCCAGGAACCGGTCGGGCCGGAACGCGGGGACGACGCGGAACGGCGCCGTGGCCAGGGCGGAGTGGGCGGAGAGGTCGTCCAGCGGGTCGTCCGTCGTCACGACCACCTCGACGTTCGACCGGCCGACGATGGCCCGGGGCCGGAACTCCGGGGTCGCCAGGAGCGCGTTGGCCCGCTCCCAGATCTGGGGCGCGGTCGCCGCGCTGATCGCGGCGTCGCAATCGAAGTAGCGGCGCAGTTCCAGGTGGCTCCACTCGTAGACCGGGTTGCCGATGGCGCGGGCCAGCGTGGCGCAGAACGCCTCGAACTTGGCGTAGTCGTCGGCGTCGCCCGTGATCAGGTCCTCGGGCACGCCGTTGGCCCGCATCAGCCGCCACTTGTAGTGGTCGCCGTAGTGGCCGTCGACCAGCCACAGGCGGGTCAGGTTCGCCACCGGCTGGTCGGCGGCCAGTTGGGCCGGGTCCAGGTGGGAGTGGTAGTCGATGATCGGGAGGCCCGCGATGGCGGCGAACACGTCTCGCGCCACGCCGTCGCGCAGCAGAAAGCGCTGGTCGAAGGGCAGGGGGTCAGGCATGGGCGGCATCCTTTCTGATCGCTTCCCACAAGCCGTTGAGGTAAGTCGCGCCGAGGGCGCGGTCGTAGAGGCCGTAGCCGGGGCGGCCGCGCTCGCCCCAGATGTCACGGCCGTGGTCGGGCCGGACGTAGCCGTCGAAGCCGACGTCGTGGAGGGTCCGCAGGATCTCCCACATGTCCAGCGAGCCGCACTCCGACAGGTGGGCGGACTCGTGGAAATTGCCGTTGCCGGTGTGGCGGATGTTGCGGGCGTGGACGAACGGGGCCTTGCCCCGCCCGGCGAACTCGCGCAGGATCGCCGGGACGTCGTTCTCGGGGTTCTCCCCCAGCGAGCCCGTGCACAGCGTGAAGCCGTTGTACGGGGAGTCGTGGAAGCCCTCGATGACGCGCAGGTCGGCGGCGTTCTTGACGATCCGCGGCAGGCCGAACAGCGCGCGCGGCGGGTCGTCGGGGTGGACGGCCATCCTGACGTTGTACTTCTCGCAGGTCGGCATGATCGCCTGGATGAAGTAGCGGAAGTTGTCGGTCAGCCTGGCGTTGTCGACGTCCTGGTAGGCCTCGAGCAGGGCCCGGATGTCCGCCAGCCGCTCCGGTTCCCAGCCCGGCAGGAGGTAACCGTTCGTCGAGTCCTGGACGCGCCGCAGCACGTCCTCGGCCGAACCTTCGACCACGGCCGCTTCGAGCGCCAGGGCGAAGGAGCCGTCCGCCAGCTCGTGGCGCATGTCCGTCCGGATCCAGTCGAAGACGGGCATGAAGTTGTAGCAGATGACCTGGATGCCGAACCGGGAGAGGTGCCGGATCGTCTGGCAGTAGTTCTCGATCCAGCGGTCACGCTCGGGCCGGCCGATCTTGATGTCGTCGTGGACGTTGACGGACTCGACGACCTCGAACCGGAGCCCGGCGGCCTCGATCTCCGCCTGGAGTGCGCCGATCTTCTCGATCGGCCAGACTTCGCCGACCGGCACGTCGAACAGCGCGCCCACGACGTGGCTGACGCCGGGGATCTGGCGGATGTACTGGAGCGGGATGGAGTCGTCGGCCGAGCCGTACCAGCGGAAACCCATCTTCATCGGAACAACTCCTCTACCCGGTTGTGGGCGACGATCGGGATGGCGTCCGCCACCGACCGGACCAGGGCCGCGTCGGCGGCTAGGTCGGCGGCGCCGACGGCGGCCAGCAACTCGGCGATCGGCGGCGTCGTGTCCGTCCAGCAGGCGGCCAGCGCGGCGGCGTTGGGGTCGGTGGTGCCGTAGAACTGGCTGGTCGGCGACGGGGGCTCGGTCGGCGGCCGGGTCGCCAGGACCCAGGCCGCCAGGGCGAGGGCGTGGAGCGGGGCGGGCCGGCCCTCGGCCCGGAGCCGCCGGACCGCGTCGAGCCAGCGGTAGGGCAGTTTCTGCGAGCCGTCGGAGCCGATCTGACGCAGTTGGTGGACGATCCCGGGGTTCTCGAAGCGCGTCACGAGGGACTCGGCGTAGGCCGTCGGGTCCGGCCCGCCCGGCGGGAGGGTCGGCGCGATCTCCGCGCAGAGGCCCCGCACCAGCGCCGCGCCCCAGGGTGCTGCCATCGCCTCCGCCACGGTTTGGCAGCCCGTGGCCAGGCCGAGATACGCGAGGGCGGAGTGGGAGCCGTTGAGCAGCCGCAGCTTGGTCACCTGGTACGGCGTGACGTCGGCGACGAGTTCGACGCCGGCCAGCTCCCACGGGGGCCGGCCGGCCGCGAAGGCGTCCTCGATGACCCACTGGGCGAAGGGCTCCCCGGCGACGGGCGCGGCGTCCTCCAGGCCGAGGGCGGCCGTGGCGCGCTCCCGGTCGGCCGGCGTCGTCGCCGGGACGATCCGGTCCACCACGGTCGAGGGAAACGTCACGCTCGCCGCCAGCCAGGCGGCCAGGTCCGGCGACCGCCCGGGCAGACCGGCCAGGGCCTGCGCCACCACCGCCTGGAGGCGGGCGCCGTTGCCCGCCATGTTGTCGCACGTCAGGACCGTGACGGGTGGGCCGCCCGCCGCGTGACGGTCCGCCAACCCGGCGGCCAGCAGCCCGATCAGGCTCCCGTCCGGCGTGTAGCCCTTCTCCGTGATCGTCAGCGTCACGATCGCCGTCGTCGGCGCGGCCACCAACGCCCGGACCCGGCCGGGGTCGTCCCCGCCCACGAGCGCGTCCACGAGGTTGCCGTTGACGGCTGTCCGCGCGCCGTCCGGCCGCAGTTCCGTGACGGAGTAGTAGCAGTCCTGCGCCAGGAGCCCGTCGACCAGCCGCCGGTTCGAGTTGGCCACCGACACGATCCCCCAGTCCGACCCGGCCAGGGCGTTGGCGCGCTCCGTGTAGACGCACTGGTGGGCCCGGTGGAACGCGCCCAGCCCGAGGTGGAGGATCCGGGGGTGCAACTGGGGGTGGGCCACCGGCGGCGGGTCGGACAGACGCGACAACGTGGCGGCGGAGAGACGAAGGTCAGCCATTGATTCCTCCTGAGGCAGCTCCAGCCTAAGGCCACTCGGCGTCGACCGGGGGCCAGCCCAAGCCTGGCGCCAGCCAGACGCGGTCGACGGCAGAGGCGCTGGCCCGGTCGGCGCCAAAGTGAACGTTCCCTTGCAGCATGTTAATGAACGTTCACCTTCAGAGTCAACAGGCGGCGTCCCCCATGATCCCCCTTGTCATCCCGGCCCCGCTGTCGTCCCGGCCCCCTTGTCATCCCGGCCCCCTTGTCATCCCGGCGAAAGCCGGGATCTTCCACCCCAAGAGGTCAGCCACCGAA
Organism: Propionibacteriaceae bacterium; assembly: GCA_031272805.1. Lineage (GTDB taxonomy): Bacteria > Actinomycetota > Actinomycetes > Propionibacteriales > Propionibacteriaceae > WQYJ01. Next base: position 3,918 of record JAISTC010000005.1, read on the forward strand.
GGTTGGACGAGCCCCAACCGCTGTGAGCTTGTAGTAGGCTAGTGAACGTTCACGTCATGTGTCAGAATAGCTGTGCCCCGGTCGACGTGGAGCGGGGCGCGAGGAGGGACCATGTCCGCAGCCGCCGGCCCCTTGTTGTGGCTCGACCCGGCCGACGATGTCGCCGTCGCCCTGCGGGGTTTGCGGGCTGGGGAGTCGGTGGCGGGTCCGGCTGGGGTCCTGCTGATCGGCGACGATGTGCCGCAGGGCCACAAGGTGGCCGTCCGCGACGTGGCCGAGGGTGCCCCGGTCCACAAGTACGGCACGGCCATCGGGATCGCCGTCTG
>JAISTC010000017.1 GCA_031272805.1 Propionibacteriaceae bacterium
AAGTCGGTCCGCTGCTCGACGCGGGTGGCCTCGACCTTGTACGTCACCTTGAGGACGGGCGAGTAGATCGAGTCGACCGGGATGCGGCCGATCTCGGCGTCGAGGTCCTTGTTCTGGACGGCGGAGACGTAGCCGCGGCCGCGCTCGACGACGAACTCGATGTCGAGGGCGCCGTCGTCGTTCAGCGTGGCGATGTGCAGGTCGGGGTTGTAGATCGTGACCCCGGCGGGCGGCGCCACGTCCGCGGCCGTGACCGCGCCGGAGCCCGCCTTCTTGAGGTACATCGTGACGGGCTCGTCCTCGTCCGAGCTGAGCACGAGCTGCTTGATGTTGAGGATGATCTCCGTCACGTCCTCGACGACCCCGGGGATGGTCGAGAACTCGTGGGACACGCCCGCGACCTTGATGCTGGTCACGGCGGCGCCGGGGATGGCGCTCAGCAGCGTCCGGCGGAGCGAGTTGCCGATCGTGTAGCCGAAGCCCGGCTCGAGCGGCTCGATGATGAAGCGCGACCGGAAGTCGCTGACGGCTTCCTCCGTCAGCACCGGCCTCTTGGTGATCTCCATGGTGTGTCCTTCTGCCCACCGCTATATGAGGGCCTAGGTCCCACGCCGCCCCGGGCGTGACCCGGAGCGTGTGGGCGGGGTTGGATGGATGGCGCTTAGCGCGAATAGAGTTCGACGATCAACTGCTCTTGCAGGTCGATGACGATCTGGTCGCGGGTCGGGAGCTGGTGGATGATGATCCGCATCGGCTTCGTGGTCGAGGTCATCCACGCGGGGATGTCACGGCCGTCGTGGAGCTCGCGGGCGATCAGGAACGGGTGGAGGTCGACCGACTTGGGCTTGACCTCGATGATGTCGTGCTCCGTCACGCGGTAGCTCGGGATGTTGACCTTCTGGCCGTTGACGAGGAAGTGCCCGTGGCTGACCAACTGGCGGGCCTGGCGGCGCGTGTTGGCGAAGCCGGCGCGGTACACGACGTTGTCGAGGCGCGACTCCAGAATCTGGAGCAGGATGTCGCCGGTCTTGGCGGTCGAGCGCGTGGCCTCCTGGTAGTAGCCGCGGAACTGCTTCTCGAGGACGCCGTAGGCGTAGCGCGCCTTCTGCTTCTCCTTGAGCTGCTGCGAGTACTCGGAGTCCTTCGTCCGGCCGCGGCCGTGCATACCCGGCGGGTAGGGGCGGCGTTCGAACGACTTGTCGTTGCCGACGAGGTCGGTCCCGAGGCGGCGGGACTTCCGGGTCATGGGGCCGGTGTAGCGGGCCATGGTTGTGTGTGTCCTTTCGGTTCGGGTGGGCTAGACGCGGCGGCGCTTCGGCGGGCGGCAGCCGTTGTGCGGCACGGGCGTGACGTCTTGGATCGTCCCGACCTCGAGCCCGGCGGCTGTAAGTGACCGGATGGCCGTCTCGCGGCCCGAGCCCGGGCCCTTGACGAACACGTCGACGCGCTTCATGCCGTGCTCCATGGCGCGGCGCCCGGCGGCCTCGGCGGCCATCTGGGCGGCGTACGGCGTCGACTTGCGCGAGCCCTTGAAGCCGACCGTGCCGGCGCTGGCCCACGAGATCACGGCGCCCTGCGGGTCCGTGATCGAAATGATCGTGTTGTTGAACGTGGACTTGATGTGGGCCTGGCCCACGGTGATGTTCTTCTTCTCCTTGCGCCGCACCTTGGTCTTGGCGGCGGCTGGTTTCCGGCCTGCGGTTGCCATAAGTTCTTGTGTTCTCCAGTCTCAGTGGTTCGGATGAGCGGGGACGCGGCCCCGACTAGCTCTAGCGAGCCTTCTTCTTGCCGGCGACGGCCTTCTTCTTGCCCTTGCGCGTGCGGGCGTTGGTCCGCGTGCGCTGGCCCCGGACAGGGAGGCCCTGGCGGTGACGGCGGCCTTGGTAGTTGCCGATCTCGATCTTGCGGCGGATGTCGGCCTGGATGGACCGGCGGAGATCGCCTTCGGTTTCGTAGTTGGCTTCGATGTGGTCGCGGAGTGCGACGAGCTGTTCATCCGTCAGGTCGAAGACCCGGATGTCGCCACTGATGCCGGTGGCTTTGAGGGTTTCGGCGGCGCGGGTACGGCCGATGCCGAAGATATAGGTGAGTGCGACCTCGATCCGCTTGTCACGCGGGAGATCGACACCGATGAGGCGTGCCATGTGGCGCGGTACCTTTCCGGTGGTCGGGCCCTACCCCTCGGGGTGGGGCCAGTCGAAGGTGTGGGACGTGACGCGTTCCAGTTGCCTGGCCCCGGCCTTCGCCCGAGGGTGAACCGAATGGTCAGACCGTTCGGTGTGCGTGCACGCTTTTCTGTGTTGTTCAGTTGTGGTTGTTCAGTTGTAAGTCACGGTGGTCCCGAGTCCTCAGACGAGGCACCGGGGGTCCTTCGCTGCGCTCAGGACAGCGCCAGGGCTGACCATGGCGCTGCCGCGCCTGGGGTCAGCCCTGGCGCTGCTTGTGGCGGGGGTTGTCACAGATCACCATGACGCGACCGTGACGGCGGATGATCTTGCACTTGTCGCAAATCCGCTTGACTGACGGCTGGACCTTCATCAGGTGGCCTTCCTTTCTGGCGTCGGTGGTTACTTGTGGCGGTAGACGATCCGGCCGCGGGTGAGGTCGTAGGCGGACAGTTCGACGACG
>JAISTC010000057.1 GCA_031272805.1 Propionibacteriaceae bacterium
TGGCGGCGAAGTCGCTGTGGGCTCCGGGGCGCGTGGTTCCTGTGATCGGGTAGCGCCAGATGACGTCCTGGTACAGGGCCCATTCGTCGGCCCCGACATCGTCGCACGTGGCCGTCCAACGGCCGGGCGGTCCGGAGTCGCCCACCGCCTGGATCCACACGACGTTGGTCTGGCCCAGCGTGAGACCGGCCGCGACGTCGACCCCGTAAGTATAGTAGTTGGCGTACTCGATCGCCTTCGCCGCGGAGGAGAACGACAGAATGAGTTTCGCGACTTTGTCGAGCCCGGGGACCTGATTCTTGAGCACCGCCTGAAGCAGTTGTTGCAGGACCTCAGAGTTGGCGCAACCTTTGATGAGATCGAGCAACATCCCGAAGTCGGGGTCTCCTTGAAGTTGGAAGACACATTCGTGAAGGACTTGAAGTAGTTCCTGCGTTTGCCACGATAGGGCCACTCCTTGGTTGGGCAGCCAGTCGTCCCCCGGCGTCACGATGTCGCCGACTATCGCCTCGGACATCATGTAGAAAACGTCGCTGAAAACTGCGATCGGTTCGACTTTGGTGTCAAGACTGATGTTAGTCGTGCCGGTTACCGTTGGCTGGGCGAGGGTGATGGCACCGGTTGCCCCGGGAGCCAAGATGATGGCGGTGGCGTTCAATTGATCTTTGTTCTGGTCCCAGTTGACAAGACCGTTGAACAAGTAGCGGAAAACCGCTGCGAGGGTGAGTTCGGGAATGCCGGGGTTCATCGTGGCGTAGCCTGCGCCGGGGTCTGTGGAGGAGGTCAAGCGGACAATTTGGGCGTAGGTACGGTTGTTGACCATCTTGACGCGGACGTTGTCTCCATCGCCTTCAAGGCACGCTGAGACGGGCATGCCTTCGTCATTGTCCGGGAGCCCGTAATTCTCGGCCCATGTGGGCACCGGCTTGGACGAGTCACACGTGGGCGGATCGGACCGCTTGCCGAACAACTTGAGAATGAACTGGGACGTCGCCACGGTCCAGTCCGAGAACTCGCTGATCGTCGCCGTGAGGATTCCGTTCTCCAGCGTGGTCGGGACGTACTGGACCGTCCAGGCGCCGATGGATTCGTCCCAGCGCACGGGGACGGCGCCGGCCTGCTCGGTCGCGGTCAGGTAGGACAGGTCCCACGAGACCTCGACGGGCTGGGCCAGCGGGGCGTCGTGTTCGACCCGCAGAGGCTGGGCGTAGATCGTGGTCATGGTGGCGTCCGGGTTGTCGGGGTCGCCCCAGGTCACGGCGCCGATGGCCGGGCCGGCCGACACGGTCAATGTCGCTGAACCCGTGACGACGCCCTCCGGGAACACGGCCGAGACCCGGTCGTTGGCGTACACGCCGCCCGCATCGCCGATGACCTCCGGGCCGACCGTGGCCCCAGGCGAGTCATCGTCTGCGATGACGACCGTCACGGGGGACGACGTTCCGGTCTGGGTGGCGCCCTCGGGGGTGGTCCCAGTCACCTGCACGGAGAGGTTGGCGTCCAGATCGGTGGAGTGCACGACGTACGTCTCCTCCGTTGCGCCTTCGATGGCCTCCCCGTCGCGGAGCCACTGGTAGGCGAGCGACGATACGGGCGAACCCCACTCATCCGTGTTGGCGGTCAGGTCGCGGCCGACCTTCGGGGTGCCGTCGATCGTGACCACGCCGTCTGTCATCTCTGTTGGCGAGTCCGACGGCGACTGAGTGGCGGTCGGCGGGGGCGACGATGCCGACGCGTCGGGGGTTGGTGGGGTCGAAGCGTCCTGGCTGGCGGTGGCGGAGGTCGAACTGGACGGGTTGGATGCCGAGGAACTCGCGGATGGGCCCACGTCTGGGGTCAGGTCCGGCGGGGTGGGGGACGCGGAGGGTTGGGGTGATGACGTCACGCTGGAGGTGGCGGCCGGCGAGCCGGACGTGGCCGTGGACGAGGTCGCCGGGGACGTGGTCGTCGTGGACGCGGCTGCCGTGGGGGTGGCGCTCGGGGTGGACGGCGCCACCGAAGCCGGCGGTGTCGTGACCGTGCCGTCGGACGGGGATGGAGAGGTCGCCGTTGCCGACGGGGACGTGGTGTCGGTCGGGGCTGGCGTCGAGGTCGACGCGGCCTGCGACGTGTCGGAGGACGGGGCGGTGGGAGCGGTCGCGGCTGCGTCGAGCGTGTACTTGACGGTCAGCGTGACCGTGGCGGCGCGTCCGGCCAGCGTGACCGGGATGGACACCGCGAAACTGCGCGCGGTCGGCGCCGCCGAGGATTGCGGGCCGGGCAGCAGGGGGCCGACCAGTGCCAGGGACACCACGCCCACGATGGCCGCGCGGCCGGCCACCCGGCGCCAATGCGCCCGGCTGAAGCCGAGCAGGGCCAGGCCGCCCGCGATGCACGCCAGGGCGACGATCAGCACGGCGATGGGGACTGCGGTGCCAGTGCCGGCCAGGTTGGGCGCGCAGACCTGGGCCGTGGCCGTGAAGGCCGATGTGTCGCCCGCGCCGAGCGCGCCGACCGTCGCCGTCGTCTGCCCGGACGCTAGCTGGGTGCAGCTCGGCAGGTCCAGCGCCAGCGTGACGTCGCTGACGGGCGATGTGCCCGTGTTGCGCACGTCGTAGCTGACCCCGATTGACTCGCCCACGCTGTAGCCGGACTGGTCCGTCGTCAGCGTGGCGACGAGGCCGTCCTGTTCGCCCGTGGCCGCCAGGGCCGGCGTGGCGGGGGCTAGGGTCAACGCGAGTCCGGCCAGAACGGCGGCGCTCAGGCTGGCCAGCCAGCGGCGCGCGCGGGCGGGCTTTGGGAGGGCGATTGCGGTCATGGCGGGTTCCTTCCCCGGGAGAACCGGTTCCGGGGCTCCGTTCGCGCCCAGACGGGGGTCTGTGGCGATCGTGAGGGTGTGCGCCCCGGAACGGACCACCGCCGACGGCGATCCGGAGCGATTCTCTCTCTCTCTCTCTCTCTCTGGCGCAAGTGTTCAGAGGAAATCGGGGTCTGGCGTCGGCCGCGGTGTCAGGTTCCCCCGCCTGGTCCTGCGACTCCGGCGCTGGCGCGCCTACGCGCAGGACGACGATCGTCGCCAGGGCCGGGGAGCCTGACCCCTGCGGCCGGGCTCGTGCTGGGGAAGGGCCTACGGGGTTGTGTAGATGTCGTGGTGGCCGATGCGGCGCCAGACCAGGCGGCGGTCGCCGTCGGACTCCTCGAAGTGGAACGTCGCCCGGCCGTCGGGGCCGCTGAACGACCAGGTCACCGCGTACACCCCTGGCGCCCCTTGGATGCTCTCGAAGCGGAGCTTCTTCGGCCACGTGAACCGGACCGGGTCGGCGGCGTAGCCGTCTACTGCGGGGAGGAGCGACTCACGCAACCATTGTTTGACCAGGTCACGTTCGGCCGGGGGGAGGGCGGCCCAGTCGCGCTCGAATTGGGGGAGGCGCCGGAACTTCATCCACCGACCCCGTCGAGGTTGTCCAGGCCGTTCAAGAAAGCCTCGGCCGAGTCGTAGGTCTGGCCGAGCCCGGCGGCGGCCTCCTCGGCTGCCCGGCGCTCGCCCGCCTGCCAGCCGTCGGTCCAGAACCACGCCTGGGCGGCGTTGACGGGCAGCTTCGGGATCAGCACGATCCGGTCGGCCTCCTCGATGACCTCGACCTGCGCGCCGGGCTGGTTGAGGTGATAGGCCTGGCGGATGCGGGCAGGCAGCGCGATCGTGCCCCGCTCCTGAACGCCGACAAACGTGCTCATGCCGCTACATTACCGCAGAACAGCAGAACAGCAATGCGGCTGAAGGGTGGCCGGTGGCTACAGCGTGCCCTTGGTGGAGGGGATGCCGGTTACGCGGGGGTCGGGCTCGACGGCCTGGCGCAGGCCCCTGGCCAGGGCCTTGTATTGGGCCTCCGCGATGTGGTGGGGGTCGCGGCCGGCCAGGAGGGTCAGGTGGACGCACAGGCCCGCGTTGTACGCCAGCGCCTCGACCACGTGACGGGTCATTGAGCCCATGTACGGGACGCCGGAGCCCCGGATGGCCACGAACTCGTAGCCCGCCGGCTCGCCCGAGCAGACCACGTAGGGCCGGCCGGCGACGTCCACGACCGCCGTGGCCAGCGCCTCGTCCAGCGGCACCGTGGCCGAGCCGAAGCGGCTGATGCCCCGCTTGTCGCCGAGCGCCTGCTTGAGCGCCTGGCCGAGGGCGATGGCCGTGTCCTCGACACAGTGGTGGCCGTCGATGTGGAGGTCGCCCGTCGTCTGGACCGTCAGGTCGATCAGGGAGTGGCGCGACAGGGCCGAAAGCATGTGGTCGTAGAAGCCGACGCCGGTCGAGATGGTCGAGGCGCCCGTGCCGTCGAGGTTGACCTCGACCAGGACGGACGATTCGGACGTGACGCGCTCGACGCGCGCCGTGCGGGGGCTGGTCACGCGGGACTCCCTTCAGCCGGTTTGAGGACGCCGGGCTCGGCCACGATCTCGGCCAGAGCGGCGTAGAACTTGTCCATCTCGTGCGGTGTCCCGGTCGACACGCGGAGGAAGCCCTCGGGGCCCGTCTCGCGGACGAGGACGCCGCGGTCGAGCAGCCCCTGCCACACCGCGTGACGGTCGGGGAAGCGGCCGAACAGGCAGAAGTTGGCGTCCGAGTCGATGACCTGGCAGCCCAGGTGGCGCAACCGCAGGATCGAGTTGTCGCGGATTTCCCGCAGCCGCCCGATCTGCGCCAGCATCGTGGCGGCGTAGTCGAGCGCCACGCCGGCGACCGCCTGCGTCACGGCCGACAGGTGGTAGGGCAGCCGCACGATCCGCAGCGCCTCGACGATCGCCCGGCTGGTGGCGACGTAGCCGAGCCGGCCGCCCGCGAAGGCGAACGCCTTCGACATGGTCCGGGAGACCACGAGGTTGCCGTAGTGGTCGAGGAGGCGGAGGCACGTGTTCTCCGGCGTCCGCGAGAACTCCTGGTACGCCTCGTCCACGATGACGATGCCCTGGGTGGCGCGGCAGAGCCGCTCCACGACCCCGATCGGCGTCGACGTCCCGGTCGGGTTGTTCGGCGTGGCCACGATGATGACCTCGGGTTTGAGCGTGTCGATCGCCTCCCACGCCGCCGGCAGGTCGACCGTGTAGTCGGCGCGGCGGGGGACCGTGATGAGGCCCGTGTGGGTGTTGCGCGCGTACTCCGGGTACATCGAGTAGGTCGGGGTGAACGTCATGACGCGGCGGCCGGGGCCGCCGAACGCCTGGAGGAGCTGGGTCATGACCTCGTTCGAGCCGTTGGCCGCCCAGACCTGGTCGAACAGGAGGCCGTAGCCGAGGTAGCGCGCCAGCTTGGAGCGCAGCCGGGTCGCCTCCCGGTCGGGGTAGCGGTTGATCTGCGCCGCCGCTTGGCGGACCGCCTCGCCCATCGCCGCCGCGATCTCGGCACTCGGTGGGAACGGGTTCTCGTTGACGTTGAGGCGCACGGCGACGTCGAGCTGCGGCGCCCCGTACGGCTTCTCGCCCTTCAACTCGGGGCGCAGGGGCAGGTCGCGGAGGGCAACCTCGGCGGGCAACATCTAGGGCCTCCTTTGGCTGATGGCGCCGGCGTGGGCGGGTAGGTTCTCGGCCTCGGCGAACCGCGCGATCCCGTCGGCCAGGGCCTCGAGGGCCGCTTGGCCGTAGTCGATGACGTGGACGGTCTTGAGGAAGCTGCCGACGTTGAGGCCGGACTGGTGGCGGGCGGCGCCGCCGGTCGGGAGGACGTGGGTCGAGCCGGCCGAGTAGTCGCCCAGCGAGACCGGCGAGTACGGCCCGACGAAGATGGCTCCGGCGTTGGTCACGCGGGCGGCGACGGCCGCCGCGTCGCGCGTCTGGATTTCCAGGTGCTCGGCGGCGTAGGCGTTGACGACGGCGAGCCCCTGGTCGAGGTCGCGCACGAGGACAACCGCGGATTGCGGTCCGGTCAAGGCGATCCGGGCGCGCTGTTGGTGGCGTGTCGCCGTCACGCGGTCCGCCAGTTGGGCGTCGACGGCGGCGGCCAGCGCGGGGGAGTCCGTCACGAGGACGGACCCGGCCATGGGGTCGTGCTCGGCCTGGGAGAGCAGGTCGGCGGCGACGTGGCCGGGGTCGGCCGAGTCGTCGGCCAGGACGGCGATCTCGGTCGGGCCCGCCTCCGCGTCGATGCCGATCCGGCCGCGCAGATAGCGCTTGGCGGCGACGACGTAGATGTTGCCGGGCCCGGTCACGAGGTCGACCGGCCGGCAGAGCCCCGCCACGCCGTAGGCGAACAGGGCGATGGCCTGCGCGCCGCCGACGGCGTAGACCTCGTCGACGCCGAGCAGGTGGCAGGTGGCGAGGATGGTCGGGTGGGGGTAGCCGCCGGACTCTTTCTGGGGCGGGGAGGCGACGGCGATCGACGCCACCCCGGCCGCCTGCGCAGGGACCACGTTCATGACGACCGAGCTGGCCAGGGGGGCGAGCCCGCCGGGGACGTAGAGGCCGACCCGGTCCACGGGGATGTGCCGGATCGTGACGCTGGCGCCGGGCGCGAGCGTGACGGTCCGGTCCGGCTGGTCGGCTTCGACCGCGGCCACGGCCCGGCGGCGGGCGATCGAGGTTGCGATGGCGGCGCGCAGCTCCGGGTCCAGCCCGGCGGCCGCCTCAGCCAGGGCCGCGGCCGGCACACGGAAGCTGGGCGGCACGACGCCGTCGAACTGCTCGGAGAAGCGCCGCAGCGCCGCCTCGCCCTCGTCCCGCACGGCGTCGCAGACCGGTGCCACCGCCGCCAGCGCCTGGCCCACGTCGACCGCGCCGCGCGGCAGCACGGCGGCGTAGTCGGGGTCGGTCCGGCCGCGGAGATCGATGGTCTGAAGCACGGAGCAGATTGTATGGGCAGGGGCGTGACGTTGAGAGTTCGCGCTTCAGCCCTGGCAAGATACCCCCATGGCCAAGAAACCATCCGCGGGCACCGCCGCGATCCAGGCCCTGACCAAGGCCAAGGTCCTCTTCACGCTCCACGAGTATGAGCACACGCCCGGCGAGACGCACTTCGGCGAGGAGACCGTCGCGCGGCTCGGCCTCGACCCGGCGCGGGTGTTCAAGACGCTCTTGGCCGAGGTCACGCTGAACGGCAAGGACCAGCTCGTCGTCGGCGTGGTGCCGATGTCGGGCCAGATGGACCTGAAGGCGTTGGCGGCGGCGGTGGGCGCGAAGAAGGCGGCGATGGCGGACCCGGCGGCGGCCGAGCGGGCCACGGGCTACGTCGTCGGCGGCATCAGCCCATTCGGCCAGAAGACCCGCCACGTCACCGTCGTCGACGAGTCGGCGACCGGCTTCCCGACCGTGTACGTGTCGGCCGGCCGGCGCGGGCTGCAGGTCGAGGTCGACCCGGCGGACCTCATCCGGCTGACCGCCGCCGCGACCGCGCCGATCGGGCGCTGACGGACCGCGTGACGGACCGCGGTGGTTCGCCCCGGTTGGGGCGGCGGACGTAGAGTAGCCTGCGAACAAATCACGCAGGCCGGACGAAAGGGCGCTATGAGCGGGCATTCCAAGTGGGCGACGACGAAGCACAAGAAGGCGGCCATCGACGCCAAGCGCGGGAAGCTGTTCGCCAAGCTGATCAAGAACATCGAAGTTGCGGCCAAGACCGGCGGCGGCGACCCGGCCGGCAACCCGACACTGTTCGACGCCATCCAGAAGGCCAAGAAGAACTCCGTCCCCGCCGACAACATCGACCGCGCCGTCAAGCGCGGCTCCGGCGCGGAGTCCGGCGGCGCCGACTGGCTCAACATCACGTACGAGGCCTACGGCCCGGCCGGCGTGGCGATCCTCATCGAGTGCCTGACCGACAACCGCAACCGCTCCGCCTCCGACGTCCGCATCGCCGTGACGCGCTCCGGCGGCACGATGGCCGACGTCGGCTCCGTCGCCCGACTGTTCACGCGCAAGGG
>JAISTC010000157.1 GCA_031272805.1 Propionibacteriaceae bacterium
GGACCGTGGCGCGGGCCTGGGCCAGGTTGATGAGGCCGCCGCCGCGGACGGGTTCGTGGCCCATGACGACGTTCTCGGCGACCGTGAAGACGGGGATGAGCATGAAGTGCTGGTGGACCATGCCGATGCCCGCGGCCATGGCCTCGCCCGGGCCGCGGAACCAGACGGGCTTGCCGTCCAGGAGGATCTCGCCGCCGTCGGCCCGGTAGAGGCCGAACAGGACGTTCATGAGGGTGGACTTGCCCGCGCCGTTCTCCCCGAGGAGGGCGTGGATCTCGCCGGGCTCGACGGTCAGGCTGATCCGGTCGTTGGCGGTGAACGACCCGAATTTCTTGGTCACGTTCCGCAGTTCGAGCTTCACGTCCGGGCCCCCTTCGCCGCCATTGCGGCCATCCTACGGCACGCCCTTGCGCTGTCACGCGGGGTAGGAATTCCCTGTTACCTTTGCGGGTCTTGGCGGGAGTTCTTGGTAACGGGAAGACTTGACCCGAACTCATGGGGGAGGTTCACGTGGCCGGCTCAGCCCAACCCGCACCGGCGGTCACGCCGGACGCCAGTCCGTCCGGCGCCCGCGACACGCGCGCCGTGGTCGAGCGCTACCAGCAGCTCGTCTACGGGCTGGCGCTCAGCCACACGCGCTGCAAGGGCGACGCCGACGACGTGTTCCAAGAGGTCTTCCTGACCTACCACCGCAAGCAGCCGAACTGCCACGACGAGGGCCATCGCCAGGCGTGGCTCATCACGACGACGCTGACGATCGCCCGCCGGGAGAACACGAGCTCCTGGCGGACCCGGGTCGTGCCGCTGGCGCCGGAGGACGCCGAGATGGTCCGCCCCGAGGTCTTCCACTTCGCCACGGAGACCCAGGACGCGGTCTTCCAGGCGGTCAGCCAGTTGCCCGAGTCGTACCGCGCCGTGATCCACCTGTTCTATTTCGACGATCTGCCGGTGGCCCGGATCGCGGCCGTCCTCGGCCTGGAGGAGGGCGCTGTCAAGATGCGCCTCTCCCGGGGCCGCGGACTGCTGCGCGACCAGCTAGGAGACCTGCGATGACCGACCAGACCAACCTGCCCCCCGACGCCCCCGACGCGCCCGGTGCCTCCAACGCGCCCGACCCCCTGGCCGAGGTGGCCGCCGCCATGCGCCGGCAGATGGCGCCCGACCCCGCCGTCGTGGCGGACCTGTACGCCAAGCTGGACGCCGAACCCGCGCCACCGCGTGACGTGCCCGTCCGCCTCGTCGCCGCCGCCCCTGTCGCCCCGCCGACCGCGCCCGCCGCCAAGCCCGCGGCCGCCCCCCGCCCCGCGAGCGCCGGCCGCAGCCGCCGCCGCTTCCCCGCGCTCGCGGGCGTCGGGACGGCCGTCCTGGCCGTGGCACTCGCGGTCGTGCCGCTCGTCCAGGGCCGGTCCGAGGCCGGGACGACCACAGCCGCCGGGGGCGGGGAGGCCGTGGGCTCCGTCACCGCGCCCCCCGTGGCGGACGAGCCCGCCGGGCCGGCTACCGCCCCGCCGACCACCTCCCAGACGACCCCCACCGAGGGCGACTACGGGCCCGTCTACGACGCGCTCCAGGCGGCCGTGGCGAACCAGGCCGCCTACTACTACGGCGGGGCCACGACCGGGGTCACCGCCGAGAACGCCATCCTGGACACGGCGGAGGTCGCCAAGTCCTCGGTCGACACGGGCCGGGGCTCGGCGCCGGCCGCCTACTCGGAGACGAACGTCCAGGTCGAGGGCATCGACGAAGCCGACATCGTCAAGACCGACGGTTCGACCATCTTCTACGGCCACGGCCGCACCGTCACGCTGCTGACGGCGGACGGCGCCGGCACGTCCGTGGTCAGCCGCATCGACGTCACGCAGGCGCCGGGCTGGGAGGGGACGCCGGGCGGCGTGGCCGACCTCATGCTCGCCGGCACGACCCTGGTCGTCTTCGCCCACGACTACTCGCCCGACTTCGACTCGCCGTACCTCGACTGGACCTACGCGTCGACGTCGGTCGAGTACCGGGCGACGCAGACGCGCGTGCTCCTGTACGACGTGACGGATCCCGCCAACCCGACCTTCCGGGAGGCGCTCGGCCAGTCCGGTTCGTACTCGACGGCCCGGCTGATGGACGGCGTCCTCTACACCGTCACGACCTACAGCATCGACGATCCGGCGACGGCGGACCCGGACGACCCCGTGACGTATGTGCCGCTGGTCACGGACGTGGCGGCCGGGCCGGCAGCGGACGCCGGCACGCCGGCGGACACCGAGCCCGCGGCCGACGCCCCCGTCGCCCAGGCCAGCCTCCTGCCCGCCACCGACATCGCGGTCTTCCCCTCCCTGATGACCACGACGTACGCCGTGGCTACTGCCATCGACGTCGCCACCGGCGCCCGGCTCGGCGAAGAGGCCGTCCTCGGCGGGGCCGACACGGTCTACATGAGCGCCGACAACCTCTACCTCGGCGGGTTCACCTGGTCCGCGGACCCGCCCGTGCCCGACGCCACGTGGGCGGCGACCGGGCTGGCGGACGGCGTGACCCTGTCGTCGGCCACGACGCTGGCCCGGATCGCGCTCGACGGCGGCGCGCTGACCGCGGCCGCGACCACGATGCTGCCCGGGGCGATCCTCAACCAGTTCTCGCTCGACGAGTACGACGGCTACCTGCGGCTGGCGCTGACCATCAGCGGGTGGTCCGACGACGTCGGGTGGTCCCAGAAGGCCTCGCTCCTCGTCCTCGGCCTCGACCTCCAGCCCGTCGGCTCGATCGCGGACCTGGCCGTCGACGAGGGCATCCAGTCGGTCCGGTTCAGCGGGTCGGTCGTCCACATCGTGACGTACCGGCAGACCGACCCCCTGTTCGCCATCGACCTGTCCGACCCGACCGCGCCGACCGTCCTCGGGGAGCTCAAGATCCCCGGCTTCTCGACGTACCTGCACCCGTGGGGCGACGGCTGGCTCGTGGGGCTGGGCCAGAACACGACGGACGAGGGCGTGTCCGACGGGCTGAAACTGTCATTGTTCAACGTGGCCGATCCCGTCAACATCGCGGAGACCGCCAAGCTGGTCCTGCCGTGGTACGACGTGCCGGCGCTGTACGACCACCGGGCCGTCTGGGCCGACGTCGACCGCGGCCTGGTCGGCTTCGCCGCCACGGACTGGACCACGGGCTCCGGCCAGGAGCTGTACCTCGTGTACCGGGTCGGGACGACCATCGAGCAGGCTGCGCGGCTGGAGCTGGCCGCCTCGACGTCCTACACCAGCGACTCCTATTCCACGCGCGGAGTCCGGGTCGGCGAGTCGCTGTACGTCGTGGCCCCCAGCCAGGTCACGGTGTACGCACTGGACGGCTTCACCCCCGAAGCGGCGGTAGCGCTGTAAGGCCGCGGCATCTGACACCTTGGCCCACAGCGTGACCACTGTTTAATCCTGTTGGCGGGGCGGAGTAGAGTTAGCCACTGGAAGCGCTCCCACTGGAGCGCTGACGTTGGCTGACACTTGAGGACCATGACCAAGAACCTGACTGCCGGACCGCCGACGCGGCTGATCGTGTTGTTCACGCTGCCGCTGTTGGTCGGCAACCTGTTTCAACAGCTCTACCAATTCACGGACACGGCCGTCGTCGGCCGGCTGCTCGGCGTCCAGTCGCTGGCCGCCGTCGGCGCCACCGGCTCGCTGACGTGGCTCCTCATCGGCTTCACCTTCGGCGCCTCCGGCGGCCTCGCCATCCCGACCGCCCGCGCCTACGGGGCCAACAACCTCCCCCAGATGCGCCGCTACGTCGCCGCCGGGGTCGTCCTGTCGGCCGGCATCGCCGCGGTCATCACGCTGATCGGCCTGACCTGCGGCCGCCCGCTCCTGCGCCTCCTCGACACCCCCGCCGAACTGATCCCGCAGGGCGCGACCTTCCTGACCGTGACGTTCGCGGGCGCGTCGGCCACGATGGCCTACAACTTCCTGGCCGCGACGATCCGCGCCCTCGGCGACTCGCGCACACCGCTGTACTTCCTCATCCTGGCCTGCGCCCTCAACGCCGGCCTCGTCTTCGTCTTCATCGCCGTCTTCCACCTGGGCGTCGCCGGGGCCGCGCTGGCCACGATCGTGGCCCAGGGCGTGACCGTCGTCCTCTGCCTCGCGCTGATCGGCCGCCGGATGCCGGAACTGCGCCTCCACAAGGAGGATTGGCACTTCCGCCCGGGTGAGCTGGGCGAGACGACGAAGTTCGGCCTGACGATGGGCTTCCAGATGTCCGTCATCGCCATCGGTGCGCTCGTCCTCCAGGCCGCCATCAACGGGCTGGGCGCGGACGCCGTGGCGGCGTGGACCGTGGCGGCGCGCGTCGACCAGGTGGCCGTCCAGCCGCTGGCCTCGTTCGGGCTCGGCGCCGTCACGTTCGTGGCCCAGAACCGCGGGGCGCTCCAGTGGAAGCGCATCCGCGTCGGCATCTTCCGCACGAGCCTCGTCACGGTCGGCGTGTCCTGGGCGCTGGGCGCGTTCATGATCATCTTCGGGACGAGCATCTGCCGGTTGTTCCTGGGCGCGGGCGAGGACAACGTCGTCGCGATGTCCCACAAGTACCTCGTCCTCAACGGCTCCCTCTACACGATCCTCGCCCTGCTGTTCCTGCTCCGCAATGCCATCCAGGGCCTCGGCGTGACCTCCGTCCCGACGATCGCCGGGTTCATGGAGTTGGCCCTGCGCTCCGTCGCCGGGCTGTTCCTCGTGTCGCGCTTCGACTTCTTCGGCGCCTGCCTGGCGTCGCCGGCCGCCTGGTTGGGGGCGCTGCTGCCGTGCGCCGTGGCGTGGTTCTACGAGCGCCGCCGCCTACTGCGCAACGAGGCGGGCGCGACCCCCAAGGCCGAGGTGTCAGCCGTCCCAGCCGCGGTCTAGGCCGAGCATAGGCCGAGGTGTCAGGCGCCTCGCCCAGGCCGAGGTGTCAGGCTCCCCCGCCTTGGCGAGGAACGAGCCCGGGCCGGGGAACCTGATACCGCGGCCGACCCCACACCATCCCCCACTCCGAGTAGCCTGGGGTCACGCCTACCCCGGGGAGCCCGCCGTGAACATCGCCTTCACCCATTCGCCCCAGTCGACGCTCGGCGTGGAGTGGGAATTGCACCTGGTCGACCAGGCCACGCTCGAGCTGGCGCCGGTGGCCGCGGAACTCGTGGCCCTGGTCGGCCCGGACGAGGGCCAGCCGATCCGCAAGGAGTACCTGCCCTGCTGTATCGAGGTCGTGTCCCAGCCGCGCCGACGCGTGGCGGACGCCATCGCCGACATCGCCGCCCACCTCGACCGGCTGCGCCCCGCCGCGGCCGAGTTGGGCGTGACCCTCATGGGAGCGGGCAGCCACCCGTTCGGCGACCCGGCGGGCACGAAGCCCTACCCCATCCCGCGCTACCTGGAAGTGGCGGAACGGAACCAGTGGTGGGGCCGCCAGATGACGATCTGCGGTACCCACGTCCACGTCGGCGTGTCCGACCGGGCCAAGGTCCTGCCGATGATGTGGACGTACGCCCGCTTCTACCCCCACATCTTGGCGCTGACGGCCGCGTCCCCGTTCTGGTACGGCGAGGACACGGGCTACGCCTCGCAGCGCACGATGATGTTCCAACAGCTCTGCACGAACGGCCTGCCGTACTACTTCTCGGAGTGGGCGGAGTTCGAGGCGTGCGTCGACGACCTCGTCCGCTGCGGCATCATCGAGCACGTCGACGAGCTGCGCTGGGACGTCCGGCCCAGCCCCAAGTTCGGCACGGTCGAAAACCGCATCCCCGACTCGGCGCCGACCCTGGCGGAGATCGGCTGCCAGGCGGCGCTGACGCAGTGCCTGGGCCAGTACTTCTCCGACTCGCTGGACGACGGCGACAGCCCCGACTACCTGCCGCCCTGGCTCGTGCGCGAGAACAAGTGGCGGGCGGCGCGCTACGGCCTGGAGGCGGAGATCATCACGCCCCAGCCCGGCCGCCTGCTCCTGCCCCTGCGCGAGGCGATTGAGCGCCTGGTCGAGCACCTGATGCCCTACGCCGAGACACTGGACTGCGTGGCGGAACTGTCGTTTGCGTCCGAGTTGCTCCGTCACGGCGCCAGCTACGAGCGGCAACGTCACGTCGCCGCCCAGGCGGGCTGGGCGCCGGACGCCCCGGCGGCGGCCAACCGAGGCGCGCTGGA
>JAISTC010000239.1 GCA_031272805.1 Propionibacteriaceae bacterium
ATGACAGGGTATGCGCTCAGGATGACAGACCCCGAGAGTGTGACAAAAGGAACCGTCCCCAATGTCACACCCATCGGGACACGCACGTCTGACCCGCGCCCTGACCGCCCAGCGTGAGCTTGCCACCGACCAACCGCACGAAGAAGCAGGCCCAGCCGCGGTTGTCCAGCGTCCCCGCTGGCTGAGGCGTGGAGGGACGGCGTTCGCTCCGCCCGCAGTGCCGCCGCCGCCCAACTGGCACCGAGCGTGACGGTTCGGCGGCCGAGGACGGAGAGAAGGCCGTGCCTTCACGCCGGACTTAACGCCAGACGTGCGAGCATAGCGAGCAGAGCCGACAGTGTGACAAACGGAACCGTCCCCAATGTCACACCAATGTCACACCCGCGCCCTGCCCGCCCAGCGTGAGCTTGCCACCGCAACACCGCACTATCAGAACCAGCCCAGCCACGGTTGTCCAACGCCCCCGCCGGCTGAGGCGTGGAGGGACGGCGTTCGCTCCGCCCGCAGCGCCGCCGCCGCTCAACTGGCGCACAGCGTGACGGTTCGGCGGCCGAGGACGGAGAGAAGGCCGTGCCTTCGCGCCGGACTTACCGCCCAACGTGCGAGCGCAGCGAGCCATGGAGAAGTGTGACAAACGGAACCGTCCCCAATGTCACACCCGCGCCGCCATCATCCAGGCGGTCAAGCCAGCCCAAACCGCGCGAGTCATCCCGGGGGCACTCGGCCACCGCCGGAAGGATCCCGGCTTGCGCCGGGATGACAATGGTTTGGCCGGGCGGACGGCGAGTCACTCCTTCACTGCCGCTTTGTCTGTGGGTCTGGTGTAGTAGACGAAGGGGAACCACATGCCGATGCGTTGCCAACCTTCCTTTTTCTGGGGTTGGTGGCCGAAGACCGTGGTCCGTTTGTGCTGCCACTGCTGGTCGGACGGCACGACGTCGTGGTAGCCCGGGCCGAAACCGACGGAGTGCCAGCCCTGCTTGCCGAGGCGCTCGAGTTCGTCCATTTCCGTGGCCGCGGTCACGGGACTCAGCCGCCAGGCCTCGTCCGGCCGCTCCACCTCTGACTGGTACACGGCCCAGTTCGGCGGCTCGGCGCCCGTGAACCGCTGTTGCGCCGCCTGGCGGCTGACGCCGAGCTCGCGCCCGATCCGCGCCCACGCGATGTCCTCCTGGCGGGCGGCCAAGACGGCGGCGGTCAGGAACTGGGTGGCCTCGCGGGCGAGCGCGTCGGCGATGGCGACGAGGTCGAGGGCGGCCTGGTCTCCCCGGCCGAGCCGGCCGGGCAGCGTCGGGTCCTGGGCGGCCACGGCGGCGGCCAACCCGGCGCGCAGGGCATCACGGTCGATGGCGGTCATCTCAACTCCCTTGTTGGACGGATGTGACGGGTTCGGAGGGGCGGTGCCGTCACGTCAAACCTAGATTGACAAGCCAGTGGCGTCAATAGAGCGTGGCGGAAACCACAGCGCGCGTGACCCCGGCCAACGGCGCGCGTGACCCCGAACGACTGTGCGCGTGACCCCGACCAACGGCGCGGTACGCCGCCCTGCGCTCCCGGCTTCGGCGTACGCTCTCCCCCGTGGCCCGCCTGTTCGCCGATATCACCCCCCTGCGCCAGTCGCCGGAGTTCCGGCGGCTGTGGTGGGGCCAGGGGCTGGCGAGCGTCGGCATGATGCTGACGCAGATGGCGGTCGCCCTCCAGGTCTACGACCTGACCCAGTCCACGCTCATGGTCGGCCTGGTCGGCGGCTTCTCCCTCGTCCCTGTCATCGTCCTCGGCCTCTACGGCGGCGCCCTGGCCGACACGTACGACCGGCGCCGCGTGGCGCTCATCGCGTCGCTCGTGATGTGGTCGGCCACGATCGGCATCGCGCTCCAGGCGTGGCTGGATCTCCGCCAGGTCGCCCTCATGTACGCGCTCGTGGCGATCCAGGCAGGCGCCAACTCGGTCAACGGCCCGGCGCGCTCGGCGATCATCCCCCGGCTCGTCGGCCTCGACCACCTGCCCGCCGCCCTGGCGCTCAACAGCCTGACGTTCACCTTCGCCACGCTCGCCGGGCCCATGCTCGGCGCCTCCCTCATCGCGTTCATCGGCTACGGCCCGACCTACCTCATCGACGTCGTCACGTACACCTTCTCCCTCTACGCCGTCTTCCGGTTGCCCGCGATGCCGCCCCAACGTGACGGGGACGCCGCTGTCGCCGGGGTCGCCGCCAGTTCGGCCGGTGCCGGGAGTTCCGGGAGTGCCGGGAGTTCCGGCGAGGGCGAGGGTGCCGGCGCGTCCGGCGACCAGCCGGTCGGCGGGTGGCGCTCGGTCGTCACGGGGTTCGCCTTTCTGCGCACCCGCCGGAACCTGCTGATGTCGTTCTTGACCGACATGTGCGCGATGATCCTGGCGTGGCCGCGGGCGGCGTTCGCGGCGGCGGCCGTCCTCATCATCGGCGGGCCGGCGTCGAGTTCGGACCCCAAGGCCTGGACGGTCGGGATCCTCAACACGGCGCTGGCCGTCGGCACGACGCTCGCGTCCGTCCTCTCCGGGCCCCTGACCCGCGTCCGCCGCCAGGGGCGGCTCGTGGCCGTCGCGGTGGGGGCGTGGGGCTTCGGCGTGGCGACGCTGGGCCTCGTCTGGGTCGTGGCCGGGCGCACGAGCCCCGACCACATCGTCTGGTGGGCCCTCATCGCCTCCGCCGTCGCGCTGGCGTTCGCGGGGGCGGCCGACTCGGTCTCGGCCATCATGCGCTCGACCATCCTCCAGACGGCCACGCCGGACGCGCTCCGCGGGCGCCTCCAGGGCGTGTTCATTGTCGTCGTCACGGGCGGGCCCCGCCTGGGCGAGCTGGTCAACGGCATCGGCTCGCGCCTCCACGGCGAGGGCTGGGCGGTCCTGATCGGCGGCCTGGCGTGCATCGCGGCCGTCTTCTTGCTGACGCGCTGGCACAAACCCTTCCTCGCCTACGACGCCCGGCACCCGGAGGCGTGAGGCGGCGAATGTGGCCGGGCGGCGGCGAGTGTGTTAGCATCTCCAGGTTGCTCGCGCGAGTGGCGGAATGGCAGACGCGCACGGTTCAGGTCCGTGTGCCCGAGAGGGCGTGGAGGTTCAACTCCTCTCTCGCGCACAAAGAAACCCCTAGTCAAAGGCCCTTTGACTAGGGGTTGTTGATGTTCCTGGGACTTCTCCGTGGCGGGTTGTCCTGGCCTCCCCGTCAGCCTGAGCGCAGCGCGGCGTCTTTCCCGCCGGTGTGAGTCGTCCCGGCGAGAGCCGCGACCTGGGATCGGCGGCCCGATGCCTTGAGGGGGCGGTGGTCGACGGGTACGATCTAGTTGATCGGGAAACTGTTTCTCGGTGAACTGGGTGGTGGCGCGAGGTGGGGCCATGGGTGACTTTCTGAAATCGC
>JAISTC010000024.1 GCA_031272805.1 Propionibacteriaceae bacterium
GGCCCCGTGACCGCGTCCGGCGACGGGTTGCCGTTCGCAATCGCCTCCCACGTCAGGGCGGCCTGGTCCGCCGCCACACCCGCCGCCGCCGACGGATCCAACGCCACCACCGTCACCGCAAACGTGACATCCCGCGGCGCCGCCGCACCCTTCGAGACGGTCGCCGTCAACGTCACGAGGGCATCCCCGGCCGTGTAGTCGGGCCGAGTGACGCGCCCGTCCCGGCCGATCACCGCCTCGTCGGTCGAGGTCCAGGCCACGGTCGTCCCCTCAGCCCCCGCCGTGGCCAAGGCCAGGTCATACGTCACGGCCTCCGGCGTCACGTTGTTCGCCCGGATCGCCTCCCACGTCAACCCGGCCACACCCGCATCGACGGCCTCGGCGTCAGAAGCCGGCAAGGCGGGCAGCGTCAGCGCGAACGCGACGGTCTTGGCCTCCGCCGTCCCGGCGGTCAACGTGGCCGTCAACACCACCGCCTGCGGCCCCTCCGCAAACGACGGCGACACCACCGCCCCCGAGGAGGCGTCGAGCCACGTCCCCCGATCCACCGACCAGCCGATCGACACCCCGGCCGCGTCCGGATCCGCCAACTCGCTCCCCGACGTCGGCAACACCAACCCAGAGACCACCTGGTCCGGCCCACTATTCGCGCCCGCGATGACCGCCCACGTCAACGCCGCCTTGGCCGCCCTGATCGCCTCCGCGTCCGTCAACTCCGCCTTGACCACCGTCAGCGCGAAGACGCGGGAGTCCTCCGCCCCAGCGTCCAGATGACGCTGCAACGTGGCCGTCAACGTGACGGACGTGTCCCCCGCCAGATACGCCGGCCGCGTCACCGTCCCGTCCGGCCCCACCAGGTCGGGCCGCGACGAGGTCCACGAAATCCCCGTGCCATCCACACCCACGACCGGCAGAACCAAATCCCCGGACACAGCCGCGGCCGCCTGACCCCCGCCGATGACCGACCAATCCAACCCGGCCAACGACGCCGCCACAGCCTCCGCATCCGTCCGACTCAACGCCGGCACCGTCAACACGAACGGCTTCGTCCGCGACACCTCACCCTTCGACAAAGTCGCCGTCAACACCACCGTCGCCGCACCCTGCGCATACGACGGCCGCGACACCACCCCCGTCGACGCATCCACCCGCGCCCCACTCGACGCCCACGTCACCGCCACAGCCGCCGCCCCAGCATCCGCACTCGGCACCGCAGAGACCAGATCCAAATCACCCGTCACGGCCCCCGGCCCGGCATTACCGTTCGCGATCAGACCGAACGTAAGTTCGTCCCACGCCACATCAACCGCCTGCGCATCCGTCTCCGCCAACCTCGGCACGGTCACGGCGAACGTGACATCCCGCGTCACGGTCCCGTCCGTCCCGGCCGCCGCAACCGTCGCCGTCAACGTCACCGTCGCATCCGCCGCCGTATACTCCGGCCGCGTCACGGCCCCCGCGTCCGACACCGCGGCCCCGTCCGAGCGCCACGCGATCGTGGCCCCATGCAACCACGACAACGGCAAAGACAAATCCCCCACCACATGATCCTCGTCGGCATTCCCGTTGGCGATGACGCCAAACGTCAACCACGCCCCAGCCGCGTCGGCCACGACCTGCCCGACCCGCCGGAACACCTGCACCCGATGCACGCCATCATCCACGTCATACCCCGCCCAATCCCCGATCGTGACCTCGACGTCGGTCTCGTTGTCCGCCGACAAGCCCGACAACCCCAGCCGGTAGACCAACGGCGACACCTCCGTCACCGTCCCCAGCGTCGCCCCCGTCAGCGTGATCAGCCCGGCGGGCAGTCCGGCGACCGCGTCGACGCCGGCGAACGTGACCTCCAGCCGGGTCGTGTCCTCCAACCCGGACTCGCCGCCCAGTTGCGCCACCGAGTACGTCACGGGCGCGCGGGTCCCGCGGTAGACGGTGACGGAGTGGGGCGTGTTGTCGATGTCCACGCCGTCCCAGTCCGCGATGGTCAGGGTCACGCTGGCGCCGTCATCGACGGTCAAGTCATGGACGCCGATCAGAACAGACCCATCCTCCTGGCAGGTCACATCCCCGACCTGCCCCCCGGACAACCCGATCGCCGCCGCCAAAGCCTCCATGTCGTCCAGAGCGCTCTCTCTGTCATCCTGAGCGCAGCGAAGGATCTCTCCGCCACCGAGGCCCGCCCCCGCGCCATCACTACCACCGTTGTCTTCCCCGGCCTCGAGATCCTTCGCTTCGCTCAGGATGACAGAGGGACGGCTCAGGATGACCTGGAGCGCCGTTGTATCCACATACGTGGACAGACCGCCGCGTTGTTCGGCCGTGTACGCCACGTCGACGCGCTCGTCCCGGTCTACCGGCACGACCAGCGTCACTCCGCCCGGCCCGCCCACGCCGTCGGCCAGCACATCCACGCCCGCCCAGTCCGCGACCGTCACGCTGACGGACGACCCGCTCAACCCCGTGACCGCGACCAGCCACGTCGCGTCCCCGGTCCGAGTGACGGCGCCCAGGACCGCGCCCTCGACACTGACGGCCGCGGCCGTCAGCCCCGACACGGCGGGCGACAACGTCAGTTCGATCCCCGTCGAGTCGAGATACGTCGCCACCCCGCCGACGGCCGCGGCCGTGACCGTCACGTCGGTCCGCGAGTCCCGGTACACCAGCGCCTCGTGGACCGAGTTGTCCAGGTCGACCCCGGCCCAATCGTCGATCTGGACCGTCACGCGGGTCGCCACGCCGGCCACCCCGGTCAACCCCGACAGCCCGACGGCCCACGTCGTGTCGTCGCCGTCGCCCAGGTCCGTGAGCTCCCCGGCCGTCGCCCCGGCGAGGTGCAGGGCGGCCGCGAACTGAGCCTCGTCCCCGGACGGCACCCCGGCGCCCTCGAACGACAGCAACAACCGGTCCGAGTCCCGGTAGGTGGCCAGGCCGCCGTCCTGGTGGACCGTGTACGACCCGGCGTCCGCCCGCGTCAGGCGGAACAGCGTCACGCCGTGCGCGGCCTTGTCGACGTCCACGCCGTCCCAGTCGCCCAGCGTGACGTCGACTCTCGCCCCGTCGGCCACGGGCGCCACCCCGACCGGCAACAGCCACGTGGCCAGGGAGCCGTCCCCGTCGTCGGTGAACTCGGCCGTCGTGACGTCCCCGCCGACTGCCAGCCCGGCGTAGACCTCGTCCAGCCGCTCGGCCGCGACGTCGGCCGAGAACGTGAACAACAGCCCGGTCGTGTCGGCGTAGGTCGAGAGCCCGCCGACCTGCTCGACCGTGTACGTCACGTCCGCCCGGGTCTTCTGGAAGACGGTCACGCGGTGCGCGGCATTGTCCACGTCGTACCCGTCGATATCGTCCAACGTGACAACAACAATGCCGCCATTGCCCACCGCGATGTAGACCAGCGGCACGACCAGCCGCCCGTCGTCGTCGATCGTGACGTCCCCGGCCGTCGCCCCCGTGACATGGAGCGCGGCGGCCCAAGTCTCTCTGTCATCCTGAGCGAAGCGACTGTCATCCTGAGCGGAGCGAAGGATCTCGGTGGCGGAGAGATCCTTCGCTTCGCTCAGGGTGACAGAGGAGGGGCTCAGGATGACAGCGGTCGTTGTCGCATACTCCGACACGCCACCCACCTGCGTGACCGAGTACGCCAGGTCCACGCGCGTCTTGGCATACACCGTCACGGCCACAGAGTCATTGGCCCCGGACCCGTTCCCGCCGATGTCGATCCCCGTCAGGTCCGCCACGGTCACGCGCAGCGTCTCCCCGTCCGCGAACCCGGACACCCCCAGGGTGAACGTCGTCCGGTCCCCCGCCGGCACGAGCTCCCCCACGCTCAGGCCCGGCGACGACCCGATGACCGTGATGTCCCCGGCCGTCAGCCCGTCGACCGGCGCG
Organism: Propionibacteriaceae bacterium; assembly: GCA_031272805.1. GTDB lineage: Bacteria > Actinomycetota > Actinomycetes > Propionibacteriales > Propionibacteriaceae > WQYJ01. The sequence goes on from JAISTC010000024.1 coordinate 3,892, forward strand.
GAGAAGGTGAGCCGCAGCCCGGTCGTCGTGGCATACGTCGCCACGCCGCCGACCTGGTCGACGGACGCCGTCACGGCCACCCGCGTGTTGCGGTGGACGGCCGCCGGGCGCGCGGCGCCCGCGTCGGCCCCGTTGCCGTCGACGTCGAAGCCCGGCCAGTCGTCAACCGTGACCGCGACGGTGTCGCCTTCGGCGACCGTGATGTCCCTGATGGCCAGGGAGTAGGTCGTCGCCGTGAGCTGGGTCAGGGCCCCGGCCGTGGCCCCCGCGACGTGGACCTTCCCGGCCGCCAGCCCGGAGGCGTCGCCAACGCCGGCGAACGTCAGGGTCAGCGCCGTGCTGTCCGCATACGTCGCCACGCCGCCCGTCTGGTCGACCGAGTAGGTCACGTCCGCGCGGGTCTTGCGGTAGACGATGACCGGCTTGGGCGCCGGGTTGGGCAGGTACCCGTCCCACGCGCCCACGGTCACGGTCACCTTGGCCGAGTCGACGACCCCGATGGCCGAGAGTGTCAGGAGCCAGGTCCCGTCCTCCGGCTGGCCGACCTGCGTCAGCCCGGCCACGGTCGCCCCGTCGACCGCGAACGCCGACAGGACGGGCGGATGGGCGGCGATGGCCGTCTTCTCGTTGAACGTGAACAACAACCCGGTCGTGTCCCGGTAGGTTGACAGCCCGTCGACCTGGGAGACCGTGTAGTCGGAGTCGACGTGGGTGTCCCGGAAGACCTGGACCGCCGTCACGGAGTTGTCCAGGTCGAACCCCGCGGGGTCGGCCACGGCCACGCGGACCGACTCGCCGTCCCCGACCAGCAGGTTGCCGATGTCGAGGCGCCACGTCGTGTCGAGCCCGTCGCCCATGTCCGAGAGCAGGCCGGCGGCGGCGTCGGCGGCGTTGACTGTGAAGTCGGCGGCGGTCAGCCCGGTGACGCCGGGTGTGAACGTGAAGATGATCCCCGTCGAGTCCGCGTACCCGGCCGTGCCGCCGTCCTGGACGGCGACGTAGGACGCCGAGACGCGCGTCTTGACCGAGACGACGGCCGGATGGGCGTCGTTGTCCAGGTCGTACCCGGCGATGTCGGCGAGCGTGACGGCCACGGAGCCCTGGTTCCCGGCCGAGATGAACGAGATCGGCAGGCGGAAGACGCCGTCCTCGCCCGCCACGGCCGTGAGTTCTCCGGCGGTCGCGCCCTGGAGCGTCAACGCGGCGCCCAGGGCCGCGGCCGTCAGCCCGGGCCCCGACCCGACCGACGGGTCCGCCGATCCCGGCGCGATCGTGAACGACAGTTTCAGGGAGGTCGTGTCGGCGTACTCGGACAGGCCGTCCTCTGCCGCCACGGCGTACGTCACGTCGGGCCGCAGGTCCCGGTAGACCGTGACGTACGTGGTCCCACTGCCCGCGGCCCCGTTGCCGCCGACGTCGAAGCCGTCGAAGTCCGCCACGGCGACTCCGACCTGGTCGCCGTCCGCGAACCCGTCGATCGACAACACATAGGTTGTGCCCGACCCGGACAGCGCCCCGGCCGTGGCCCCCGTCACGGTCACCGCCGCCGCGCTGAGCCCGGTCACCGGCGCCGAGAAGGTCAACTGAAGTCCGGTCGTCGTCTCGTACGAGGCGACGCCGCCGACCCGCGCCACGGTCACGTCGACGTCGGCCCGGGTCTTCCGCAGGACGGGCACGGTCACGGGCGACCCCGTGACGTGGTAGCCCGACCAGTCCGCCACGCTCACGGTGACGGCGTCGCGGGTAATCCCGGAGAGCGCCAGCGAGTACACCAGGGCGGACTTCTGCTCCAGCGCCCCGGCCACGGCCCCCTCGACCGTCAGCGACCCGGCGGTCAGCCCGTCGGCGGACGCCGCCCCCGCGAACGAAAGTTCGATGGTGGCGGAGTCCCGGTACGTGTCGACGCCGCCGACCTCGGTCCCGAGGACCGACACCGGCGCGGCGGCCACCGTGAACCCGCCGGTCGCGGTTCCGGAGTAGTTGCCCCGGCCGGTCACGGTCACGACGGCCGGACCGACGGCGGTCCCGCCCGACGTCACGGCGAACGTGTAGTCCGTCTCCCAGGCCAACACCTGGTCGCCGAGGGTGACGCTGACGTCGTCCGGGTCCGGCGCCCAGGCCGATCCCGTGTAGACATAGGTGCCGTTGACGGTCACGACCGCGCCCGTCACCGGCCGGGCCACGATCGTGAACGACGCCGAGGCCGACGATCCGAGGTAGTTGCCCTTGCCCGACACGGTGACGTAGCCGGTGCCGACGCCGAGGTTGGCGCCGTAGGCGACGGAGTAGTCGGTCCCCGCGACGAGCGTGTCGTCGCCGCTCGTGACGACCACGTCCGGGGTGAGCTGGGTGCCGGTGTACGTCTGGTTGGCGATGGGCTCGACCGTGAGATTCCCCCCGGAGGCCACGATCGAGAAGACCCCCAGGTACAGCGACGACGCCGCGACGTAGTTGTCCCCCTCGGCGATGTCCACGGTGATGGCGTAGGTGCCGACGGCCGTGGGCGCGGTCGTCAGCCCGCTGTACTTGACCGTGACGGCCCCCAACCCGGTGACCCCGGTGGCCGGTCCGACGGCGACGGCGTGGGCCGACCCGGTGAACGTGGCCGGCGCCAGGGAGAAGGCCAGGTCCTCGACGGCCGGGACCCGCCGCCCGATCCGGAACGACCCCAGGGCCACGTCGTCGGCGGCCGTGAAGTTGGTCCCGGCCGCGATGTCCACGGCCACTTCGTAGCTGCCCGCCGCCACCGGCAGGGCGGTCGACCCGTCGTAGGTCACGGTGACGGACCCCAGCCCGGCCAGCCCCGCCGCCAGGGTGGGCGTGGCGATGCCGTGGCCGGTCCCGTCGTAGGTGGCGCCCGTGAGCGCATATGACAGGTCGTCGGCGGTGGGTGTCTTCGGCCCGATCGTGAACGAGCCGGTGGCCGTGCCCGTGTAGTTGCCCTGCCCGGTGACGCTGACCGTGGCCGGTCCGGCGCCCGTGCCGCCCGACGTCACGGCGACCGTGTAGTCCGAGGCGGCCAACGTTTCCGACGCCAACTCGACGCGGACGTCCGAGCTTGCCGGGACCTGGGCCGAGCCGTTGTACGTGTACGTCCCGCCGATCGTGACGGTCGCCTCTGCCAGGTTCCGGGCCACGATCTGGAACGATGCCGACGCCAGGCTGCCCGCGTAGTTGCCGATGCCCGTGACGGTGACCGACCCGCTGCCGACGGCGACGTTGGCGCCGTAGGCGACCGTGTAGTCGACCCCGCGGCTGAGGACGGTGGGGCCGTCCTTGACCACGACGGTCGGCGTCAGCTGGGACCCGGTGTAGGTCTGGTTGCCGATGCCCTCGACGGTGAGGGCGGCCGCCCCGTTGGCCGTGATGACGTAGTTGCCCAGGGCCAATCCCGTGGCCGCCAGGTAGTTGGCGCCCTCGGCCAGGTCGACGGTCACGGCGTAGGTCCCGACGGCCGTGGGCGCCGTGGCGGACCCGTTGTACTTGACGGTGACGTCGCCGAGGCCGGTCACGCCGGACGCGGGCCCGACGGCGACCGGCTGGGCCGACCCGTTGTAGGTCGCGGGCGCCAGGGAGTAGGTCAGGTCCGCCACCACGGGGGCCCGTTGGGCGACCGTGAAGGACCCCAGCGCCAACCCGGTGACCCCGCTGAAGTTCGACCCGGCCGCGATGTCGACGGTCACGACGTAGGTCTTTGCCGCCACGGGCAGGGTCGTCGCGCCGTCGTAGTTGACCGTCACGGCCCCCAGCCCGGTCAACCCCGCCGCCAGGGTCGGCGGGGCGATGCCGTGGCCGGACCCGTCATACGTTACGCCGTCCAGGGAGTAGACCAGGTCCGCGGCCGTCGGCGTCTTCGGGTCGATCGTGAACGACCCGATGGCGCTCCCGAGGTAGTGGCCCTTCCCGGTGACGGTGACCGTGGCCGGCCCGGCGTTCGTGCCCCCGGAGGTCACCTCGTACGTGTAGTCCGTCCCCTCCACGAGTGTTGCGGCCCCGGCCGTGACGACGACGTCCGCCGCCAAGGGCACCTGGGCCGACCCGGTGTACGTGTACGTCCCGTGGACGGTCACGGCGAGGTCGCCCGCCGTCCCCAGGTCGACCCGGACGTCCTTGTAGACCTCGACCTGGCGCCACTCGTTGTCCAGGACGTCGGCCCCGTCCCAGTCCGCCACGCGCAGCGAGACGTTGCGCCCGTCGCCGACCGTGATGTCGGTCAGGCCGACGACCCAGGTCAGCGGGTCCGTGTCGCCGCCGTCGCTCACCCCGGCGACGGTCGCGCCGTTGACCTCGACCGCCCCCGCGATCGCCTCGGCCGTGAGGACCGCCGCCCCGGCCGCCTCGAAGGTCAGCTTGAGCCCGGTCGTCGTGGCGACGCCGGCCGCGCCGCCGACCTGGACGGCCGTGTAGCCGAAGTCGGCCCGCAGGTCGCGGTAGACCACGGCGTCGACCGGCACCCCCGGCGTCTGGAAGCCGGTCCAGTCCGAGATCGTGACCGAGACGTTGTCCCCGTCGCCCACAGCCGGATCGATGGCGGTCAGCGCCAGGCACCAGGTCGTGTCCGTCAGGTCGCCGCAGTCCGACAACGCGCCCTTCGTCGCCCCGGTCAGCGTCACGGCCGACGACGGCAGGCCCGGCGCCTCTTGCGAGAACTCGATGCGCAGCCCGGTCGTCGTGGCGTAGGTCGACGTCCCGCCCTCCTGCGTCACGCTGTACGTCACGGGGGTCCGCCCCGACCGGAACACCTCGACCCCTTGAGGACTGTTGTTGAGCACATCGAAGCCGGCGAAGTCGGCCACGGCCACCGACACATTGGCCCGGTTGACGACCGAAATGTTCTCGATGGCGACGATCCAGACGGTCCCGTTCGCCGGCTCGCCTTCCGTGACGGTCCCCTCGAGGTCGGCGCCGACCAGGCTGATGGCGTCCAGGAAGCTCGCCGGGATGGTCGCCTCGTGGGCCAGGCCGCTGATCTGGATCGCCTGGGAGAATGTGAAGGTCAAGCCCGTCGAATCGGCGTAGGTCGACGTGCCACCGGACTGGACGACCGTGTAGGAGACCGCCGTCGGCGTCGTCAGGGCATGGGACATGTCGGTCTCCATGACGTTGCCGTCCAGGTCCTGGAACCCCTCCACGGTCACGCCAGTCGTACTCCCACCCCACAAGTCGCTGTAGGCGTAGGTCAGGGTGGTCCCGTCGGCCGACGTGCCCGTCCTGGTCAACTCCACGCGGTCCAGGTACACCGTGCCGGAGGCCGGGTCGACCGGCTCGGAGAAGGTCACGGTCAACGACCCGGACAGCGGGGCGTTCGACCCGCCTGGGCTGACGCTGACGACCGTCGGCGGGGTGTAGGCGGCCACGTCGATCTTGAGCCGGGCGGTCACGTTCCCCGCGCTGTCCTGGGCCTGCGCATACACATCCCGAGCCCCCGACCCGACGGGCACACTCCTCTGGCTGGGGCTCATCGCCTCGATCGTGGTCCCCGAGGAGAAGTCGAGGGTGGGCGCCGCCGCCCCGTCGGCCACCTCCGCCAGCTGGTAGACGCCGTCCCGGTTGCTCGTCAACGTCACCAGGACGTTGTCCCCCAGCCGGGACACACTGCTGGCCGTCAGGGTGTAACTGGTCCACTGGGCGTAGTAAGTGACCGACTCGGTCGGGTCGGCGATCGCCGTCACGCTGGCCGCCGACTCGCCCTGCCCGTCGGCCTGGGTGTTCCAGCCGGCGAAGACATGGCCCGCCCACCGGGGCGTCGGCAGCGTCACGTCCGCGTCGCTCGGATAGGTCATCCGCCAACGGCCCGTCGACACGGTCTTCCACTCGGTCCCGAGATCCGGCGTGAACGACCCGGCCGTCCCGGCCCCGTTGAGGTCGATGATCAGGTTGGCGTTGTTCGACACGACCTCGACCACGGCCAGGCGCGACGCGAAGGCCGTCGACGTAGCCGGGAAGCGGATGTCGTAGGTCCCGATCGGCAGCGTCTTCGGCGTCTCCCCGCTGGCCGATGTCCACCCCGTCGTGACATCGCCGGTCGAATGGCCGCGGAACTCGAAGCCGACCGCCAGACCGCCGGAGTTGACCTGGATCCAGCCGTTGGCGGAGTCGTCGGTCGTGGCCCGGTGGACGAGGTAGCCCGTGGTCGGGTTGGCCGGGTCCGGCGTCGGGTCGGGCAGCGGCGCCTCCGCCTTGCCGACCACGGACTTCGTGTCGGCGGCCGACTCGGGGTGGGTGCCGTCGCCGCGCCGGGTCAGTTGGAGCGTGAAATTGCCGGCCTGGGCCAGCGCCGAGAGCGACGCGTTGGCCGCCAGTTCGACCGGCTCGCCCACGGCCGGAACCGCCACGACCCGGTAGATCGACGTGTCGGCCACGGACGACTGGAACTGGAGCCGCTCGCCCTGGTAGTCGATGCGCAGGATGTCGGCCAGGACGGGCGTCGTGTAGCGGGTGCTGCCGAGGCCGACGGGAATCTCCGCCGAGACCCGGTGGTTGTCGTCGCCGGCCAGCCGGAGCTTGATGTCGTAGGACGTCGCCGGCGTCAAGCCGGTCTTGACGATGGCGAGGCTGCCGTCGTTGGCTACGGAGCCGGCGGCCTGCCAGCCGCCGCCGAAGCCGGAGACCTGGACGGTCGCCCCGACGGGTCCGCCGGCCAGGTCGACGGTCAGCGACGTGTCGGTCGTGGCCGCGTCCCGGAGGCTCGCCGTGAGGTGGGTCACGTCCCAGTCGGCCTTGTCCACGGTCAGCGTCACGGTCGCCGAGGTCGAGCCGGTCGACCCGGAAGTGCCGTCCTTGTAGTAGTCCACGACCACCACGGCCTGGTAGGTCCCGGCCCCCAAGCCGGCCTTGGGGGTCACGCTCCAGGTCTGGTTCTGGCCCACGGCCGGGACGGTCAGCGACCCGCCGCTGCTGAGCTCGAAGGCGTCGGCGCCGGTCCCGTCGAGGCGCAGTGAAGCCTCCTTGAGCGTGACGTCGTTGGATGTGCCGTTGGCGATCGTGATCGTCATGGTGGGGGGTGTGGCGCCGTAGGCGTAGCCGGGGACGACGACCGGCTCGATCATGAGCGGGATCGACACGGCTTGGTAGTGCGAGGCGGGCGCCGACCCGGTCGCGGGCAGGCGCACCCAGTAGTCGCCCTCCCCGACCTTGGCCAGCCCGGTCACCGTCGTCTGCGACGCGCCCGTCGTCACCCCGGTCCACGCCCCCGTGAGATCGGTCGGGTCGGTGTTCGGCGTCTTGTACTCGTAGGCCGTCAGCGGCTTGAGCGAGGTCAGCGTGATCGTCTGGCCCTCGGAGCCGGAGGCGAGCTGGGCGCGGACATAGGACGGGGCCGCCCGCCGGGCCGGGATCGAGACCAGCGCGGGCCAGGACGGGAAGGACCCAGGGGTGTCGTCGGCCAGGCCGTCCGTGCCGTGGTCGTCGGTCGCCACGCCGGCGCTGCGCAGGCTGGCCGAGGCCGTGGCCACGCCGGACCAGCCGAGGTCGGCGAACGTCACGGTCGAGCTGGCCGGCAGCGCGCTCCACGCCCCGCCCGACTCGGTCTGGAACTCAAGCTCCTCGTGTGCCAGGACATCCTCGGCCGCCCATTCGATCTCGTAGTCGGCGTCCGCGGCGGGCCCGTCGGCCCGTGGGGCGAACGACAGGTAGGCCAGGGCGGACACGGCCGCGCCGGTGTAGCCGTCGGAGCCGGCCTTGGTCCGGTAGGTGACGACGGCCCCGGCCGCCCCGTCGATCCCGGCCAGCGCGCCCAGGATCGTGCCCTGCTTGCTGTCGGCCGCCCCGAGGTCGATGGTGGTCGAGCCGAGGGCGGCGGCCCACGTGTCGGCGGTCCCGGCCAGCCAACCCAGGTTGGCCGCGGCCGCGCCCGGCGTGGCCACGCCCGTGGCGTCAGTGGCGGCGATCCGGTACTCGACGCTGGCCGGCACGGGCTGGATCCCGCTCTGGGTGGCGAGGCCCAGGGCCACGCCGACGTAGTCGACCGCCAGCCGGGCCGGCGCCGGGTAGGCCCGGACGCCGGTCGTCCAGGAGGCCCCGTCTTCCTTCTGCACGACCTGATAGCTGTCGCCCGTGTCGAGGTTGGTGAATGTCAACGTGACGGTGCCGGTCGAGACGTCCGCCTTCTGGACGGCGCTCATGGCGCCGGTCCTGACGTCGTAGACGGCGTACTCGACGCCGTTGTGAAGGGCGTCGACCACGACGCTGATCGTGTCGGAGTCCCCGTCCGTCGTCCGCGTGACGTCGGTCGCCTGGATGTCGGCCACGCCGGGCGTCCTGACCGTGACGGCCGAGCCCGACTCCAGAGCCGACTGGGGTGTGATCTCCGTGTACCCGGCGGGCCGGGCGACGACGTGGTAGGTCGTGTTCTTGGCCAGCGGCGCGAACGACACGGTCCCCGTGTCGCCGGCGAACCACGCCGTCGTCACGCCGTTGACGACCTGGGTCAGGGCGGGCGCCCCCGAGTCATCCACGATGGCGTACTGGACCCGGGAGTCCGTGTGGGAGACGATGACCCGGGCCTTCGAGTCGTGGTCGTAGAGCTCCGCGCTGACATTGCTCATCGTGGTCGCGTCGCCCGCCGACGACGCGGGCAGCGTGATGTCGTCGTAGTAGCCGTCGTCCAGGACCCGCGTCGGGTCGAGGTTCGTCCCCAGCCCGGCGGAGATGGCCGCCAGCGGGATGCCGATGACCCGGTAGGTCGCGCCGGGGACCAGGTCCGTGAAGCTCAGCGTGCCCGCCTCGCTCGGCACGTACCAGTCCGAGGCGTTGCCCTCCACCGTGGTCGGGTGGATCAGGTCGGCCGCGGCGGCGCCGTCCGGCGTGAAATGGACATAGCCGTCGTCCGCCTCCAGCGAGGTCAGGCGGAACGGCGCCGACCCGCGCACCCCGGCCAGCGCGTAGGCAAAGCCCTCTTGCGTCGGCACGGAGATCGAGGTCTCGCCCGAGAAGGTCAGCGTGTCGGCCGCGTTGAGATCTGTGCCGGAGGCGAAGACGATGTCGTCGACCACGTTGCCCGAGTTGCCGCCGGCGCCATAGACGTAGACGAAGCCGAAGACCGTCGTGCCCTGCCCCTCGGGGACCGAATAGGCGCCCGACCGGGGCGTGAAGGCCGTGTCCTGGTTGGAATCGGTCGAGATGAAGACGTAGTAGGTCGAGCCGTTCCACTGGGTCGTATAGGCCCTACCCGTGTAGGCGGCGCCGGCCAAGTCGGACACCGCCTCAAGACCGAGGTCGTCGATGGCCAGATGTTGGACGATGTCCTGGAAGTAGGAGCCCATGTTGCGGCCGTAGGGGTACTGGTTGGTGTACGTCACCCTGTACTCGCTGCGGTATCCGGTGCCGCTCGTGTAGGTCGTCTCGCCTTGCCAGCGGCTCAGGGCCGAGATGTAGTCCGACTGCGTGTTGATGGCCGGCCCGATGACCACGGCCATGGAGTCGTCCCGGTTGTTCCTGGAGTTGCCAGGGGCGTAGTGGCGACTGGAATGGAGCAGGCTCCACTCGTAGATCTTGCCGGGGACCGTGGCCACGTCCTGGTACAACGAGGAGGACTGGCTGTTGGCCAGTTCCGCGAACACGGTGTCGTTGGCGACATTCATGTTGCTGTCGTCGTGGATGTTCAGCTGGATGGCTTTGCCGGCCGTGGGCCCGGTGGTGGTGTCGCTCGTGGGCCCCGTGTCCTCGTCGTTGCGGGTGCCGTCATGTGTCGTGTCCCAGTAGGGCACCCACTCGTTGGCCGGGTTGTAATTCGGGTAGGTCACATAGACAGGAATCCGGTCCCAGTAGCTTCCAGCACTGCCTGTTGATTCCCCGATTGGCAAGTAGTTGCCCGACTCGAAATCCCCGTTCATGAGCTGTGGCCACAGCGTGCGGTTGACGATCCGGGCCTGGGCGAACTCGGACGTGACCGTGGCCGGTGTGCCGGAGGTCCCGTCGTCCAGGAGCAGGTTGTTCGTGATCTCAACCCAGTAGTAGTAGTACCCGGCGGTGCCCGGCGTGG
>JAISTC010000191.1 GCA_031272805.1 Propionibacteriaceae bacterium
GGAGCCAAGCGACTGTGTTCAGCGTGGTGGCGTCCAGCCAGCGGGCGGACCTGTGCTCGGTCAACTCGTAGGGGCCGTCCAGCGTGGCGTGGTAGCAGTGGAGGGTCACGCGGGACGCCGGGTCCGCGTGGTCGATCGTCACGAGGTGGGCCAGGACCGTGATCGGCGCGCCCAGTTCCTCCTGGATCTCGCGGCGCAGCGCCGCCTCCGGCGTCTCGCCGGGCTCAACCTTGCCGCCGGGGAACTCCCAGCCGCCCGCTGACGCGCCGTGGCCGCGCTGCGTGGCGAGCACGTGACCATCCTTGATCAGGCACGCCGCCACGACGTTCAGGCTCACTCGTCCTCCTCAGGGTGGATGCCGGAATCTAGCACGGGATCACGTGCTCCTTCGGCCGAGGTGTCGGGCGCCCTGGCCTTGGCGAGGAACGAGCCCGGGCGAGGGCACCTGATACCGCGGCCGAACGCGAACTGCCCCACCGGCCGAGGTATCTGATGCCGCCGCCCGGGCTCCTTCGTCGCCAGGGCCGCGGCATCAGACACCTTGGCCTGGGCAGACACCTCGGCCTCGGAGACACCTTGGCCGGTACTCTCTGCGCATGGCAATTGAACGTGCGCGGGACCACTTGGCTTTGTTTGGGCTGGAGGAGAGGGTCCGGGAGTTCGACGTCTCCTCGGCCACCGTCGAACTGGCCGCCCAGGCGCTCGGCGTCGCGCCCGCGCTGATCGCCAAGACCCTGTCCTTCGTCACGCCGGACGGGCCCATCCTCGTCGTCGCCGCCGGGGACGCGCGCGTCGGCAACGCGCTGTTCCGGGAGCGGTTCGGCTGCAAGGCGCGCCTGATTCCCGCCGACCAGGTCGAAGGACTCGTCGGTCACGCGGTGGGCGGGGTCTGCCCGTTCGGCGTCGAGCCGGGCGTGCGCGTGTTCCTGGACGAGTCGCTGCGGCGGTTCGAGGTGGTGTACCCGGCGTGCGGGTCCGCGTCCAGTTGTGCGCGGCTGACTCTGGCAGAACTGGAACGCGCGTCCGGAGCCGAGGGGTGGGTGCGCGTGACCACATGGCCGGAGGGCAACGTGTGACAAAAGGAACCGTCCCCAATGTCACACCTGGGCCTGGGGGCTAGGCGAAGTCGGTGGTCATGCCTGCTGCGGCGCCGTCGGCGGTGGGGATCAAGGACGCTGCGGCCATTGCCTCCGCCATGGCCTGCCAGGCCGCGGGGTCCAGCTTCGCCGTGACCTGGCCCTCAGTGTCCACGAACAGGTCGTTCGTCGCCAGGAGGACCGCCCTGGACGTGTCGCGGGTCGACTCGAAGTCGGGGATGTAGGCGACCGCCGCGTCCAGCGCCGCCTCCGGGTCCGCCACGACCGACGCGATGCCCGCCGTCACGGCCGCCACGACCGCGCGCACCGTCTCCGGGTGGGCCGCCGCGAACTCGGACGTCGTGGCCAGGCAGATCGACACGAGCGGCACCTGCGGGTCGATCTGGCGGACCGGGAAGCCGGAGACGTTGAACGTCACGGCGTCGCCGTTGGAGAAGCCGATCGTGGAATCGACCTTGCCGGTCTGGAGCGCGACCTGCTGCGTGTAGCCGATCTCCTGGATGTCGACGTCCGCCTCGGTCAGCCCCGCCGCGTCGAGCGCCAGCAGGAGCGCGAACCAGTTCTCGCCGAAGCGGCCGGGGAGGCCGATCGAGTGGCCCTTGAGGTCGGCCAGGGTCTGGATCGAGGAGTCCTCGGGCACGATGACCCGGGCCGGGTACTGGCGGTAGTAGGCCGAGATGGCGACCACGTCGACGCCGTCCGCCCGCGCCTGGAGGATTTCGTCGCCGCCTGCCACGACGAATTGCTCCTCCCCGGCGGAGAGGGCCGTGAACAGGCCCTCGGCCTGGCCGTGGTGGCGCAGCGTCACGCCCTCGGGCAACAGCCCTGCCGTCTCCGCCGCGTAGAACGGCGCGAACTGGATGTTGGGCACGTACGTCAACCCGATCGTGGCCGCGACGGCGGCCGCTCCCTCCGACGGCGCCGCGGACAGCGTGACCCCCGACCCCGGCTCCGACGCCGCCGACGTCGGCGACGTCAGCGGGTCCGACGCCTGGCCGGCACACCCCGTCACGCTCAGCGCCAGTCCGGCGGCCAGGGCGAGCCAGCGGAACCGGGCCCGCCGCGATTCAACGACCTTCATATGAGAACACCTTCTTTTCGATGAGAGTGATGAGGGAGTAAACCGTGGAGGCGAAGACCGCCATGATGATGATGCTGGCGAACAGGCCGGCCGTGTCGTTGTTCTGCTGCTGGCCGACGAGCGTGCCGAGGCCGTGGCCGCCCATGACCATCTCGCCGACGAACGCGCCCGTGACCGACAGCGTGAAGCCGTTGCGGATGCCCGCCAGGATCGTCGCGCCGGCCAGCGGGAACTCCATGTACGTCAGCCGGGCCCAGAAGCCCGCGCCGTCGAGGGCGGCGGCGTCGAGGAGGGAGCGGTCGACGTGGCGGAGGCCGACGACGGCGGACACGAGGATGGGGAAGAAGACCATGAGCGCGCACAGCGCCACGACCGCCTTCAGCCCGTAGCCGACCCACAGGACGAGCAGGGGCGCCAGCGCGACCGCCGGGATCGCCTGCGTCGCCCCGAGGAACGGCGTCACGGCGGCCGCCACCCAGCGGTTGTGGACCGTCACGACGGCGAGGGGCAGGGCCACGACCGTGCCGACGAGGCAGCCCAGCGCCGCCTCCTCGAACGTCTCGCCGATGAACGGCCAGTAGACGCCCGACGTGACGAGGCCCGTGACGAGTTTCGACCAGACGACCGCCGGGGCCGGGAACAGGTTGGCGCGGAGGCGGCCGGACGTGGCGAGGAGGTGCCAGCCGAGGAGGAGGGCCAGGCCGAGCGCCAGCGGCGCCGTCACGGTCAAGGGGCCGCGCGGGCGGCGGGAGAAGCGGCGGTCGGGGGAGCCGGAGGAGTTGGGCGGGTAGGCCGGGTGGTTCGCCATGTCGCCCCCTTCCGTCCTCACGGTCTCGGCCGGGGACGACGGGAGCACGGCAACGGCATGGGCCGTCACCGCGTGCTGCCTCCCATCCAGACTCTCACTGTCGGTCCTGGAGTTTCACCAGATCGGCCCGGTCGGGTTGCCCCTCCCGGGTTCGCGGACTGTCACCGCCGGTTCGGACTTACACCGACCCCGGAGCACGTTGCTGTGGACAGCATAGTGGGTTCACTCGGGCGTGGGGACCGGCGGGCTGGGGCCAACGGGCGAGGGCGGAGCCAGCAGGCCGGGGCCAGCGCGCGGGACGGTCGGGTGCCCGGCGTGAAGGCACGGCCTTCCCTCCGTCCTCGGCCGCCGAACCGTCACGCTGTGCGCCAGTTGGGCGGCGGCGGCGCTGCGGGCGGAGCGAACGCCGTCCCTCCACGCCTCAGTCAGCGGTCACGTACAGAACCGTGGTCGGTTTGGTCCGGTTGGTGCGGTCAGGCGGTGGCAAGCTCACGTTGGGCGTTCTGGGCGCGGGTCAGGCGTGCGTGGCAGGTGAGGCCGAGGTGTCGGATGCCGCGGCCTTGGCGAGGCACACGTCATCCTGCGCGGAGGCGCGCCAGCGCCGGAGTCGCAGGACCGGGCGGCGGCATCTGATGCCTCGGCCGGTGGGGAGTGTGTGGGGCCGGCCGCGGTATCAGGTTCCCCCGCCCGGGCTCGTTCCTCGCCAAGGCGGGGGTGCCAGACACCTCGGCCTGGCCAGACACCTCGGCCTGGCCCGACACCTGAAGCGGCGTGAAAGGTTTGGGCTGACTTTGGGATGAAGTGTCGTGGAGACTATGGCCATGGCGGTCGACGGGACGCCGGAGCCGGCTGGGCGCGTCACGAGCGTGGCCGGAGCGCGCCCGGACGCCGCCACGGCCGCCCGTTTCGCCGCGCTCTACCGCGAGCACTACGGCCGCGTCGTCGCCTACGCCTACCGCCGTCTGGGCGACCGGGCGGCCGCCGAGGACTGCGCGTCCGAGGTCTTCCGGATCGCGTGGGAGAAGATCGGCGACGGCGTGCCGACGCCGGGCTGGCTGTTCACCACCGCCCGCTACAGCGTCTACCACTCCCGGCGTGACGCCGCCCGCCGGACCGCCCTGGACCTGACGATGGCGCAAGAGCTGGGCCGGGCGGCGGACGATGACGGGCTCGACCGGCGCCTCCTGGCGGCCCTCGACCGCCTGCCGGAGCCGGCGCGCGAACTCCTCCTGGCCCACTACTGGGACGGCCTCTCCGGCGCCGAGTGCGCGGCCCTGGCCGGCTGCTCGGCCCAGGCCATCTGGATCCGCCTGCATCGCGCCCGCCAGGCGCTCCGCCAGGAGTACGAGAGGAGCGACGCATGACCCTCATCGGACGGCTCAAGCGCCAGAACCAGCTCCCGCCGGCCGCGCCCGGGACTCCCTTGACGCCGCGGGCCGAGACCGAACTGGCCCAGATGCTGCGCCAGGCCGAAGCGCCGGCCCGGGCCGCCGCGACGCGCCCGTCCCGTTCCCTGGCCCGGTCACGCGGGGCGCGCTGGGTCGCGGTCGGCGCCATCGCCTGCGCCTTGGCCCTGATCGTGGCCGGGGTCACGCTGTGGCGGCGCCAGCCCGACGTGGTGGCGACGCCCACCGCCACTCCTACGCCCGGCGTGACCGCCCACCCCACGGTTGAGCCGACGGCCGCAGCCACGGCCGCCGTCACCACGGCGGACTGGCCCTTGCCCACGTTCACCGACGCCATCGACCTCGCCGCCGGCCTCGACCCGGCGCTGGCGGGCCAGTACGGCCTGGACCCCGACTTCGCGTACCCGGTCCGCGCCGACCTGGCCCTGTTCGCTGTCTGCGGCGGCTGGACGTGGTCGGGGAACGCCGACACCCCCGCCCCTGACTCGCCGGCGACCTACGTGCTCCGGGCGATCGAGCCGTCGACGGGCGCGTTCGACTGGACCCTCGACCTGCGTGACGTCACCGGCCTGACCCGGATCGACGTGGCCCGGACCGTCGTGGACCACGGCCAGGTCGCCGTCCTGGCGGGCGACAGCGCCCGGGCGGACGAGCCCGGCGCCCTGTGGCTGGTCGTCGCCGACCTCGACTCGGGCGAGGTCACGGCGCAGGCGGCCGTGGCCTGGGCGGACTTCGCCCTGGCCGCGGGCGGTGACGGCGCCGCCCCCTTGACCCTGGCCACGGAGCTGGCCTGGTCGGACGGGGTCATCGTGTGGCAGGTCCAGGCCGTGGACGACGCGGCCACGCTCCTGACGGCCGTGCGGGCGGACGACCCGGCGACCATCGTGTGGCAGCGGACGCGCGGGGCCACGTTCTTCGGCTACTTCCCGGCCGCCCTCCAAGACCGCTGGGTGTTCGCGGGGGACGGCTACGTCAACGCCGCCGACGGCCTCCCGGCGGCCTTCGGCGCCACGTTCGCGCCGGCCGGCCAGGACACGGCCCGGACGCTGTACGAGGAGTGGCCGACCTACGGGGCGGGCGCGACGACGACCACGGTGTTCCGGGAGACGTGGACGGCCCTCAGCGCCAGCCCCGGCGGCATGACGGGTTTCGAGCCCTGGGACACGGCCACGGACCAGCCGCTGTGGGACGCGCCCGTGACCTCGGCCACGCCCCTCGTCTACGACCACTTCGTCGTCGGCGACCTCGTCATCGTGACGGAGACGCCCCCGGGCGACGGGGCCGCCCCGATAGAAGGTGGCCGGGTCAGCGCCTACAGCCTGGCCACGGGCGAGCGGGTCTGGACCTGGACGGGGCCGGCGGGTGCCACCGGTTCATTCGGTGTGATCGCCAGCCAACTCGTCGGCGACGACCTTGTGGCGGTCAACCTGTACACCCTCGACGACGCCGATTCGCAGATGTGCCTCCTCGACCTGGCCACGGGCGGGACAGCCCTCTGTGCGGCCGAAGCGACGAGCGCGCCAGGGCCAGCACCGGTCTCTTTCTGGACCGAGCACGAGGGTGTGGTCAACTGGTACTGGGTCGACTACGGCGAAGACTTCATGGTCGGCGCCGACTCCTTCGGTCCAGACCTGGCCGACCCCGGGACATACGTCACGAGCGGGCTCGCCCTTCCCCTCGGCCCGAACGGGCAGCCGATCATGTACTACTTCGTGGACAGCCCCGACGGGGTGCCGTACAAGGCGTACCTGTCCTCGACGGGGCTCCCCCTCGTGACGATCAACATGACTGTGGCGATGGAGTGTGACGGACCGGGCGAGACCGCCTGCACGACGGTACCGATCCCCACGCTCGTGTCCTTCCTGCTGTTCCCGGCCTGACGCTGGCCGAGGTGTCGGGCATATTGTCCAGTGACACGACTGCGTCTCATTGGTCTGTACCCCTGGGCAGGCCCACCGGGCAGCGGGTTAAGGGCCTATTCTTGATCGCTGCAAGACGAACTACTGGAGGCGACCGACATGTCAGAACCCCGGGACATCACCGCGCTACCCGACCTGGCCCGAGGCTCCGCCTCGGCCGGACCGATCCGGACCCGGATGCCGGTCTACCTGGACTTCCTTCCCCCCTGCAACAACGCGTGTCCGGCGGGCGAGAACATCCAGGAGTACCTGCGCCTGGTCAAGGAGGGCCAGCCGCACGAGGCCTGGCTCGAGCTGGTCAAGAACAACCCCTTCCCCGCCATCCACGGCCGGGTCTGCTACCACACCTGCGAGAACGCTTGCAACCGCGGTTTTCTCGATGAGGCGATCTCGATCCACGGCGTCGAGCGCTACCTCGGCGACCTGGCCCTGGCCGAGGGCTGGACCTTCCCCGACCCCCCGCCCGCGACGGGCTTCCGCGTCCTCGTCATCGGCGCCGGCCCCGCCGGCCTGTCGGCCGCCTACCACCTGACCCGCCTCGGCCACAGCGTCGAGGTCCGCGACGGCGCGGACGAGCCGGGCGGCATGATGCGGTACGGCATCCCGGAGTACCGGCTGCCGCGTGACGTCCTGGACGCCGAAATCGACCGCCTCAAGCAGTACGGCGTCACGATCACCCTCGACCATTCCGTCAAGGACCTGTTGGCCGAGCAGGCCGAAGGCCGGTTCGACGCGGTCTTCGTCGGCATCGGCGCCGGGCGCTCGAAGCACGTCGACATCCCGTCGATGGACGCCTCCCGGCTGGTCGACGCCGTCACGTTCCTCCACGACGTGGCCGAGGGCGAGCACCCGGTCATCGGCCGCCGCGTCGCCATCTACGGCGGCGGCAACACGGCCATGGACGCGGCGCGCGTGGCCAAGCGGCTCGGCGCCGAGGAGTCCATCGTCATCTACCGGCGGACCGAGGCCCAGATGCCCGCCCACGCGGACGAGCGGGCCGAGGCCAAGGCCGAGGGTGTCGACATGCAGTGGCTGCGGACGATCCAGGAGGTCGACGAGGCGGGCGTCAAGGTCGAGATCATGGAGCTCGACGACAAGGGCCGGGCCGTCGGGACGGGCCGGTTCGAGGAGCTCGTGGCCGACACGGTCATCCTGGCCGTCGGCCAGGACCCCGACTCCAACTTCCTGCGCCGCATCCCCGGCATCCGCTTCGACAACGACGTCGTCAAGGTCGACCCGCAGACCCTGATGACGGACGTCCCCGGCATCTTCGCCGGCGGCGACGTCGTCCCCGGCGACCGGACCGTCACGACGGGCGTCGGCCACGGCAAGCGGGCCGCCCGGATGATCGACGCGTTCCTGTACTCGCGCCGGCCCGTCGACCACGTCAAGCACCCGCTGGTCCAGTACGACATGCTCCACCTGTGGTACTTCGGCGACCACGACCGGCGCAAGCAGTCCGAGCTCGACATCGCCGAACGGACGGGCTTCCAGGAGATCGTCCGCGGCCTCGAGCCGGAGGAGGCGACCTACGAGGCGACGCGCTGCCTCTCCTGCGGCAACTGCATCGAATGCGACGGCTGCCTGGGGAGCTGCCCCGAGGACGCCGTCATCAAGCTCGGCAAGGGCCTGAGATACCGCTACAACTACGAGAAGTGCACGGGCTGCGCGGAATGCTACGAGCAGTGCCCCGTCCACGCCATCGACATGATTTCGGAGCACTGACATGGCTGATTTCGCTATTCACCCGGGCACCCGCTCGATCATCGACGGCAACGAGGCGGCGGCGTCCGTCGCGTATCGCTGTAACGAACTGTGCGCCATCTACCCGATCACGCCGAGCTCGACCATGGCGGAGCTGGCCGACGAGTGGTCGGCCAAGCGGCTGCCCAACATCTGGGGCATCGTCCCGACGGTCATCGAGATGCAGTCCGAGGCCGGCGCGGCCGGCGCCATGCACGGCGCGCTCCAGGGCGGCGCCATGTCGACCACGTTCACGGCGTCGCAGGGCCTGCTCCTGATGATCCCGAACATGTACAAGATCGCCGGCGAGCTGACGTCGACGGTCTTCCACGTCGCCGCCCGCGCGCTGGCCGCCAACGGCCTGTCCATCTTCGGCGACCACCAGGACGTCATGGCGGTCCGCCAGACCGGCTTCGCGCTCCTGTCGAGCGCGTCGGTCCAGGAGGCCCACGACTTCGCCCTGATCGCCCAGGTCGCCACGATGGAGGCGCGCGTCCCGTTCCTCCACTTCTTCGACGGCTTCCGCACCTCCCACGAGGTCAACACGCTCTACATGCTGTCGGACGACGACATCCGCTCGCTGATCACGAACGACCACGTCCGCGAACACCGTGACCGGGCCCTGACGCCGGAACACCCGTTCATCCGCGGCACGGCCCAGAACCCCGACACGTACTTCCAGGGCCGGGAGGCCGCCAACTCCTACTACGCCCAGGTCCCGGCGATCGTGACGTCGACGATGGAGCGGTTCGCCCAGCTGACCGGCCGCCAGTACGGCCTGGTCGAGTACGCCGGGGCGCCGGACGCCGACCGGGTCGTCGTCATCATGGGCTCGGGCGGCCAGACGGCCCGGGCCACGTCCGCGTACCTCAACGCCCAGGGCGAGAAGACCGGCGTCCTCCAGGTCCGGCTCTTCCGGCCCTGGCCGGCCGAGGCGTTCCTGGCCGCGCTGCCGGATTCGGTCACGAAGATCGCCGTCCTCGACCGGACGAAGGAGCCGGGCTCGAACGGCGAGCCGCTGTTCCTGGACGTCGTGGCGACGCTGGGCGAGGCGTTCGCGGCCGGCCGGCGCGCGGCGCTGCCGACCGTCGTCGGCGGCCGCTACGGCCTGTCGAGCAAGGAGTTCACCCCGGGCATGGTCGCCGGCATCTTCGCCGAGCTGGCCAAGCCCAGCCCGCGCCCCCGGTTCACGGTCGGCATCGACGACGACGTCACGTTGTTGTCGCTCGACTACGACCGCCACCTCGACATCGAGGACCCCAAGACGATCCGGGCGGTCTTCTACGGGCTGGGCGCGGACGGGACGGTCGGCGCCAACAAGAACACGATCAAGATCCTGGGCTCGACCAACCCGGAGGGCAAAGACGAGCCGTTCTACGCGCAGGGCTACTTCGTCTACGACTCGAAGAAGTCCGGCTCCCGGACGGTGTCCCACCTCCGCTTCGGCCCGGATCCGATCGAAGCGCCGTACCTCGTGACGAAGGCCAACTTCATCGGCTGCCACCAGTGGTCGATCCTCGAGCGCGTCGACGTGCTGACGGCCGCGCGGCCCGGGACGACGCTGCTGCTCAACACTCCGTACGCGCCGGACGAGGTCTTCGCGCACCTGCCCGTGCCGATGCAGCGCAAGATCATCGACCTGGGCATCAAGGTCTACGCGATCGACGCCCTCGAGGTGGCGCGCGCGGCCGGGCTGGGCGGCCGGACCAACACGGTCCTCCAGACCTGCTTCTTCGCCATCTCCGGCGTCCTGCCGCGCGACACGGCCATCGCGGCGGTCAAGGCGGCCATCACGAAGACGTACGGCAAGAAGTCGCAGGAGATCGTCGAGAAGAACCACACGGCAGTCGACCACGCGCTGGCCCACCTCCACGAGGTCGCTGTCCCCGCGGCCCCGGTCGGCGACCACGGCTACATCCCGCCCGTGCCCGCCACCGCGCCGGAGTTCGTCCGCGAGGTCACGGCCAAGATGCTGCTCGACGAGGGCGACGAACTGCCCGTCTCGGAGATTCCGGCCGACGGCTCGTACCCGTCGGGGACGACGCAGTACGAGAAGCGCAATGTGTCGGACATCGTGGCCGTGTGGGACCCGGAGGCGTGTATCCAGTGCGGCAACTGCGCGTTCGTCTGCCCGCACGCGGTCCTGCGCGCCAAGTACTACCCGGACAAGGCCATCGAGGGTGCGCCCGAGGGCTTCAAGCACGCCCGGCTCAACTCGGCCGGCGTGCCGGGCGGCCAGTACACGCTCCAGGTGTTCGCTGAGGACTGTACGGGTTGCGGGCTGTGCTACGAGGCCTGTCCGGTCCGGTCGCCCCGCCAGCCCAACCGGCGGGCCATCAACCTGGAGCCGATGCTCGACAAGTCGGCCGCCCGGACCCAGGTCGACTTCTTCGAGACCCTCCCGGTCAACGACCGCTCGCGGCTCGACTTCGCCACGGTCCGGGGCGCCCAGTTCCTGGAGCCGCTGTTCGAGTTCTCGGGCGCGTGCGCCGGGTGTGGCGAGACGCCGTACCTCAAGCTGCTGACCCAGTTGTTCGGCGACCGGGCGACCGTCGCCAACGCCACCGGCTGCTCCTCGATCTACGGCGGCAACCTGCCGACCACGCCGTGGGCCAAGAACGCCGACGGCCGCGGCCCCGCCTGGTCCAACTCCCTGTTCGAGGACAACGCCGAGTTCGGCCTCGGGCTACGCCTGGCGGCCGACCTCCAGACGGACCTGGCCAAGGTCCGGCTGGGCCAGTTGAAGGACCTGCTCGACCCGGCGCTGGTCGACGACATCCTGACCCAGCCGCAGCAGTTCGAGTCCGACATCCGCGACCAGTTCGACCGCATCGACGAGCTCAAGCAGGCGCTCGAGCCGCTGCTCAAGCACTCCGAGAAGGAGATCCGCACCCACGCCAAGGACCTGCTCTACCTGGCCGACCACCTCGTCCGCCGGTCCGTCTGGATCGTCGGCGGCGACGGCTGGGCCTACGACATCGGCTCGTCCGGCGTCGACCACGTGCTGGCGTCCGGGCGTGACATCAACATCCTCGTCATGGACACGGAGGTCTACTCCAACACGGGCGGCCAGGCGTCCAAGTCGACGCCGCTCGGCGCGGTCGCCAAGTTCGCGGCCGCCGGCAAGCGCACCAACAAGAAGGATTTGGCCCTCCAGGCGATCTCCTACGGCAACGTCTACGTCGCCCGCGTGGCGATGGGCGCCGACCCGCAACAGACCTTGCGGGCGTTCCGCGAGGCGGAGGCCTACCCCGGCCCGTCGCTCATCATCGCCTACTGCCACTGCATCGCCCACGGCATCGACATGTCCAAGGGCCTCAACCAGCAGTACCGGGCCGTCGCCTCCGGCCACTGGCCGCTGATGCGCTACAACCCCGTGACGAAGTGGGAGGGCGGCAACCCGTTCCTCCTCGACTCGCCGCGGCCGCGCATCAAGATGAAGGACTACATCTACAACGAGCTCCGCTACAAGATGCTCCGCCAGGCCCACCCGGACGAGGCGGCGCGCATGGAGGAGCTGGCGCAGCACACGGTCGACCAGCGCTGGGCCGAGTACGAGGCGATGGCGACCAGAGGCGCCGCCGACTTCGCCGACGACGCCCAGAACGAGCCGGCCCACGCCGAACCGACAGTGGTCTACCCGAGCTGGCCCACGCCCCTGCGGCAATAGCGCCCTCTGTCATCCTGAGCGCAGCGAAGGATCTCTCTCCTACCAGGTCGAGATCCTTCGCTGCGCTCAGGATGACAAGGGGGTCGCTCAGGATGACAAAGGTCTACGCCTCGTAGCGCAGGCGCCAGGCGCCGGCCAGCGCGTCCTCCGTCACGCGCGACATCAGGTTGATGACGAAGCCCTCGACGAAGCCGCGGACCAGGATCTCCGCCGCGTGTCCGGACACCGGCTCGATCACGACGTGGCCGCCGCCCAACGGCACGCGCAGCTTCCGCGTGTAGGCCCACCAGAGCCCGATCGGCCGGTCGACGTCGTCCTGCTTGGCGAAGGTCCGCCACTCGCCCGCCGAGTCGGCCAGCTCGACCGTCTCGACGGAGACCGGCACCTTGAGGTTGAACACGGCGTCCAGCCCGGCGTACTGGGCGGGTGCCACGCTGGACAACTCCAGTTCCGTCAGGTCGGCGTTGCCCGTCACGCTCCACACCATGTGCTCGGGGTCAGGGTCTGAGCCGTGGGCGGCGGTCGGGTCGGCGAAGCGGCAGCGCGGGTCGTCCTCGGCCCACTCCGGGCCGCGCCGCACGTCCTCGCGTGGCGCGTTGAGGCTCGGCCAGATCGTGGCCGGGACCTTCGTCAGGCAGTGGAAGCCCTTGCTGCTCGTCGCCTCGACCAGGATGGTCTGGCCCTTGGCCTGCCAGCCGATGAGGCCGGACGCGGCGGCGACCGTGACCTGGCCCGTCCGGTCCGGCGTCCGCAAGAGCCGTTGCCCCTGGCTGGACACGTTAACCGACCACTCGGGGACGTCCGTGCCCTCCAGAGGGGCAGGCGTCACGCCGGCCGCCGGGCCGGCCGTGTCCGTGACGGTCACGCGGTAGCGCAGGACCGGCCCGTCGGCGCGGGCCTGGCCCTCGCAGCGGAGGCGCCCCGCGTCGAGCCACTCGACCGTGACCGCCAGCCCGGCGGCCCGGTCCGTCCACGTCTGGACGGCCCCGGCCAGCGGGCCGGAGAAGTCCTGGTCGGCGCAGGCCTCGTAGCCGGGCAGGAAGGGGGGCCAGAGCCCCGTGTGGAGGTAGGCGTCGCGCCGCGGCTCGTCCGGGTAGGCGACGGCGTACTCGCAGGTCCGGAGCCCGATCCAGGGCCGGGCGGCCAGCAAGCCGGGCTCGTCCGGCGCCCCGTCCCGGAGCTTGACCTCGACCTCGATCGTGTCGCCGTCGACGCGGACCGTGCGGACCGTGCCGCCGGCGTCGATCGTGACCCAGCCGTCGTCCGTGGCCTCGGTCGTGACCGTGCGGGCGGGCGGGCGGCGGTAGCAGACGATGTGGCCCTCGTCGTCGGGGAAGACGTCCTGGTACAGGGGGCCGAGGTGGCGCGGGTGGGTCAGGGTCAGGCCGCCCCACGTGTCGACCGTCAACGCGCCCGCGCCGACCGGGCGGGCGGGGAGCGTCACCACCGCCGGGTCGGGGTCGGGGCTGTAGCGCATGACGCTCAGGAAGAGGTCGGTGTACTCCGTGCCGTTGCGCGACACAAACCAGAGTTTGCCTGTGTCCATGTCGAGCGTGAAGTCGGAGGTCATGCCCTTGGGCTCGACGTGGAAGCTGACCGTGTTGTGGCCGTCCGGGTGGCGCGTCACGCCGTCGTCGAAGTTCTTGCCGCTGATGCCCTTGTCGCCCTTGAGGTGGACCCAGTTGAAGTGGGGGAGCTGGACGCCGAGCGACGGGTCGGCCGTGACCTGCGCGGCGGCGTCGATCATGTGCGGGAAGGCCGAGCTGAAATCGACGAAGCCCTCCACGCTGGGCCGGACCTCCGTCGTCCGGTAGCCGGCCCGGAGGTACGTGAAGATGGCGATCTTGTTCTGGGGCCGGAGCCGCATCGTCAGGAAGCGGACGTGGTTGTCGAGCTGCCAGTTGAACTGCGTCTCGATCATGCGGCCGAACTGCATGCCGCCGCGCGCCGTCGACTCGATCAGCATGTGGTTGCCGCGCGTCTCGCCGGGCCGGCTGGCCATGGCGGAGTCGAGCCGGAAGATGCCGGACACGCCGATCAGGCGGCCGTCGTCCTCCATGACGACGAAGTTGAGGGCGTCGTTCTCGCGCAGCATGGTCGTGAACGCCTCGGGGCTGAGCGGGAAGCCCATCGCGTGGGCGAAGCCGAAGCCGTAGCGGTCATAGAACCGGACGATAGCCTCGGCGTCATCGGGCAGCCGGACGTCACGCAGCGTGATAGCCATAAACACCCCTTGAAAACAGCGGCAAAGCGGAGGCGACTGCGCCACTCTACCGGAGGCCATGGGGTCGGGCACGCTGGCCAGGGGAGCGAGGCACGAGCCCAGGCCGAGGTGTCGGGCACGCTGGCCACGCAGGCCATGGGGTCGGGCACGCTGGCTACGGAGCGAGGAACGAGCGACAGCCAGCGGGCCTGACACCGTGGCCGGCCGCTCAAGTCAGCGACGTCAGCCCACACCCCGCAGCACGCACGTCACGTTCTCCTCCTCCAGCGCCGCCGACGTCACGCTCCACGCCACGCTCTCGCCCTCGCCCACGTCGACCGTGACCTGGCGCCGGTCGAGGACAGTAGCGTCGGCGTTGGTGTAGGAGATCGTGATGACCAGCGCTTGGTCCCGCCCCAGACCGTCGGCCACCTCGCCCCGGGCCGTCCAGCGCCCATCCGCCTCCCGGGCGCACGCCGTGACCTTGACCTGGGCCCTCAGATCGGGATCGTTGACGATCGCCGCCGGGTCCACGCTGGCGCCGACCTCCGGCCCGGCGTCCGCCCGCGGCCCCCACTGGAGGACCGCCCAGACGGCCACCCCCACGACCGCCAGCGCGACCACCGCCAACCCGATCAGACGACCCCGCCCCGACATACCGGCCTCCTTCCCGCCACCCTCACGCTAGGCCGGCCGAACCGAGGGGGTCGAAACGGTGTGGCGCCATCCGCGCCACGGGTTCACAGAACGACCAGAACAGTGACAGACTCCGCCACCCCACGCAGATCCTGCGACTCCGGTGGCGGGAGGGCCTCGTGCCTCGGCCCGCGCCACCGTCGCGCAGGATGACGGGGTAGAGGGGCGCCGGATGATCGGGGCCGCTCACGCCGCGGCTGGGATCGGCTCCGGCCACTCGTCCAGGGCGCCGGCCGCCCCGGCCACGAAGTCCAACTGGCCGTCCGGCAGCCAGCGCGCCTGGTCGCCGGTCCGCCACAGTCGCCCCGGCTGGAACGGGTTGGCCAGGTCACGCTCACCCGGGCCGGGCGGGACCCCCGGCCCCGCGAGGCAGACCTCGCCGATCTGGCCGATGCCGCAGGGCCGCAGCCGGTCCAGGACGTACACGGCCGTGTTCGCCAGCGGCGACCCCACGTCCGGCCGCTCCGCCTGCACGTCCGCCACCGGCCCGACCGTCGCCCACAGCTCGGTCCCGGTCGGCGCGTAGGCCCGCGACCATGTGGCGGGCGTGTACAGCGACAGCCGCCGCACCAGCGCCGCCGGCCACTCCGGCCCGACGACGAGGATCCGGCGCAGCCCGGTCAGCGAGCCGAGCTGCTCCCGCCCGCTGGTCAGCCGCTCCAGCAACTCCGGCCGGGCGATCAGCACGGTCGACCCGGTCGTCCAGACGAGCTGCAGGAAGCGCCCGGAATCGGCCAGGTCCGCCGCCTGCGGGAACACGACGGGCACGCCCCGCGCCAGGGCCGCCAGCGCCTCGATCAGGAACTCGGCCGACTCGACCGGGTTGACGCTGACCACCGTGGCAGTGGGGATGGGTGTGACATTGGGGACGGTTCCTTTTGTCACACTCGTGTGACAGAAGGAACCGTCCCCAATGTCACGGTCGCCGGGGTCGCCGGTGAGCAGGCTGTCGAGCCGGGGGTTGAGGGCAAGGTTGACGAAGCCGGCGTGCGTGATCGCCGCCGTGCCGGGCGCGCCGCTGGTCAGCCGCGCGCCCGCGCCGCCGGGGACCAGCTCCGGCGCGTCGGCCGGCTCCGCGTCCCACAGCGCGGCGTCGAACGCCGCCTCCCCGCCGTCCCACGTCACGCGCACCGGCTCGCCCTCCGGCCCGGCCACCGCCGCGAACGGCAGGCCCGACCCGGCGCAGGCCAGCAGCACGGCCACGAGTTCCCCGCCGCGCGGCCCCGTCACGCTGACCGGGCCGGCCGCGCCGGCTGCCGACAGGCGGGCCCGGGCTCCGGCGACCGCCCGCTCCAGCCCCGCCCGCGTCACGCTCCGGCCCGGCGTCACGAGCGCCACGGCCCCGGGGGTCGCCGCCGCCCGCGCCGCCACCAGCCCGGCGACCGTGGCGTCGGCCGGATAGTCGAAGGCAGGGCCGTTGAAGTCGTCGAAGAGCTGGCGCCGCTCGGCCGCCGGGATGATGTCGAGGTCGTCCAGCGGCTCGTCCGGCTCCGTCGCCAGGGCCTGGAGCGCGCTGGCCCACCAGCCCAGGATCCGCTCCGCGTCCCGCCGCACGTACGGCGCGTCGCAGTACACCGCCAGCCGCAGCCGGCCCCCCGCCAACTCGGCCGCCGCCTGGCAGGCCGCCCGCCGCGCTGGGTGCGAGGAGTCGAGCCGGACGCGCGCCCGGCCCAGCGCCGAGAGCGCCGCCGCGTCGAACGGCGCGTCCGCGAACGTCACGACCGTCGCGCACAGCGCCGACTCGTCCGGCGCCGCCCCGCGGGCGGCCGCGCCGCCCGCCGACCCGACGCCGACCGACTCGTCCGGCGCCACCGCGCCGGAACCCACACCGCCGCCAGCCCCGGCCACCCCGGCCCGCCCGGCCTCGTCCACCGCCGCGAGGTCGCAGCGCGGCCGGCAGGCCGCCGCGGCCGCCTGGGCCGCCACGCGCGCCGCGAACGCCCCGGCCGTGTCCCCCGCCACGGCCTTGATCCGGACCGGCACGACCTGGGCCAGCGGCCCGACGACCCGGGTCACCCCGGCCAACGGCGCCTCCGCCCGGGCCGAGCGCAGCCGCCCGACGACGACGTCGCGTGACCCCGTGGCCCGCTGGACGACGAGCCCCCAGGCCGCCCCGACCAGGGCCGACAGGGGCAACTGCTGCGCCCGCGCCCCGGCCACGACCGCCGCCGTGACGGCCTCCGACAGGTGGTCCTCCGCCGTCCGCCAGCCCGCCGGGCCCCCGCCCGTCGGCGTCAGCGCCGCCGGCCGCGCCGGCGCGGGCGCGGCCTCGACCAGGCCCGCCCAGTAGTCCGAGTCGTCCGGCAGCTCCGCCACCGCCCGGGCGTAGTCCGCGAAGCGCGGCGCCAGCTCGGCCCGCCGCCGCGCCTCCGCCACGAGCGCGTCCGCCGCCGCGCCGCGCCGGAGCCGCTCGTAGAACGTCAGGAAGTCCGCGCACACGGCCGGGAACGACTCGGCGTCGAGGACGAGCGGATGGTAGGTCCAGACCACGACGGATTGCTCCGGCCCCTGTCGGATCAGCGTCACGCGGAGCAGCGGGTCGGCCTGCACGTCGAAGCCGCGCCGCAGTTCGGACGCCTGGAGGGCGGCGGCCTGGCGGCCGCGCGTGATGGCGTCGTAGGGGGTGAGGTCGACGGCGCCGACCCGGGCCTTGCGCCGCGCCAGGACCACCTGGACGGGCCGGGGGACGCCCCGGTGGAGGATGGCGGAGCGGAGGGCGGAGTGGCGGATGACGGTGAGCTGGACCGCCTGCGCCGCCAGGGTCTGGTCGAGCGGCCCCCAGAAGATGACGGCCTGCTGCTCGGCCAGTGGCGGCCACTCGGCGTGCGGCCGGGCCAGGTGCAGCCGCAGGAGCGCCGACTGCTCGTCGGTCAGCCAGGCCACGGCCTCGACGCCGGGCGCCACCGTCAGACTCGTCATGGCTCCCTCGGATCCTCGGCCACGGCGTTGAGGGCGCCGAGCGTGACGTCGTCCAGTTCCGCCAGGCCGACGTCGGCGGGGGTCCGCCAGCGGGTCGGCTGGGCCGCGCAGTGTTCGATCATGACGCCGAGGCCGTCGCGCACCGCCACGAGGAAGCGCCAGGCGGTCGCCTCGTCGAGCCGGCCGGCGTCATAGGCCAGGCCGAGGCCGAGGCTCTCGCCGTGGGCCGCGACGGTCAGCCGGACGGGGTTGGGCGCGCGCAGCGGGTCCGGGCCGGCGACCGGCCAGTCGGACAGCGCCAGCCCCTCCAACCCGGTCAGGACGGGCGCCGCGCCGAACCGGACCGCCAGGTTCGGCTCGACCGTGACCCCGGACCCCGGCAGCGGCGCCAGCAGCGCGTAGCCGAGCCCGTCGAGCGGCACGCCGCGCAAGACCTCCTTGGCCGCCACGATGGCCTGGGCCACGATCGGGCTGGTCGGCACGACGACCGGATACGGGTGGGCCAGCGCCCCGACCGTCCGGCTGAGGTCGAGCGGGTCGCCGGGGAGCCGCCGGCCCTCGCCCTCGACCTCCAGCGCGACGGCGGAGAGGCCGAAGACCTCGTGGGCGGCCCACGCGGTCGCGGCCACGATGAGGTCGTGGACCGTCGTGCCGTAGGCCTGGGATGTCCCGGTCAGCAGCCGCTGGGACTGCTCGGCGCCCAGGCCGAGGGTCAGGTTGCGCCGCCCGGAGTTCCCGGCCGCCCCCGCCGCGCCGCCCGGCGCCGCCAACGGCAATTGCGCTTGCTGGACGGCCGTGACGTGCTCCCGCCACAACGGTAATTGCGCGCCGACGGCCGGGTCGACGGCCGCCGCCGCCAGCGCCTGGACCCACGCCCGGACCGACGCGGACTTGAGCCCGAGGTCGACCGGCCGCCCCGCCGCCGTCTGCGCGTAGGCCGTGACGAGGTCCTGGACGACGATGCCGAACGAGCGGTCGTCGGCCGTGAAGCGGCTGACGGCGACGACGAGCTGGTCGCCCGCGGGGGTGCGCCAGAGGTGCGCCGCCAGGACGGGGCCGTGGACCGGGTCGAGCCGGTCCTGGAGCGCCGTGGCCGCGTCGGCCATCGGGCTCAGGTCGGCGGGCGTCTCGGCCAGGACCGTGACGTCGAGCGGCGGCGGCGCCGTCACGCCGGCCGCCCGGTACTCCGAGTAGCCGTCAGCCAGGCGGCCGCGCAGGGCGTCGTGGTGGCGGGCCACGGCGGCCAGGGCGGCGCGGAGGGCGGCGGGGTCGAAGGGGTCACGCCGGGCCAGGACCGTCATCCGGGCGGCGGGCCAGACGCCGGGGTGGGCGGCCAGCCAGAGCACCTGGCGCGGGGTCAGGTCGACCGGCCCGACGACTTCGGCCTGGTCGGCCGGGGCGGGGCCGGAGCGGGTGGCGTAGGGGGCGACGGCGGCGGGGGTCCGGCCGGCCAGGAGGTCGGCGGCGCTGACGGTCCAGCCGTCGGCCGCCAGGGTGTCCCGCAGCTCCAGGACGGCGGCGTCGTCCCCGCCCAGGGCGAACAGGTTGGCGTCCCGCGCCGCCGCCTCGGGCCCGAAGACGCGCGCGTAGGCCGCCTGGAGGGCGGCCTCGGCGGGGCTGAGGCTGGGCGCGTCGCCGTCGGGGTCGGGCAGCGCCCGGAGGTCAGGCGCGCCGTCGGCGTCCCGCGGGATGGCGTCGACCCGCTGGAGCCGCGCCGGGGCCACGGGCAGCGCGGCGGCGACCTCGGCCAGGACGGCGTCGGCGTCCAGGCCGGGCGGCGCGGCGATGTAGCCGTCGGGCCCGATGACGGCGGCGTCGGCCACGCCCGGCCAGGCCCGGAGGGCCTGGGCCAGCGCCGCCGGGTCGTCGGCGGCCGGGGGCGCGGCCGGAATCGGTTCGGCCACGGCGGCGAGGTGGACGAGGTGGCCGTCGAAGCCGGCCACGTCGGCGGGGGTCGCGCCGGTCGTGGCCAGCGCCCGGAGGCCGAGCGGGCGGACCAGGGCGGCCACGAACGCCGGCAGGGTCGCCACCGTCACGCCGCCCAGGGCGTCGCGCAGCCTGGCCACGTCGCGAGTGACGTCCGCCGGGACCGTCCGCAGGCTGGCGCCGGACAACAGCGCTTGGCTCCACTCCCACGCCGCGCCCGGCTCGTCCGGCGCGGCGTAGGCGAGGACCCGGTCGGCGGGCTCGAGGCCGAGGCGGTCGGCGGCGGCCCGGGCCGACCGGGCCAGGTCGCCCTGGGTCAACAGCCAGGGTTGTTTATCGACAAAGATGTAAGCCGCCAGATCGTCCGGGCTGACGGGTTCGGGGGCGGCGGCCGGCTGGCGGCTCAGCGCCGGGTCGGCCAGGCAGACGACCGGCAAGATGCCTGTCTTTTCCGCCAGCGCCCAGTCGTCGATGACCGCGACGGCCACCTCGGCCGCGGCCAGCCGCGCCGCCACCGCGGCCGCCGGGGTGGACGGCGCCAGCGGGACGTAGGCGGCCCCCGCGTAGAGGATGCCGAGCAGGCCGCAGTAGAAGTCGACGCCCCGGCCCGTCAGCAGTGCGACCCGGGCGCCGCGCCGGACCCCTTGGGCGCGCAGCGCCGCCGCCAGCCGCCGGGCACCGAGGTCGAGCATCGCGTACGTCACGCCCAGCCCGGACGTCTCCGTGATCGCCCGGGCGTCGGGGGCCGCCGCCACGGCCGACTGGAAGACGCCGGAGGCCGTGTCGTCCAGCGTGACCGACGGAGTGGTGGGGTGGCCCGGCGACACCGTGCCCAGCAATTGCAGTTGTCCGTCGGGCTGCCAGCGGACCTGGTCGCCCGTGCAGAACAGGCGGTCCTCGCCTTCCTCCGACGGGATGAAGCGGTCGCGCGCCCAGGCGGGCTCGTGCCAGTAGCCGCGCGCCACCAGCGGCCCGGCGACGCACAGCTCGCCCGCCTGGCCCGCCCGGACCGGGACGCCGTCGTGGCCGACGACGTAGGCCTGAAGGTTGGGCACGGGGTAGCCCAGCCCGACCGCGTCCGGGTCGAGGACCGGCGAGAACGTCACGACGCCGCCGCACTCCGGCGGCCCGTACAGCCGGACGAGCAGGGCGCTCGTGGCCGGGCGCAACTCGTCCCAGAAGCCGTCGGGGAAATCGCGGGCGCGCAGCGCCAGGACCTGGACGCCGGCCAGCCAGGGGCAGCGGTCGGCCGAGGCCAGGTGCTGGGCCAGGGCGGCCGGCGTCCCGGCCACGACCGTGACGCGCTCGCGCCCGACCAGCGCGGTCAGGGCGGCCGGGTCGGCCAGTTCGCCGGGGCTGGCGATCGCCACGCGCACGCCCCGGGCCAGCGGCAGGACCGTGTCGAGGAGGAAGGTCGTCTGGTGGGGGCCGGACGTGGCGAGGGCGACGGGGTCGTCGTGGTGGAACAGGAGGTCGCCGGGCATGGCGTCGAGCACGAGAGTAGCCAGCGCGGCGTAGTCCGTCACGACGCCCGGCAGCGTCGGCGCCGTCCCGGGCGCGACCGGCTCGCCGGGGCGCGGCGTCGGGTAGAGGAGGTGGGCCAGGTCGGACGGCTTGGGCGCCCGCTCCAGCGGGCTGGGGTTCGGGTGGTAGGCCGTCGGCGCGGCCAGGTCGAGGCGGCGGCCCGGCGCCGGGCAGGGCAATGGTTGTTTGTAGGTCAGGGTGACGCTGGGCGCCGCGTCGGCCAGGACCGCCCGGGTCCGCTCGACCGGGGCCGCGGGATCGAGGCCGACGACGATGCCGCCGGCCTTGAGCGCGGCCAGAAACGCGGTCACGGCGACCGGGTGGTGGCCGGCCAACAGGGCCACGCGGTCGCCCGGCTGGAGCCCGCCCTCGGCCAGTGTCCGGGCCAGTTGGTTGGCCTGCTCGTCGAGTTCGAGGAACGTCAGCGTCACGCCCGAACCGGTCAGCGCGATGGCGTCCGGCGTCGTCTGGACGCGGTCGGCCAGCACGCTGAGCAGGGTCGCCGCGGCCCGCCCGGGGGTGACCGGGTCGGTCATGGCGGCCTCCTTGGGTTGGGCGTGGGCGGCATCACGACAGGGCCCACGGCCTTGGGCCATAGGGCTATGGGGGCAGTACCAGCCCACTCTAGCGAACCCAGGCCGAGGTGTCAGGCGCCCTGGCCTTGGCGAGGAACGAGCCCGGGCCAGGGCACGAGGTCGGGCACGCTGGCTTGGGCCATGGGGTCGGGCACGCTGGCTACGGAGCGAGGAACGAGGGACAGCCAGCGGGCCTGACACCGTGGCCACCGGAGAAGTCACCCAAGGCCCGCCGGAGGAGTCACCCCTGCCCGCCACGGTGTCAGGCCCTGTGGCTGTCGCTCGTTCC